>JAJFTS010000224.1 GCA_021372815.1 Deltaproteobacteria bacterium | reverse complement strand
TCGGGGTTCTTTTGCTGGTTGAAGGACTGCTTACAGCTGAAAGAAGTAACGTATTAGGAGACAAGCGGGATGTGGTAAGACTTAATGGGATGTGGCGGGATGGAATTCTTATTTATTAATATGTTATGAATTTTTTGGCGGCTGATTTTTTATTTTTTATTTTTTTGTGTCGCCGAATAGCTTATCCCAAAATCCTGTTGATAAAGAAACTTAATCGGTGACAAATTATCAATGATTATTTCTAATATTATCAATAAGCCTACTACTACTCGTATTAATATCAATTTCCTGTTGTTTTAACTTTTGCAACTCTTCACGATGCTTCATTAACCTCTCATCATTTTCAGCCTGAAGCCTCCTTATTTCATCGAGCCGTTTTTGTTGTTCCTGTAATTCTAATAATTTATTCTGCCGTTCAATCTCCAGGCTTTTAACTTTAACATCACGATCATATTCAGCGATTCGATCTTTTTCTTTATATTCTTTTGAATCATTATTATTTACAGACGTATTTATCTGATTGGAATTATTAATATAAGTAATATTTTCTTTTGGAATGATTGTTTCTGGTTGCTTATTTTCTACCTCAACAGTTTCACGAATATCATTGTATTTATTAATATCATAGAATTTCTTAACTATATAATAAGAAACAGATATTATAACGATTATTGATAATATAGTTATTGTCTTTTTCATAAACCTCAATGAAGGTAGATTACATTGCTTCTTTTTCCGAGCCATCGTCCTGCCGCTCGGCTGTAGAAGGAGCGGTAAAGCGATTAACTTCCTGTCTTAATTTTAAAACCTCTTTACGCAGATCAGCAATTTCATCTCTGCATTTTTTAAGTTCCTCTCCGGTGTCCAAAGCTGCGGCGAACTGCTGAATATTCATATAGAGGGCGACTGACAGAGCGGTACCGGCCGTAAGAACTTTATATGCCTTTCCCATTGCTTCTTCAATATTAATTATTTGGTTAGATGAAAATAAAGCGTCCGTTGATTTACTATAATGCGCTGGCGTCTCATGTACGCCTTCTGTAGTAGGATATTGACTGCCTGTTTCTGATTTCGATCCACATACTTCAGGGAATTTTTCGCGGGCGCCTGGGAATGGCTCTCCCTTACCATCATCCAACCAATCTGATGATAGACCATACTTCTTTATAAATATTACAAAGTCGCGCCCTGGCAACGTGATCATGCGCCGGTAACTATTAATTGTACTAGTAGCGCACCCCATCTCTTTACCGATTTTTTCATTGGTCATATAAAAATTTTTACAAATATAATCAATAGCCCAACGGACACGCTTTTTTATATCATTTTTTTCCTGTTCAGATAATGCCTTTGTAGACATATAATCACCTTAAAAATATTAATAAACACATTTCGCTGTTAAGCGATCAACTGCGAAATGAACTGCGAAATACTGCGAAATTGACGTATTATTATATAATATCAATAATTTAGTGTTATCAGTGTCTATTATTTCAAAAAATATAGTCCGAAATCGAAAAAATGCTTGACTTAGGCATTTAATCGGTTTATAAGCATAATCAATAAGCCTAATATGGAGTTCAAAAAAATGAACAAACGCCCTATCACAAGAAAAGTAAAAAACTGGACGAAAGAACAGATTCAGGAAGCGCTTGACGAAAGTCCAGTGAATCAAGCGGCAATCGCCCGTGAACTGAATATTAGCGCGACGACAGTTAGCGACACTGTTAGGGGACGCACAAATTCTCAACGGGTGCATAAGGCTATTGCGGAAGCGGTAAAGCATGATGTGAAAGAAATTTGGCCGGAAATTTATCTTTATGGCGAACCGCGACGCGGACGTCGGATGGTTGTCTGGCATCGAAAGGCGGCGGCATAACCGGAGGAGCGCTTCCTTTATATATATGAGGATTGTGAACATAAAATAACCTTTATCTGAAATATACATTATAAAAAGAGTGTTTTCAATGGCTAAATTCAAACAAAGAATAGACCCGGCACAGACATCAATTCTTGATCTTGTGGCACGATATCACGAATCGGAAACAAAACAGCCGATTGAGGGAAGTATGGATATTGACCGTCGCTTCCGCGAATCGGTCAATGAAGGGATTAAGAAATGCCCATTATCCCGATACCAGATCGCTGCCCGGATGTCGGAATTAACAGGGACGGACATCACTAAAACTATGCTGGATAGCTGGACGGCGGAGTCCAAAGAAGGACACCGCTTTCCAGCTATTTTTTTACCAGCGTTCTGCGACACGGTGAACTACACGGAGCCGCTGAAGCTATTAGGTATGCAGGTTGGTGTGTTTGTCCTCCCAGGGCCGGAGGCACTGCGGGCAGAGATCCAGAAACTGGAAGAGGAAATCAGCCGGAAGGGTGCGGAGAAGAGAAAACGGATGTTATTCCTTAAAGAGATGGAGGGAAAATAATGTCAATTTTATTGAGGGCTCCAAAAAGGGATCTGATTATCCAATTATTCGAGTGGTTGGATTCGCCCATCAATCAGAAACGCATCTTTATTTTAATACTTTTTCTTTTCCTTATTTGCCTGACCAGTAAGGATATTTTTGGAATTATTAATAAAATTAAGGTGAACTAATGTCAGACCGGACTTTTACAGCGAAAGAAATATCTGAAATTATAAATAAATCTCAACGGATGGTCGAGATTCGCGCTCGAAAAGAGGCCTGGGCTTATATTGAAGAAGCCGGAAACGGGCGCGGCGGAAAGACCAAAAAATATCCCATCACGTCCCTGCCGGCCGACGTTCAGCAGGCTATAATAAATAAGGAAGGGGTGAAACCTGAACTTCTCCCGGCGCTCAAACCGGCCGCGGCCGCGGCCATGATCTCGAAGCACACCGGCGCGGATGAATTTCTGGCCACCTGCGACATGACCAAAGCCCTTGACGTCATCTCCACGGGCGGAAAAGGTTATGACCGGGACACCGCCGTCAACGAGCAGGATCTGGTGGATCCGCGCATCGCGAAAATCATGGCGATCATAAGGGAATCAGAAGCCATGCCGCGCAACTGGAACGGCGGCAAGCGCAAATGGATCGAATCCGTCGCCATGCGGCACGCGGTTCAGTGGCAATCCATCTACAGATGGATCAAAAAGTACGAAAAAAAGGGCATTGCGGGGCTGAGACACACCAAATCGTATGCCGATTCGCCCCGGAAATGGACGCCGGAAGCCATTGATTTTTGGGTATCATTATGTGGAAAACGCGAGCACCGGGACGCAAATCGCGTCGATTTATACCGGAATTGCCTGGTTATCGAGGCTCACCGCCGCGGCTGGGACATCGGCGGTTATGAATCCGCCAACTGGTGGTTTGAGAAACGCTGGAACCCGGCCCTGGAGGCCATGCAGCGCGGCGGATTGCGTGCCCTGGACAATATTTTACCGCCGATCCTGCGCGATTATTCAGATCTCGCGCCCTTCCAGATCCTTGTCGGCGACCAGCACCGCTTCGACCGCTGGGTCATGGATGAGGAGACCGGCGAGATCTTCCGGCCGGAAGGTTATCTCTGGCAGGATCTGCGCACCCGCGTCATTTACGGCGCGGCTGTCGATAAAAAATACGATGCCTGGCTGATCGGCCTGGCCCTGCGCATGGGCGTTTCCTACTTCGGCGCGTTCGGCAGTATTTATACCGACAACGGCAAGCCGGAGATCAGCCGCTTTGTCACCTCGATCCTCGCCAACCTGCGCTCGCATGGGATGGAGTGGGAACGCACTGACGAGCTGATCACCGATACGCTCGATGTGGACGCGGAAGACATCCGTCCATGCTGCCTGATGCCGGGAACCCACAAAAAAGCCATCGTAAAAAATGCGAAAGCGAAAATGATCGAGGGAACCTTTAACCGGCTGGAAGAAGTCATGGCCTCCGTGATGCTCCTGCCCGGGCACACCAAAAAAATGAACGAAGACATTCACTGGCAGGATATCGACCAGGCTGAAGCGCAAAAGTTGGCTGAACAGGGCAAACTATTAACGGCCCGCGAGTTCGCCCTGGCGCTGTTCTGGGCGTGCAATTACTACAACACACAAAAGACGCACCGCGGAGTGCGGTCGGAATGGGTATGGATGCCGAAACCGAAAGAAGCGACGCCGTATGACTGCCTGCGCGCCTGTTATAATAATGATAACTGGCGTCCGCGCATGATGTCCAATGCCGCCGCCGACCTTCTCTTCCTAGCCAGAGACAGCCGCATCATTAATAAAGGAATGATCGCCCTCAATAACGAGTTCTACGTGGCCGACGCGCTCATATCCATGCACAAACAGCGCGTGGATATCCGCTACAATCCCATGACATACGCCGAATGCCACGTCTACCAGGGCGGAAAATACGTCTGCACGGCCTATCCCGTCGAGCGCAGCAGCATGATCGACGCCGACCTGGCCTCGAAAAAGATCGCCGAAAAACGCGAACGACGGCGCAGATTTGCCGACGAATTCCGAAAAATATCGTCTATCGCGCCCGATTTCAGACAATATTCTACCGTTCCGGAGGCCGAACGTGTGGCCGCGCTGATCGGGACCGAAAAGAAGCGAAAAGCTATTGAAAATAAGGAACTTAATAAGCCGATTACACAGGAGCAACTCGACAATGAAGTGCGCTTGCTCGAAGACATGAACCGGCTTCCCGCGAAATCGAAGAAACAACTGGCCGGGCCGCGTCCGGAGTTCTGGCTCAACGACGTTGACCGGCACGAGTGGAGCATCAAGGCGTATGTGGACGGCACCATCAGTGACGAAGACAAAGCCTGGATGGATAATTACGAAGCAACCATGACGCCGGAAGCCCGCGACAGATGGGAGTTTGAGCGGGAGTATCTGGCGGAGGCGAACGGATAAAGGTTCAACGTTCAAAGTTCTAAGTTCAAGGTTAAAAAACACAGGAGGAGATGATGGAAAAACGAAAAGTGCAACGAGGCGGGATAGTAAGTTTTAATGGTCTTATTTATGAAGATGCCCGGCTGCAAAAATTCGTAGGTGATTCGGTTTTAGTTATGCCTGACGATTCAATAAATAATGCCGATCTCGGTGTTTTTGATTCAAATAAAGAATTTATTTGTAATGCACAAAACAGTCAGAAATGGAACGCGCTCATTGCGGATGCTGGCCTATTAAAACAATAATACTGGATTCCCGATCAGGTCGGGAATGACAAATTAACCCACAGGAGAAAATAAAAGATGAAGAATGAGTTTGTTGAAACCGGAAACACAAAGCAATTTGAAAGGGTCTGCAACGACTTAACGTCGGCGGCGTCGTTGATCGGTCCGTCACTGGCGATGATCACCGGCCCGGCAGGACGCGGCAAGACGGAGGCGGCCAAGCATTATGCCGTCAACTCCGACGCCATTTACATCCCGCCGATGAACATCCGCACGCCCGCCATGATCCTGCGCGAAATCGCGTTTGAACTGGACGGCGTCCGCCCTTCCCGCTCCGACGCGTGCCTGGGCGTGATCGGTGAGGCCATGAAAAAGAGCCGCCGCCTGATCATGATCGATGAAGCCGATCTTCTGCAGATGGCCTGCCTCGAAATGCTCCGCAACGTCAATGAGCGCTTCGCCTGCCCGATTATGCTGATCGGTGAAGACGAACTCAAAGGCAAGCTCGGCTCGCGCCGGAGGTTATCCAGCCGTGTCCGCCATCGCCTGGAATTCGCGTCCATCAATCAGCCGGACATTACCTATTATTTCCGTTCCGCCCTCGGCCAGAAAATCGGTGCGGACGTCGCCACAGCCATCCATCATTACGCGAAAGGCGACTGGAGGCCGGTACTGACCGTGGCCGTATCCGTCGAGCGCGCCATGAAGGCCAGCAGCGCCAAAGAAATCACAGTGGAGATGGTCAATGACTGCATCAAAAATTCCTAAGACCGGCGTGGCCACGATCATGCGCGACTGGATGAAGGCGCGCAAGGGCACAATAACCGAGCGGAAATTCACAACGAAAGAAATGGGCTATGCCCTGGCTATTATGCAGGTGACCGGCGAGATTCCGATCATTTTAAATGACCGCGCGAGAATGCGCGACGCGCTCAAGGATTTCATTAAGCGCGGCGAAGTCAAGGTTATTACATACAAAAACCGGAAACATCGCTACTTTATTTATGTGCCAGATTTTAACCGGGAACTTAAAGACATTATCAATAAAAAAATATTCAAAGCGATGTACGTATCCGGAACATTTTCAATGACGGATATCAAGCGCCTGACGCATTTAAAAGACAGGAATTACCTTGATAAGATTGCCCGTAAACTCTCTAAAGACGGATATTTACAGGCGATTTCACGCCGAAATCTGACCGGCGGCGGACGCGAGACCGTCTGGCACATTGTCAACCGGGACAAATTTAACCTGGAGAAGCCGAGATGAAGACATTGATGATTATTTACGGTGTACTTGGGTTCTACTTCTTATTGGACAGCGTAAAATATTACCCTAAATATCCGATTGAATGGTTTCCTTTTATAATCGGCATCCTTTTTATCCTCTTATTCTTTGTGTTGTTTGGTGCCAGTATCGATGTATCGAAGGAGAATATCAAGCCATGATGCAACGTTATCCGCAAATGCCCACCCAAATTCCAGGAACTGATTTTCTCCTGGAAGTCATCGAGCGCAAGGGCGCGCCGCAGCTTTTGACGGACCGGGAAACCAAGCAACGGCGCGGCCTGCTCGCCAAAATTCATATCGCCAAGCAGCAGATGCGGCTCAACGAAGGCGAGTACGAGATGATTCTGCGCTCGTTCGCGGTGGCGACGGCGGCGGATATGACCATCGACCAGCTTGAGAAGATGGTCAAGCTCCTGAAGCATTACGGCTGGAAGGAGATCAAACGCCCGCACAAGGGAGCGTCGGAAGAACGATTGGTGGCGCTGCGTGGCCGCTGTGTCCAGGCGGCACGCGAATTACAAAACGGCGATAAGCGGCTGATCGGCCTGGCCGAGAAGATCTGCGGAACGTCGCAGCTTGTCTGGTGTCAGAGTTCCGTAAAGCTTGAGAGATTATTGGCGGTATTGGGCAAGATCAAAAAAGATGATGAGAGTCATCCCTACCCGGCTCCGCCGGAGGGATAATTCGCTTTGGGCGTCCAAAACGCCACAGGCTCATTAA
The DNA here is from genome assembly GCA_021372815.1 of Deltaproteobacteria bacterium. Taxonomy (GTDB): domain Bacteria; phylum Desulfobacterota; class Syntrophia; order Syntrophales; family Smithellaceae; genus Smithella. The sequence goes on along the minus strand of JAJFTS010000224.1, from coordinate 33,029 downwards.
AACTCGAACGGCTTCTGGCCGTCCTGGGAAAAATAAAAGCGGAGGGAACAGGGAATGAAAAAGAATAATTTAATCGATACACCCGAAAACCGGCAGAGGCTGCTAGCGTGCCTGGCGACACATATCAGCGCGATTAACGCGATTGCCATGACGGCTCTTTATTATCAAGTTTTTGACCGTCCCTGGGAAGATCACGTCAATTCCACCCGCGCCATCAGGCACCTGATTACCGCCATGCGCAACGAAGGCGTGCCGATCTGTTCGGCATCATCGTCCAATGGCGGCGGCTATTACCTGGCCGCGGCAGGAAGCGAAATGGCTGATTTCTTACGCAAGACCGAACGCCGGGCACTGCGAATTTTAAAGCGCAACGCCGCCATGAAAAAGACCACCCTGCCGAATTATTTAGGCCAGCTCAAGATCGAAATGGAGACGCGATGAAAAAACGTTCAACGTTCAATGTTCAAGGTTCAACGGTTAAAAAAAGAAGAGTCATTCCCGCGAAGGCGGGAATCCAGGAAATTAAAGCTGATGCAGATAACCGCCTAGCTGAAATCAAGCTCCGCACCGCCGATATTAATGATCTTCGCGCCGAGGCTGAAACTGAAATGCGCAAAGTTACGGAAAGATACGCTCTCCGGCTTGAGGCGCGTGAGGTTCTCCTGAAGTCAGCTATTACCGCACTCATGCAGGTAATGAAGTTCAATAAGAAAATTCTATTTGACGGTACGGATGTTGTCAAACTGAAAAACGGCAGTCTGATTCGCAATGTCGGAAATAAAGTGACCATCCCGCACAATGCCCTCGAAGCCTGCGAAATCAATGGATTCGATGAGGTAATTAAAATCGTCAAATCGCTGGACCGTGACGCCATTGAGCAGTGGCCGGACGCCAAGCTGGTGCTGATCGGCGCGGAAAGAAAGCCGAAGGAAGAATTTAAATATGACATTAAAAGAGACCTGCAACAAAACAAAATATAACACCTGGCTGGCGGCGAAACACGCCCTGCTGAGATGCCTGAAACGTAAAAACGGCAAGAGAAACGAGCACAATATATATCGCTGCAGATGCGGCTACTGGCATCTCACCAGCCAGAAAAAAAGCAGACGGCACCATATCCAATAGAAAACCGACGGGAGGTTATCATGGAAGGGAAAAAGAATTTATGCGGAAAGGACGGAAAATGCAAGGGCGCGGATAGCGCGCAGCGGGCGGGCTGCATGTTCAGCCTGGATGATAACGGAAACGCCGATGGCTGCACGTTTCTGGCGTTCGATTACGAGACGTGTATGTCGCAGTTTGCGCAAGTATCCTCGCTGCTCACAGCGGCCCAGGCGGAGGCGGCACCCTCATCGCCTGTCGGCGAAGGGATAATTCGCTCTAATATTTCCGCGCGCTTCGCTTCGAAAATGTAAGGACTCATTATGAAATTGATTTTTAATGAACCGTATTGCAATACACATGAATGCTGCAAGCATAATCCGGAATATCCCAATCACTGCGAAATACTGTCGAATGTTGACCTCTGCTGTCTCGCGCAGATAAGACAACCTCGCTGTTGGCAGCGTGCCCTGGCCTGGATCGATAACCATTGGCTGCTGATCTCGCTGACATTAGCTATTTTGTCGCTGATTATATTTTGGTCGCTTTTGGTCTTTAATGCCGGAAATAACGCCGCCATCGATAGCCTGCGGATCCGTCAGGAAGCGGAAATCAAAGAGATGCAACGCCAAATCACGCCCGCGGAATGGGAGCGTCGGTATAAGAAGCACGGAATCCAAACGGTTATTTTTGAGCCGGGCAAACATCCCTATTACCGGGATGCTCAAGGCCGGAAATGCAGGTTTATATAGTGATTGGTGGATGGTGGATGGTGAATAGTGAAAAGAGATTTAAGTCATTCCGGCGGAGGCCGGAATCCAGGAGGGAAAAAGAGAAGTGAACGTTTATAGAATACGTAACATCACATCTAATGATTGGTGGGAAGGCAAAGCGAAAAGCGCGCGGGAAGCGTGCGCTGCGGCTGGCTGGGCTTTTGATGATTGCGAGATTAAAGTCAAAAGCGATTCACTCGGCGGCGGCTGGTGCAAATGCCGCGAAAAATAAGAGTTACATGGAAAACCACGGGAGAGAATGATGGGGAAATTACGCGATAAAAGATCATGCTTCGGATGCCGCGCCCTCTTTATTGGGCTTGGCGATGCCACTTGCAAACTCGATTATCCGATTATCAGGTGTTATTGCAATGATCAAGGTTTTTACGGACCCGATTGCAAAGGAAATCCGTGCCCGAAACCTCGCACGATCGCCGCCCTCGAGCATGAATTGAAAATCGGAAGGACAAACCCGTTTCAGCAAAGTTTATGGGGGGGGGTAGCGAGTAGATGACTAGAATATTTGACCATAAAAAACAGTATGTGTGCACCGAGGTTTTCCGGCTGGAAGAATTGCAAAAGCTCGCCCAGGACTTAGAAGACGAAGATATGGATGAGAACGATAAGGGTGGTACGTTTGATTTGAGACAGATGACTCGACATTTAACTGCCACAATGAATGCCGCGGCACGGGAGATAAATGACTTTATAAAAAATATGGAAGAGCAGGAGCGGAGGAAATGAAACGGAAAATAAGCAAACTAAAAAAAGAAAAATACCAAATTTTCAGCGCGGAAAAAGTCATATATTTTTGCGATCCTATGTTCACATCAATGGTCGACAGCCCGGAAGAAGAGTATGAAGTAAATATCAATCCGGCTTTAAATCGACATCATATTGAATTTGAAAACGTCACATGTACCATAGACAGTAATTGTCTTGACGAAATCTGCGATGTGTTTTTCTTCGACTGGGGTGGAATGTCGGTTGGTAATTCCTGCCTGGAACATCTTTGCAGGGAGATAAGAAAGCTAGCGGATGATCGTCCGAACACTTACTACGTCGTTGTTTCTGAATTTACTCAATTTGCCATGATAGATGCTTTATTGGAATTTGGAAAGGAAAAGCCTTTTAATATATTTTTAGATATCGATTCTTTTGTCGAATATTTCAAAAAACATAAAGGTACTAATCCCACTCGCGTTCGCTCGGGGATAGCTCGCTCTAATGTCCCCGCGCGCTCTGCTTCGAGGACATAAGGACTCGCTATGAAATTTAACTGCCCATACTGTCGAAAGGAACTGGATTTTATGGATATTCAAATCAGTAATGCTCTGGAATACATTTACAATGCACTGACAACACATGAAGCGATTAAAAAACACGGCAGCGCTGTTATGGGATACGTCAGTCTGTTCGGCGTGACGCCATTCCAGATCAGGGCGCTAAAGTTCCGCCGCATCATGGAAGAAATGGTCAAACTCTTCGATTCGCAGTCGTTCAGTTATAAGAAAAAACTTTATAAGATCAGCCACGCCGGAATCATCGAAGCCATTGATGTGTGCATCAAGAAGAATTTCACCGACGTGCTGGAGAATCACAATTACTTAAAGAAGGTCATGATCGATATCTCCGAGCGCGAGGGCAAGGCCGCATCCATCCGGGCCGAGCGTGATCTGCGCCAGAATGAAAGCAATGCAACGGCAAGGGGCATGCATAGAGCGACGGAGACCCCGCAAAGGTTTATTGATCCGGACGGAGACCGGGAAGACGTCGGGGAGGATCTGTCCCCAATTACGCAGGATCAGGCGAAACAAAACCTGACGCGTGTCCGTAATCTTTTAGGAGGGCTGGCAAAATAATGGAAGATCTCGAAATGATTCACTGTGAGCAGTTTCATTGTGATCTGACCGCACAGGGCTGCATTGACAGGCGCAAGGCGTTTAAGGAACATGGCGGCAGGTTGCTTCCAACATACCCGGAATGCCAGACCTGCGTGCAATTTGATAATTTTAAAAAGAATAATTCAGGAGGAAGGAAGGCGATGACTAAAAAAGTTGATGACGGCAAATTAAGGCTTCTGGTTAGTGAAGGAAAAAACGACAAAGAAATAGCGGCAGTGTTCGGCGTTGGCAGGAATACGATCTGGATGGCAAGGCGTAGGCTCGGGTTGAAGGCGAACTATGCGGATAGAAAGAAAAGCATACCCATTAAAACAGTCAAACAGCATATGCCTGCAGCGCCGGCGAAGGCAGTCTCTCCGCTTCCGGTCCCAGGTGTTTTGTCGGAAATAAAACCTGATCTTAACCGGGAGCAGACGGATGTCCCGGTTAAGATCAATCTGGTTCTGGGGATTAACATTAAGGTCAATACGGAGGTCGGTTAATCCCCCATCCGCTTCGCTTCGGGGATAATTCGCTCTAAAATTTTTTCGTCGCGAAGCTAGAAAAAATTAAGGACTCATTATGATCATCCAAGCCGCAATACTTATCTTCTCCTGCATTTCAATCTGGGCGCTGTCCGGGAAACGGTACCGGCTGGGCTTCATTTGCGGCCTGTGCGGGCAACCGTTCTGGATATACGCCTCGTTTACATCGGGGCAGTGGGGAATATTCCTGGTCTCGATCTGGTTCACTGTAAACCATATACGCGGGTTATGGGGGCATCGATAGAATGGACTTCCGTTGCTTTAATCCAAAATGCCGCAAATTGCTTTTTCGCGGGAAACTTGAGAAGGGTATAATCGAAATTAAATGTCCCAAGTGCGGAAGGATTTTAAAAGTTGCGGCGGAGGAGAAAGATCCGCCAGAGAAGATTGCGGTTGCCGGAATAAGTTGATATATCCGGCACCGGTAATGACAGAGAGGCGTTTTGAGGGCGAGAAATCGCCCTCTTTTTTTTGTCTTTTGTGCTTCATGAGAAAAGCAAAATTTTTATATATAAAATTTTTTTTAAATAATTGCAAATTTTTCTTGACAAAGTCTTTTTTTTGAATATGATGGGATCATATAAAGTTGTTCTTTGTTATTGACAGAGCGGTTCGACCGCAAAGATTTGACCTTCGCTGATTCCGATCAGGAAAGAGTTCCATGAGAACCATCGGCGACGGAAGAGGCTCAAGAAGCCCGTACCGGATAAAATTCCGGTGCGGGCTTTTTTTGTGAAACTCGCCAAGAACGAATGCAATGAAGTTCGAGGCGTAAGTTGAACAACCCCTGAGCGAAGCGAACGGGGTGTGAAGCTCGAAGCGCTGGCGGAAATATCCCTGAGCCGTCAGGCGAATGGGGTGCGAGGGTTACAACAGGAGAGTGAAATGCCTTCAAGGTTTAAAAGCGACTTAACCGATTCGATGCAGGCGAAATACAATAAATTCGCCGTTGCCATGCTGTCCAAAGGATTGAATTTTATCCTGACCTGCACTGCCCGGACAGTCGATGAGCAAATCGCACTCTACGCCCAGGGACGTAAAATCGTCACGGAAGTGAACAAGCTGCGCCAGATCGCCGGTCTGGCGCCGATCAAAGAGAGCCAGAATAATGTTGTCACCTGGACGCTGAATTCTAAGCACATCGTCAATCTCGATGACGGCAATCCCGACAATAACAAATCGCGCGCGTTCGATATCGCGCTCGTCATCAATAAAAAACCGCACTGGGACATGAAGGCGGATGTCAACGAGGATCAAATATCCGATTATATGCAGGCTGGAGCGATCGGAGAAGCCTGCGGGCTGCGCTGGGGTGGCAGATTCCCGAAACCTGATTATCCTCACTTTGAGGGCATCGAAACCGGATCCCGGCCAGGCAGAACAGCCGGGGTGACAAAATAACTCCTGTGGGAACGCTCCGGGGCGCGGTGCTGACCAACACCGGACATGCTCCGGAGCAGACAGGGCGAAAACTCCAAGAAGGAGGATTTTATGTTTCAGGCATTGTTTATCATCTTTTTGATCGTCGTGATAGCCGCGAGCGCACTGCTGCTGGCGCTGATATATAAACCCGCAATTATTCCAGAAGCTCTCCGAAGGGTAATTTTTGATGCTCTGGCCAGGATAAGATTCTAAACGTGGAAGGTCATATGACGGGAAAAGTAAAAATAATTATCGGAGGCGTTACCCTACTGGCTGTCGTTATATTCGCCATGTGCCGCTGGTATTTTCCGCAATATTCCGTCTCGCTGGCCAATTTTGCCAAACCGAAAGAAATGCAATCGGCGACAAAAATCGACAGAAAAGAAATTCCCGTCCAAAAAATTGTCGCCCTGGATAAAAAAACGGCATCCAAGAAATTAAAGCTGCCGGAAGAAATAGCAACTGACGACAGGAAGCAGATCACGGCTACAGCCGAAATCCCGCCATACGACGGGAAAACGGATGTCATCGCCGTATTCAATACGGAAACACGGGAAACCGAGATCAACGCCAGGCAGCGGCCGCGTTCATTTTTTGAATTAATCAATAATGGCGCGATCGGCGCGCGGTATGGCTACGCGATCGGCACCGAAGCCGACAACAATATGGGCGGCGATGTATATGCCCGGTGGGATATTCTCCGCACGGGAAACGTCGTGAGCGGAGTTTACGGGGAGTTGAATTCATCCGGAGAATGCAAAGCAATGATTACCGTCGAGTACAGGTGGCAACGTGGAAATCGTTAGAAAAATTTTAGCCTATCTTAAGCAACTGACGGATTTTGCGAGCACTTATTCGAGCAATAGGTTTTCGTATCTTTTTACGACTGTTGTCTCGACGGTTGTGTTTTGGGGAACCTGGTCGGGGATTTGCATCTATAACGGATCGATCGTCGATATTCCCGCCGGCGTGTACATTAGCTACGGGATGGCGATCGGCATCGTTGCCCTGGGCAAATTCGGCCAGAGTTTCACAGAGAGAAATACACAGGATGGCGGCACAGCAGATCCTGACGGGAAACAAAAATAAACCGAGGAGTTTCTTGAATGCCTGAACAGGGATGGCAATTGTGGCAGATCTTTTTAGCTTTATTGGGAATCATGTCGGCCTGGAGCGCGATTATCATAGTTGCCGTGCAGTTCATGATCAGCCGGGCGTTCAAGTCTTTTGAAAAGGAACTTTCCGAGCTCAAAAAAACAAAAGACTCATGCTCGGCGCTGGAGCGTGAGTTGCTGGAACTAAAGGCTGATTTACCGGCGGAATATGTCCGACGCGAGGATTTTATCAGGTTTGATGTCTGTATTAACCAAAAGCTGGATAAGCTCCGGGATATGATCTCGGAAATTTTAAAGGGGAGACAACATGAGCAGTAATCTCGATTTCGAAAAAGCACGTAGAGAAGAATTGCGCTGGTTGATTCTTCGCACATTATACGCTGCCCAGCCGATTGGAACCTCGGAGACTCTTATTCAGAGGACAGTCGAACCGGTTGTCACCGGTGCGACGGAGATGGAAATCAGAAATAACCTGGATTATCTCGCTGAGCGAAAATTAATCCACGTTGAAAAAAATAAACCGGTTTGGACGGCGAAGATTAACCGCTACGGAATCGATGTCGTGGAATATACCGTCGACTGCGATCCCGGAATCGCCCGTCCGGCGAAGTGGTAATGAGCACACGCTAAGAGCAAGCATCGCGCTTGCCCGAAGCGAAGCGGATGGGGATAGTGAAAAAAAGATTTCTCCCGGAGGTCGAAATGACAGAATGTGAAAGGAGCTTCTAGATTGGCGCAGCGCTCGAAAATAATAACTCTGCCCGATGACATCAAGGCAGAACTGGATAAGCGGCTTTTAGCCGGTAATTTCAGCGATTATTCCACGATGGTTGAGTGGCTCAACGGCCAGCTCCAGGAGCGCGGATTGCAGATTGAGATCTCACGATCATCTTTGCATCGTTACGGGCAGGATTTTGAAGAGCGGCTTGCGGCAATTTCCCTGGCGACTCAACAGGCCAAAGCAGTGGCCGAGGCCGCGGGCGACGATGAAAACGCGATGAACGAGGCGTTGATCAGGCTGATACAGACAAAGACTTTCGACCTGCTGGTGACCTCCGACAATCAAAAAATGCTGCCGAAGCTGGGCATCATGATCAGCAAGCTCGGCAATGTCAGTATCAGCCAGAAGAAATGGATGCGGGAAATGCGCAAGAAAGTGCAGGAAGAAACCGCCGCTAAAGTGGAAGAAGTGGCGAAAGCGGAAGGAATATCTCCGGAATCGCTTAAAAAAATACATGAGGTTTTGGGAATTGGGCAAGGCTAAAATTAAACCTAAAAATCCGAATGGTTATTTTCTCGAATACCAGGACGAGTGGATCCGGGATAACAGCCGTTTGAAGTTGATGGAGAAAGCGCGGCAGATCGGCATTTCTCTTTCAACGGCCTATGCCTGCACGGAGCGCACGGCGAAAGCCGGTGCCCGCTGGGACCAGTGGGTATCCAGCCGCGATGATCTCCAGGCGCGCCTGTTCATCGAAGACTGCCAGATGTGGGCGAATGTCCTGCATATTGCGGCGGAAAACTTTTCCGAGAAGGTCATCGATGAAGTGAAAAAAATATCCGCTTATGTCCTGCCGTTCGCGTCGGGCAAGCGGATTCATTCCATGAGCAGCAATCCGGATGCTCAGGCCGGTAAGCGCGGCGGGCGTGTGCTTGATGAATTCGCCCTGCATCCCGACCCGCGCAAACTATGGGCAATTGCTTATCCGGGTATTACCTGGGGCGGTTTCATGGAAGTCATTTCCACCCATCGCGGAAGCCAGAACTTTTTTAATATGCTCATCCGCGAGATCCGCGAGCACGGCAATCCTAAAAAAATCAGTCTGCACCGCGTGACGCTGCAGGACGCACTCGACCAGGGATTTCTTTATAAACTTCAGCAGCAGCTTCCCGCAGATGACCCAATCCAGGAGATGGATGAGGCGCAGTATTTCGATCATGTAAAATCCGGCTGTGCTGATGAGGAATCGTTCCAGCAGGAATACATGTGCGATCCGGCAGACGATGCCCGCGCCTTCCTGGAATATGATCTGATCGCGTCTTCGGAATATCCGGAAAGCGAAAAATGGGAAGTTGTCTACGACCGCCTCAGCGAATGCAAAGGAAGACTATACGCCGGGCTGGATATCGGACGCAAAAAAGATTTGACAGTGCTGTGGGTGCTCGAAGAGCTGGGCGACGTGCTTTATACCCGCGCTGTTATCCGGCTGCAGAAGAAGAGCAAACCCGACCAGGAAAAGGTTATCTGGCCGTGGCTTCCGTTCATTTACCGCTCCTGCTTCGATTATACCGGCCTCGGCATCGGCTGGGGCGACGATGCGCAGAAGAAGTTCGGCGAATATAAAATCGAACTGGTAACATTTACTCCAAAAGTCAAAGAGGCGCTGGCCTATCCGGTACGCAGCAAGATGGAAGATCGCAAGCTGCGCATTCCCTACGATCCGAAAATTAGAGCGGATCTGCGGGCGGTCACAAAAGAGACGACTGTTGCCGGGAATATTCGCTTTACAGCAGAGCATACCGAAGACGGCCATGCCGACTGTTTCTGGGCGCTGGCGCTGGCGATACACGCGGCGCAATCGAACGTCAAAGCGGTTTGTGTCGATCAGAAGAGAGAAAACCGGGAATCACCGATGGGACGACGATTCGGGCAGCACGGCGGGCATTTTGGAAGATTCAATCAGAAAGTTCAAAGTTCAATGTTCAACGTTCAAGGTTAACGACATGAATATAAATATCAGAGAAAAAATAGCAAAGTTTATCGCACCGGGACTGAGAAACGATGCGGAATTCCGCGCCTCTATGGCGGATGAAATAAGCAAGACGGTTTCCGAGCAGATCACCAAAGCACGGATGGCGATGCCGATTTCGATCAATATGGACCCGAAAGACGAAGGCTATCGCCGCCTCAATGACAGCGTGATGAACCGTAATTTACAGCCAGTAGAACAATCCCGGATGTTTGAAATTTGTTATTATATGTTCAAGGCGTCGGCCATGTTCAAACGCCTGGCGAAAATGGATAAATCCTTCATTTTCTCCGGTCCGATTAAAATCGAATCCAGCGATAAAGACGTCCAGAAAATTATCAATCGGTTCATCAAAAAAAATAAGCTGGCGAGAAAATTCCCGGAACGCTGCATGTGGTTTTCCATCCTGGGTGAACAGTGCTGGCCTGTGCAGGTTGATCAGTATAACGGCGAGGTCAAATGGCTATATCAGGATCCCGCGTCGATCAAGGAAATATACGTCAATCCGCTTAATATCGAGGAGCGCATGCAGGTTGAAATGATGGGATCCAGCGGGCGCAGCGGGGTTAAATACAGCATTATCCGGGAAGACCTTAACGTCGCGTCGAAATCATACAATCGCCTTGTGGGAGACTGTTTCTTTTTTACCATCAACAACGCGCCGAACGCGACTCGCGGAGTCAGCGATTTTTTCCCGCTTGTTGACTGGATCGATTCATTGGAACGTTACGGCTACAACTACCTGGAACGCGCGGAGCTGATGCTGAATTTTGTTTGGGACATTACCCTGAAAGGCATGGACACAAACCAGATCCGCGAGTGGCTGCGGGATAATCCGCCGCCGGAACCGGGCTCACAGCGTGCGCATAATGAACAGGTGGAATGGAACGCCGTGTCGCCAGACTTGAAAGCGACCGACTTCAAATCGGGTTTCGATATGGGGAAAGCGTTTATCATGGGCGCGGCCGGCCGACCCGAGAGCTGGTTTGGATCCGGAGGAAAGCAATACCAGACCGAGGCTGATCAGTCCGGTCAGGCGCCGATTGTCGATTTGGAGGAAAGGCAGAAGTTTTACCAGGAGATCCTTGAGGAAGTGATTCAGTTCGTCATTGACCAGGCCGTGATTGCTAAAGTGCTCTCTCCGGAAAAAGCCGAAGCCGGTTTTACCGTTACAATGCCGGAGATCAGCAAGAAAGACCTGGCAAAACTTGCCGGTGTGATTCCGCAACTGACTACCGCACTGGCCATTGCCGTCAGCAATAAGTTCATCCGGCGCGATACGGCGATTCAGATCTTCGCGTTTGTGGCCGGCTATCTTGGCTACGAAGTTAATGCTCAGGAGGAAATCGACGCGGCGACTAATGCGCTGGAACCCGGCACGGAGGATTATGAGGCGCTTCTTAAAAAGTTCAACGTTCAAAGTTCAACGTTCAAAGACGGAAAAGAAGATGGCGAGTAAGTACGAAAAAAAAGTTCAGCAGTTAATAGCAAAGGCGGAGAGCGTGGGCGACAAACCGGTTTCCCAGGCTGTGCGTCAGCTGGACGCGGCACGCAAAAGAATCGCGGCGACCGTCGGGCAGACGGACTGGCAGCTTTACTCTTTGCCGAAACTGAAAACCGCAATCGAAAGCGCGATGGCGGAGTTTGCCGCGAAGTACAGCGTCGAGTTAAAGGCCGGGCAGAAGAATGCCTGGGCATTTGGCGAGGAAATGGTCGACCAGACATTGAAGACGGTCGGCATCTCGGCTGTTCTTCCGGCTATTGATACGACGCTGATGGTGGCCATGCAGAATTATTCCGGCTCGCTGATTAAATCGCTGGGCGCGGACGCGGCCGGCAAAATCTACAATGAGTTTGCGATGGGCCTGATGGGCGAAAAGACGCCCTTTGAAGTGATGCAGGCGGTCGGCAATAACCTGACTGACAAAGGCATTTTCTCTTCCATTGCGGCGCGGGCGGAAACAATCACGCGGCAGGAATGCGGACGCATTCTGGAGGCGGCCAGCCAAGCGCGCATGGCCGAGGCGGCAAAGGTGGTGCCGGGCCTGAAAAAACAGTGGAAACATGGCGTCTCCCGCGTTCCGCGCATGTCGCATATGGCGGCGGTGGATCAGGTCCGCGACATCGACAAGCCGTTTAACGTCGGCGGTGAAGAGCTGATGTATCCCAGGGATCCTGCCGGATCGCCGGGCAATACGATTAATTGCTCCTGCTACACGGTGCCGTTTATGGACGGGTGGCAATCGACGTCCGCTGAAGGAAGTAAATCACAAGCGGCATAGGCCGAAATATATAACTTAAATTAAACGGAGGGAAACATTATGGCGACACCTGAAGAATTAGCAGCAGCGGCAGCGGCCGAAAGAAAAGCAATCGGTGACAAATTTATCAAAGAGGCCTGCGGGCGTTTTGGGATCAGTCCTGAATTTGTTCATTCCGCTCGGTATGACGAAGCAACGGAAGAAGCAGTGATCCTGACTAAAGGCGGAACCCGTGTGCGTTATGCCAAAGGCGATAAGGTCGAGAAGCTGGATGAGATTGCCATTACCGGGATCAATCCGAAGAACGCGAAGAAGAAGGTCATTGCGGGCGCGGCGAAGTAGTGGATGGTGGCTAGTGGCTGGTGAATAGAAAGACTGGATTCCGGCCTGCGCCGGAATGACGACAGAGGTAAAACGCTATGAAAAGAAAAAAACTTTTAGAACAAATCAGGGCTAAAAATCCGGCGCTACTCGACGGCAAGGACGAGGCGAAGCTATCCGATCAGGAAATTGAAACGCTGGCGCGCATGGCGGCGGAGTTGAGTATGGACGATATCCGGCAACTGCTGAGGCAGGCGGTGAAGGATAGATTTTCCGCGTCCCAAGTGACCGATTGCGGACCTATGGATATTTCGCCGTATATCGAAGAAGTTTATCCGGCCTATTTGATTTACGAGATCGATGGCAAATATTACAAAATCGCCTGGTCGATCCTCGACGGCAAAGTCACCCTGGGAGAAACGCCTACGGAGGTTGAAAGCACCTGGGTGGAAGCGCGCTCGCAACAGGCGGAATCCGATGAAGGCGCCGAAATGCTGATGCGTCTCGGCGATGCTCAGAATCCGGAAGGCACGGCCTGGGATGTCACGATCTGTGAAGTGGGCTTTACCAAAAACGGCTGGTATATCCCGGAAGAAGCCATGCGCGGAGCAGAAGCTCTCTTTGAGAAGGTGGATGTCAATCTGTACGAAATGCCCGCCAAAGGAGCAACGCACGTTCCGGACGCGCTGTTCGATCTTAAATCCCTGCTGGTTAAGAACAAAGTCGGCTGGATCGATACCGTCAAGCATGTTGCCGGTGTCGGACTGAAGGGCGTTCTGCATTTTCTGGACTCGGCCAAATGGCTGGGAAAGAACCTGCTCGACGCAACACAGAAAGGCGCTTCTGTTTACGGGCTTTCTTACGATTGCCCGGTGCGCGCCGCGAAGGCCGTCGTTGACGGCAAGGACGTTTTCAAAGTGCTCAAGTTTATAGCCGCCGATTCGGTGGATATAGTAACCCGTCCGGCTGCGGGCGGAAAATTTAACCGGGCTGTGGCCTCTGTGCCTGCCCAGAATGAGGAGGATTTTATGAAACAAAAATTGTTAGCCCTGATCAAGAAGATCAAGCCTGACCTCCTGAAAGGCAAGGATGAGGCTGCTCTCACAGATCAGGAAGTTGAAGTGCTGGCGCGCATGGCAATGGATGAACCCGCTTCCAGCGCAGGAAAAGATGACGTCGCAACCAAAGCAGACTTGGAAATCATGCGCTGCGGAATGGCGCTTGATAAGGCGCTGGGCGATAAAGACCTCGGTCTGCCCGAAATCGCGGTTAACCGGATCCGCAAACAGTTTGAAGGCCGTGCTTTTGCGTCCGCCTATCTGGATGCCGCTATCACATCGGAAAAAGAATATCTGGCTAGCATTGCCCAGTCGGCAGCGAGCCAGCATGTTGCGGTCGTCGGCGCGGGTTCGATCAGCGGCGGCCTCGGCTCTTTCGAGCGCGCCTGCATGGCCGCTGACAAGCTCTTTGGCCTGACCAAAGACGACGTTGTCAATATGGCCAAGCTGACCAGGCTGGACAACAAGCCCTTCTTCGGCGATGTCCGCAGCGTGCAGGATTATGACGGGTTCGACGATGTTCCCGCATTTTCCAGCATTCGTGACATGTACACCTATTTCACGGGCGATGCGGAAGTGTCCGGCAGATTCAACCGCAAGGGATTGACTGATCTGAGAAATGCTCAGGATATCACCTCGGGGACGTTCACCTTCGTCCTGGGCAACACGCTGGGGCGCCGGCTGGTTGCTATTTATCGCGCCATGAACTTCATGGAAAACATGCTGGTTTCCGTGAAAAAGACCGTCAAGGATTTCCGGACGCAGGAAGCCGTCCTTGTCGGCGGATTCCCGGATTTATCCGCTGTGGATCCGGAAGCGGCTGATTACCAGGAAATCGCCGGTGTGACTGATGAAGAGTCCACCTACAGCATCGGGCAAAGGGGCAATATCCTGACGATTACACGCAAAACAATCGTCAATGACGATATCAGCATCATCCAGCGTCTGATTGACGGCCTGGCGCGTGCCGCCCGCAGGACCCACGCGAAATATGTATGGGGTCTCATTACCGCCAATGCCAATTGCTCCGACGGCACCGCCATCTTCACCGCCGGCCACGGCAATCTCGGCGCGACGGCGTTGTCTTTCGTTACGGCGCTGGCCGGTTATATCGCCCTGGGCAAAATGACCGAAAAAGATTCCGGCGAACGCATCGGCCTGCTTTCGGATCCGAGCGTCAAGCCGAACCTTATCGGCCCGGTCGACCTGGTGGATACCGTTCAGCAGATCGCGGAAGATGATTATTATTTCTCGGCAAACGACCTGACCACCAAAGTCAGGAACGCGCTGAAGGGGAAGGTCAACGGCGTTACCAATCCGCTGTTTACCGACACCAACAACTGGTTCCTGATGCTGCCGCCCGATGTCGTTGACATCATCGAAATGGGCTATCTGAACGGCAGAGAGGAACCGGAACTGCTGGTGGCCGATATGCCGCAGAGCGAGCAGGTCTTCGTGGCCGACAAGATCCGCCACAAGATCCGCCATGAATACAACGGCGCCGTGATCGATTATCGCGGCGGCTACGGCGCGATTGTAGCTTAAAAATACCGTTCAAGGTTCTACGTTCAATGTTCAATGTTGGACGTAGAACCTGAGAACGTAGATGAGGAACGTTGAACCTGGAACGTTGAACTTAAAAACATTCTGAGAAAGAGAGGACTTTAAAGTATGAAACGATTTTCTTTAAGAAATATTGCCGCGCTGTTGATGGTCTTCGTCATGTTTGTGGTCATTACGATGCCCGCGCAGGCAGCGGTTCATTTTACCCAGAAATTTGCGCGCTTCTCGGCGACAGCGGGCGAAACGGTGGCCGAGGGCGATGTTGTAACCATCAAAGATGCCGACGGCTATGCCTATCTAGCCGATGCCAATGACGCCGCATTACGACCGGCCGTTGGAGTTGTCGGCAAGGGCGGCGCATCCGGCGCAACGATTGAAATTGTCACCTATGGCGTTATTACCGGATACACCACACTGACGGAATCCGGACCGGGCTATTTGTCGGAAACAGCGGGCGACATTACCCAGTCGTCTCCTACCTGGAGCCAGCAGGTCGGGTTTGCGATCAGCGCCACAACGTATGTTATCAACTGCCAGAATTATCTGGATACGTCATCCCTGACGGCCATTGGCACCCTGGCGGGAGCTTCACCGATTATCATGGAAGGCGCGACGGCAAATGCCTTCGAGACAACCATCGCGGTTACGGACCCGACCGCTGACCGGACGATAACGATTCCCGACCGTACTGGGCATGTGCAGTTAGGCTCTGCGGCCAGCGCATTGACGCCCGCCGCCGCGGTTGCTCTTACCGTCGGTCTTTCGGACCTGTATACGGACACCGTCACGGATAACGAAGATCAGACGATTACATTCTCCGGTGCGGGAAGCGCTGGCGATGAGATCACTATCGTATTTACGACCGCGGGCACAGCGGATGAGGTGATCACCTTCCACGCGACCCTGGTATCTTCTACCGGCACCTTAACCCTCGGAACTGACGCGGGAAAATTCTACGTGATCAAGTTTAAATCCAACGGCACGCACTGGTACGAAGTAAGCAGGACGGCTGTACAGACATAACAGATCCATCTTTTCTCCTTGCGAACGGCGGAGGTCGGGATAGCCTCCGCCGGTTTTCGGAGGCCATAAACTAATTTATGGCTTGCGAAAACTTAAAATCAGGCCCGAAGGAGGCTTAGAACATGAAATCCAGCTTTTTAAAACTAAAGAAACGGCTTAAAATGGCTTTTAAGGCGTTTTGGGGGTCTTGGGCGGACAACTTAGCGTCCGCAGGCCTAAAAATTCAACAGCGGCCATCTGTCGCCGTTTTTTTGGCCATTCTGGTGCTTGTTCTGACCCTGTTTTCTCCAGTTTGGGCGCAAGACCATAAGACCAGGGTGATAAGTTTTCAGTCTTCCGGGCTGAAAACTGCCGCAACTTCACAGACTTCCGCTTACGATGTCAGCTCCTACAGCGAAGGGCAGATCTTTATCGATGTTACCGCCGAGGCCAGCGTCTCGACTTTGGACATTATCGTGCAGAGTTCCCCGGACAATGTGACCTGGTACACGCATACGACCGTCTCGCAGATCACGGCGACCGGCCAGTACCGCCAGGCCATAACCAATTTCGGGAATTACGTGCGGATTTATTACACCGTGGGCGGGACTTCTTTCACGTTTTCCGTGACGGGAGTTTTTAAGAATTGAAAACCGCCGAAGCGGTATTGATGAAGGATCAAAAATGAACGAAGTAAACACCAATCCAATAACTGACCTAAGCGCATATGTGGCAACGCTTAACGGTGTAGTGGCATCGAAAGATCATGCTTTATATGCTTACGGGTTTGTCTATTTGGAGGGTAACTCCGGTGATCCGCGTTATGGCGAAAGCGGAGTAACTGTTGTTCCCTTTATGTCTGATATTGATACTGATGTTTCATACTCTTATAAAGTTCGCTTGAAACAAAATACTGCTTATAGAGCAGCGGCTTTGGCAGTCGACGGAACTACGATGGAGTTTTTTTACGGAGAGACGATCGATCTGGTTACTCCGGCATTTATTCCGGTAACCTTTCCGGGAACGGTTGCGATAGAAGGTGTCCCCTGGACAGGATTAATTAAGACAATTGGAAACGGAAAAGAATTCCCGAGTTTTTATGAGGCGGCTGAATACGTTAATGCGCTGGAAGTTCCCTGTGCGTATGTCGTCTATGATGACTTTGATCTTGTTGAGGGTTCTTATTTCAGGCAGGACGCCTATATTATCGGCGTCGGTTCTCCTGTGGTCACAATTAAAAGCGGTTTCTCTGGCCGCAGCGGAATGGAAACGCTGGAAGATTTAACAAAATTCTACATGGATAATATTGCCATTGTTGTCGACAGCTCCATATCATGGAGCCGCCGTCTAATTGAAGATTGGAACGGCGGAGTAATAAAATTTAATAAAGTGAAGTTGGAAATTCAGAACTCTGGAGGAGGGGCTGATTTATTTGAGAGTTGTGAAACTCCTACTCTCCACATGCAGAACGTTACATTAAATATAGTAAATATACATGAAGACGACGATCATCATGCAAATGTACCATCCGGGGTCGAATCTGAATCTGTAGTTTCAAAAGTTGCGTATAACTCCCCTTGGAAACAGCATGGGTTAGATGGTGTTTCGGTTGATAATGCCGTTATCGGGAGCGACGGTTACGGCTATGAGTACGGCACTGCCGGGGCATTGATTCAAATTGGTTCAACTCCAGCGGCCGGCAAAAAAGTAATGGTGAGGAAATGAAAACAAAATCCGTAGGCGCAGGACATTCAAAAGAACCGATAGAGGCGACAACGCTCAAAGTGACGACGGGCGCAAGTGAAGGCGCGATTCTTCAGTCTGATGCGTCTGGTAATCTTAGTTATGTCACGCCGTTTGCCATTCCCGGACGGATTCAGCTACCGGCCACGCCTGGCGCGGGTTGCGGTGTATGTCCTGCCGCCAATCTTCCGGCAGGTTTTACGCCTCTGCCCGGATACAATGTTCCCGGCCACGATAATTTCGGCAATTACAAATTTACGGACGGGTCCATCATGGTCTTTGTCCCGAAATTCTACAGCCGCCGTCACACCTGGGCAGCCAACCAGATCACAGCAGCAACAAAAGCCAATCCGTGCCAGATTACGCAGGTGGCGCACGGATATGTCAATGGCGATGTAATATTTATCTGCAATGTCGGCGGCATGACGCAGCTAAACGGATTATTTTATACCGTAACTAAAATCGATGACGATAATTATACGATCGGCGTCGATTCATCCGCATACTCAACATTTACCAGCCTCGGCGATACAACGAAAGGCTTCGGCGCGAATTACGAATTCAACAAAACGCTGGTCGCTTATACCAAGAATTCCGTCGAGGTTCGCGGGACCGAATCCTACGCGACCGAAGCGCTGGCCAACGCGGACGGTTTCGCCATGCATCGCGCATTTTATGATGGCGGCTCCGAGCAGATCGGGTTTTTCGTCGATAAGTATATGTGTAGCAAAAACGCCTGGGGCGCCGGCTACATCGCGTCGTCGTTGCCGAATAGTAAGCCGCTGTCATCATCATCGGCGCATAATCCATTTTCCGGCCTGACTGGCGGGGTAAATTATTATTATTCCGCCGTGGACCTGGCCCACCGCAGAGACGGAGTGGACGGCGCGGTTAATCCCAATTCAATATTTTTCTGCAAGTCGCAGTTTGCCCATGCGGCTTTGGCGGAGCTCTCTCTGGCCCACGGCCAGGCCTGCCAGAATGATACATATTGTGCGTGGTATAACACCACATACAACTACCCCAAAGGCTGCAACAGTGGTGCCCTTAAGGACAGCGACGATTCAACCGTCACCTACGCGTCCGATGGATACAGCAATTGCGGCCGGACCGGTTCGGGTATTACGTTTGCGAAAACAACGCACAACGGCCAGAATTGCGGCGTGGCCGACTTGAACGGGCTCATGTACGAAATATCTATCGGCGCAACTTCTATCGGCTCAAGTGTTTCGATCAGCGCGATCAGCAACGCCAACCCGTGCGAAATAACCACATCCGGCAATCACGGATTAACCACGGGCGATTTTGTTGGAATCGGGTCGATAGCCGCGGGAACGCTGGCGACAGCCATTAACGATAAAATCTGGCAGGTCACGGTTACCGCCGATAATAAATTCACAATCGTGCTGGACAGCTCATCGCTCAGCGCGTGGGCGTCCGGCGGAACTGTACTGAAGGGCACGTTTTACGCGGCAAAAAAAGCTACGGCCATGAAGAATTTCACATCCGGAAACACCGGAGCGACCGACCACTGGGGAGCGACCGGAATAGCCGCCATGATGGATTCCTTCGTTCCGCCTTTTAAATCCGGTTACGGCTATGCAATGCGAATGGGATCAGGAACAAATCAAGTTTTGTCGGGGGCTGTAAGCGGCGCGGGCTGGCTGCTGACCGGAATGGGATTCCCTCTGAGCGGCACAGGCGTGGACGCGACCGGAACAAACCTGTTCGGCAAGGATTATTTTTATCAATACGTAGTGAACGAGCTGTGTCTGCTCGTGTCTTCCTACTGGTACTACGGCTCGTATGCGGGCGTGTGGGGTGTCCTTTGGCACCACACCCGCGCCGGCTCGCACAACTATGTGGGGTTCCGCCTTGCCTGTTACCCTGTATGACCGAGCGATAGCGAGGGCTTGTTTAAATGGGAAGAGACAGCGAAGCGCAATTGAACAGAAAGTATATGGAGTTTGTTAAATTGCTGAACATTTATTTGAATCATTTTCCGCGCCACGAAAAGTACGCCCTGGCCAACAGGATCAGGAATACGGCCTATGAGCTTTACGATCTCATTTCAGAA
This sequence comes from Deltaproteobacteria bacterium, assembly GCA_021372815.1. Lineage (GTDB taxonomy): Bacteria > Desulfobacterota > Syntrophia > Syntrophales > Smithellaceae > Smithella. The sequence goes on along the minus strand of JAJFTS010000224.1, from coordinate 13,415 downwards.
GCGCAGAAAAGATATTTTAAGAAAACAACATTAACGGAACTGGATATCACGCACGAAAAGTTAAGGATGCAGTTGTGCCTTGCCCACGAACTCGGATATTTTGCGTTCACGTCCGGCAAGGCGATTGAGCATTTAAACGGCGATACGGGCGGCCACAGATTCATGGCGATCAGCGCGATGGTGGATGAACTGGGAAGAATGATCGGCGGCTGGATACAGAAAATTAAAGAATCGAAGCAATGGTAAACGGGTGACATATTAAAATGTGTCTGATCGTGTCTTACAACTGGAACAACGGATCGAATGCGGGCGTGTGGGGTGTCAATTGGAACAACAACCGCGCCAACTCGAACAACAATGTGGGGTTCCGCCTTGACTACTGCTCAAACCTCAAACCTCGAACGGGGATAGTGGAGCAACAGGGATATGCCATCCGGCTTTAAGCGAAATCTGACGGCAGGCCTCTTTTGAGTAGGAAAACCGAAAACCAGAGGGACAGGAAAATGAAACGATACGGAAATTTATTCGAGAAAGCTTTCAGCATGGAAAATCTTTACCAGGCTTATCTCGATGCCAGGCGCGGAAAAAGAACGCACAGTGCATGCTTTGAGTTTGACCGGCAGATCGGATCAAATCTGAGATATCTGCATGAAGCACTGCACGCGGGGACGTATCGCCCGGATCCGTATCATGAGTTCGTCGTGACAGAACCAAAGAGGCGCATTATCCACGCGCCCAGCTTCCGGGATGTTGTTGTTCAGCACGCCATTTACCGCATCATCTACGACATATTCGACAGATCCTTTATCGATCAGTCCTTTGCGTGCCGCATCGGATACGGAACGCACAAAGCGGCCGCCTACGCACGTCGGGCAATGCAGAAACATTCCGGCGATGAATATGTATTAAAAATGGATATCCGGAAATTCTTTTATTCCATCGACCGCGCCGCGTTGCGCAAGCTTATTGAAAAAAAGATCAAAGATGAACGCCTGGTCGACATCATGATGATGTTTGCACATATGGACGCACCACTGGGAATTCCAATCGGTAATCTGCTGAGCCAGATTTACGCGCTGATCTACCTTAATCCGGTCGATCATTTTATCAAGCGCGTCCTGAGAATCAGGCATTACGTCCGTTATGTCGATGATTTTCTACTGATCGGCTTGTCCAGGGGAAAATGTTTAGATCTGCGCGAGAAGGTCATTGGGTTTTTGCAGACAAAGCTCGGCCTGGGGCTGTCGCGAAGCACTATCGCCAAAGTCCGCAAGGGCGTTAATTTTTGTGGATACAGGATGTGGCGGTCACGCATATTTATCCGGAAATACAGTCTCTGCAAGTTCCGCAGAATGGTCAGAGCCGGAAAGCAGGAATCGGTCAATTCTCTGCTGGGACACGCCTGCAATACCTGGTCGCTGTTTTACATGCTCAAAATAATCAAGGAGAAAATATCAGATGGCATCGATCTTCAGATACCAAAAAATTATCGACGATATTACGACGCACTGCCTGCGTGAGCCGGATTATAATCTGCTGGCCACAGAGGACAGGATAGTCGAATTGTGCACACTGCCGGATGGTTATGTATATGTCAGCGTTCCGGAAGGAATTGAACTTCCCGACCAGTCCGGAAATATTACCGTTGAGCGCATGGAACTGACAACCGATCTGGCCGACGCCATTAAAAAAGCATCGCCGCATATCGCGCTGATTAATGAGCGCGTGGTCAATATGATCCGCGAAAAATACAGCGTCAACGATGAAATTAAAATGCTGCGAATCGGGCCGAGCGAAGAGACGGCGGCATACAACGCATACGCCGAGGAATGCCGGGCCTGGGGACAATCAGAAAAGGCAAAACTGGGATTGTAAGGAGCTATTATGGCAAACATTAAGAAGATAACCCATTTCTGGAATACAACCGGCCTGACGCTGTACTGCATTATTCGCCGCGACGCTGACGGATACTTACTGAATGACGCAGATGGAGCATTCGCTTCCGGTCCAGCAGATCCTTATATCTCGCTGGCAGAGGACGCGGTTATAAAAGGAATGTATGAGCTCTCCGAATCCCGCGCCGCATGGGACGACGGCAATTATTCTATCGTGGTTTACCGGCAGACCGGCGCCTCTCCCGCTCCGGCCAGCGATATCGTTATCGGCAGCGGCAGCATAGAAATCAGGTCGGACCTGGAAGTTATAAATGTCAACGTCAAAACGTCTGACGATAAAATAAATTTCGCGCTGACCAGCGCCTACGACAAAGCAAAAACAGCGGCGCAGGCGGGCGACGCAATGACATTAACCGCCGCCTATCCAAAACTGACCGATCTGGAGGACGTTGCGACGATTCAGAACGGCCTGGCCACGGCAGAGAATCAGGCTACGATCATTGGATATATTCAGGCTGTACCGGCAGCGGTGTGGGCGGTCGGCACCCGCACGCTGACCTCCTTTGGCACGCTGGTCTCCAGTGTCGCGGCGGCGGTTTGGAATTCTCTCACCAGCGCCATCTTAACAACCGGGTCAATCGGCAAACTCCTTACGGATAATGTGGATGGCAAGGTCTCGGCGGCGGCTGCACCCACCACTTCAGAAAATGCCGCGGCGGTTTGGGCTTATGCGTCCAGGACGCTCACCGGTGTTACCGGGACAATCTCCTGGCCGGTTATTTCCAATTCCATCAAGCAGGATTACATCGATGCGATTACGGCGCTCGTCAGCGGAAATTTGCCGCTGGGTGAAACGGAAAAGATTTTTGCCATTAACAAAGCTCTGCAATCGTATTCTGCTTTACGTCCGCGCCTGGTGGCGGAGGATGAGGACGGCACGGGCAGCGCGGATTATCTGATCACGCTGCTGGCTGATTTCATAGATGGATTCTCGGTGATCAAGTCGGTGGAATATCCGGTGGATGATGACGACGAGGAAGGCGCAAACATCCTCCAGGAAGACGACTGGAAAATATATCAAAAGCCGACCGGAAAATATCTGCGGTTCACGGATAACAAGCCAGCGACGACGGAGGATTTCCGCGTGGTCTATACGGCGATGCATCGCTGCACAGACGAGGCCTGCACGATTCCGCTGATTGATGAGGGCGCGGTGCAGTTGCTGGCGGCGGCTTATTATTGCGATATGCTGGCCACATACTACGCTCAAACATCCGACAGCACGATCATGGCCGACAGCGTGGACCATAAGAGCAAGGCTTCGGAATATGCGGCACGCGGCCGGGCCTACCGCGCGGAATATAAAAATCACATGGGCGTGAAAGATGGCAATAATGTCGGCGCGGCCAGTGTGACAAAGGATCAGGACGTTAAGACGAGTCACGGATATGACGCAATGACGCATCCGAAGAGATTCAGATAAGAGGTACCAATCCCGCGCACCTAAAGGTGCTGGGATAATTCGCTCTAAGCCCGATGAATCGGGCAAGGCTCATTAAGGCTCACTATGGAAGCAAAAATAATCGCAAATCTTGACGGGCTGAAAGAACTGACGCGGAAATATCCGGAGGCGTCGCAGCAGGCGCGTAAAGGCCGGATAACGCAGGCCTTGCTGCTTTTAGAGCGAGCAGTGAAATTGTTCACTCCGGTCGGCGCGGGCCCCATTCATTTACGCGATACGATCTTCCCGAAAGTGCAGATATCGGGTGTGGCTGTTTCCGGAATTTTGGGATCGCCGGCGAAGTACGGCGAGGCCGTGGAGATGGGCACGAATCCGCATTTTCCGCCCGTCAAACCGATACAGCACTGGGTGGAAAGAAAACTGGGAATCGTCGGCAAGGATTCCAAATCAGTCGCATTTTTAATTGCGCGTGCGATTTCTAAGCGCGGCACCAAAGGTGCGGAAATGTTCGAAAAAGGTTTCGATGAAAACGAGGCGGAAGTGATCCGGATCCTGGAGGCAATCCCTATGGACATAGTTAAACAGGTGAACGCATGAGTCTACAAAATATCAGAGAACAAATCAAAGTTATTTTGAGCGGCGTGGACGGCATCGGCGTCGTGCATGATCACTTCCGGTTTTCCAATATGGATACTAAATTCACGGAGCTGTTCAAGGATGCTGACGGCAGAATTAACGGCTGTATGTTTTCTCTGGATAAAAACGCAAAACGATACGGGATGGGCCGCCGCGTCGAAAAAGCGAGGGTGTTTGTGATCCGCAGATTTACAGGGTTTCAGGACGGGTCCGACAGCGAAATCAATTTTGATAATGTGAATGAGTTGATCGGCGATGCTTTTGATACTGATGACGCCGCGACGCTGAATGGATCCTGTGACAATATCGATCCGGATTTCGGGCCGATGTCGGGTGTCTCCGGGCTGCAGATGGAAATATCCGAGCCGCGATGGTTCAGCAATATGCTCTGTCACTATGCGGAATTGCGGCTTTGTGCCGTGGAGATAATAGATTAATGTTCTATGTTCAACGTTCAATGTTCAACGTTGGGAAAAAACATAAAACATAGAACCTAGAACTTAGAACATAAAAAGGGAGGTAATAAAAATGCGAAGTATACAGGCGACACACGATCAGTTTGCTGTATCCGCAAATGTGCGGGAATCGGCGATCAATACCATCCAGACCCTGGACACCACCATGCTCTTCGACATCGGCGATCTGGCCAAGCTGGAGGCGCGCCGCGAAGATAATTCAAGCCAGGCCATCGGCAAGGAAGAGCCTGATCTGATTTATGACAACGGCGCGCTGGCCACGCTGGATCTGAACGCATCGATGGCCATGCCGCAGCATTTCGGGTTTCTGCTGGGTTACGGTCTGGGCAGCGTCGCATCGTCCGCCCAGGGCGACGGCCATAAGCATATCATTACGCCGATTTCAGACGACCTGGACTCAGACCGCTCGAACCCGTCTTTTTCTCTTGCCCAGCGTTACGGCAAAACCGTTCTGAAGCGGCTGTTTTATTCCATGTTCATTGACGCGGTTACGATTGACCTCAAAAAGGATTCCTGGGCGAAGATCGGCGCGAAAGTCAAGGGAACGGGGAAGAACACGGCGGACGTCGAATCCGAAACAGTCGCGGCGCTGGACAATGCGACCACGCTGACGCTGGCGGCCAATGGCGTGGCCGGTTCATCGGCAGCGGACCGTCTGGCCAATATCCATCAGATTAAAGTGGAGCTTGCCTCCGGTGTGTGGACGGAGGTCGCATTTTCGGCGGTCTCGAACGCGACGCCTGCCGCGATTACGATCACCTCTGCGGGCGGCGCGGGAACCGATACCGTCAATTACAAAATTCTGTATCGTCCTGCTGAAGCCGCCTGGGGAACATTCCCGGCGCGCGTAACCGAGGACGCGCTGCGTGTCGCGCAGCTGTCGGTGATCCACGGCGGGAAGTGGAACGGCACGGCATTCACCGGCGGCCGGACCGTCACTTCGGAATTGAATGCCGTCCAATATAATCTGAACAATAACGGAAAATGCGAAATGGTTCCCGGCGGCGGCGGCGCTTATGCCGGACGTTATAAGCGGGACGGTCGCACCCAAAAGGTCAAGCTGGATCGTGAATTCCGCGAATACATTTTCCAGCAGCACATCACGGACAATGACACGTTCGGCCTGTATGCCAAGCTGGAGGGCGATCTGTACGATGCGACGTATAAATACCAGGTTGAGATGATCCTGCCGAAGCTGGGCGTCCTGGCGGCTGATCTCGGCCTCGATGGCAAGCGGCTGGCCGAGGGTGTGGATTTGCAGGTGCTGGAGGACGATACATACGGCAGCGTCATTTTCGTTATCCAGAATCTGGTCGAGAAGTACGCGGCAGCGAGTTAATAAATAGTTCAATGTTCTACGTTCTATGTTCAATGTTGGACGTAGAACGGTTAACCCTTAAAATTACGAGGAGAAAAAAAATGGGAAGAAGATTATGTCTCAACGGATGCGAAATGACGTTTTACGACAAGATATCGGATACCAACATCACATTATTTTATGACCTGCCGGAAACGGAAGACAGGATCAAATATCAAAACGAGCAGGTTGTCCGGGAGGGGAATAAAATAAAATCCGTCCTGGGCGAGACCCGCCAGAAATACGGCCTGAAAATTTTGACCGGCTTCAAAAAAGGCAATTTTGAGAACGCCGCCGGACAGCCGATCTCCAGCGATAAAAACGATAAAGAGTATGATCCGAACTGGAAAAAACTCATTACCGATAATGCGTCGGACATCATCGAAATGCTGGCGGTTACTGTGTTTGAAGTGCCGCTGACCAGGATGGCCAAAGCCGAAAACCCTACGTAGCGGATCTGCAAGCGATCCGCGACGGGCTGTGCGACAATTTTCAGGAGGATAAATGCAGCAACCAATTCGGTGACAAACTGGATCGGCAGTGCGCCAGATGCGACAAAAAAAGGGCGCAGGATTTAAGCCCGTACACGCTGAAGATGCTGCGCATCCTCAATCTGAAGCGCGCGGGTTATCCGTTCCAAAAAAACGATTTATCGCCGGAGGAATGGGCTGACCTGGGCCAGATGGTAGAAAGCAACGAAAACATCAGCAGGCAGCAGGCGACACCGGTCTATTTGGTTAAAATATTATGAGCAATAAAAACGAAATACAAGTCACGCTGACCGTCAGAGATGACGGGTCGGTGGTGGTTAAACAGTTCGGTAAGTCCGGCGAAGAAGCCCTGGATAAAATCTCCTCTTCCGGGAAGAAGACGTCGGGCACGCTCAACACCATAAAAGATTCCTACGTCGAACTGATCGCCAAAGCCGGCACCGCGTACATGACCCTTCAAAAATCGATGGAATTCATGGAAAAAGGTGCCGGAGCAGACCAGGCCGAAGATTCTTTCCGCACACTGACACAGGCGTCCGGCGAATCAGCGGACGCAATCATTGCCAATATGAAACGGGCAACGAACTCCACGATCGACGATAGCCAAATGATGCAAAAAGCGGTTAAGGCCGAACTTTTGGATTTCACCGGTGAACGAATTGAGCAGATGGCGGAAATGTCGCGCATGGCTGCACGGTCGACGGGCGATTCTGTCGGTGCTGCTTTTGATAATATTGTGAACTCAATCAGCACGAACATGCCGCGCGCGCTGAAACAATACGGCCTGATCACCAAAGAGCAGCAAACGCTGGTTAGCCAGGCAATGGCGGAAGGCGTAGAGGATGTCGATCTGTTCTCCATCGCCTGGGAAAATTACAATAAGCAGCTCGAAAAAACCGGCCCGCTCATTGAGAACGATGCCGAACGCCTGCAGCAATATAAGGCGCAAATTGAAGACGTCCAGGAAGCATTTGGAAAATTAATAAATACAGCCGCCGGATGGACGCTGTCTAATTTATCCGAGGGATTAAGCGGTTACACGGCAACGTTGGCGGCAATGATTACAGGGTCATCGGCTCCGATCGACAGATGGGCGGCGGAAAAGGTGGGCATCAAGGAAGTAGAAGCGGAACTGGCGAGATATCAGGCCAGACTGAACGCAGCACAGAAATTGAGTCCGGAAAAAGAGTCCGCAGCGGCGGCGCTCAAGGCGGCCCAGGAGGCGGCGGCGCAACGCAAGGCGGAACTGGAATCTTTAAAAGCGCTCAACAAAACATATTTTGCCGAACAGGAAGCCGGGCTGAAAACCAATCTGGAATTATTGAAAGTGGCAGGTGCGGATGAATATCTGACGACGAAAGAGTCACTGGAAAAACGGCTGGTGCTTATGTCGGAATATTCCGCCCGGACGCAGCAGGAAATTCAGGCGGAGGCCGAAGTGCGCAGCAAGGCCGACCGCGATAAACTATCGGACGCGCAGTATGTCGCCGAAAAAATGAAGGCGCTGGACGCCGATGTGGCCGCGAAGAACAGGCAGCTTCAAAGCGAAAAAGTGTCACTGGCCCTTCAGACCGCGCAGGAGGATTTAAAGAATCTGCAATCGCGGCTGAGCGGTTATCAGAGCTATTATGAAAAGCTGAAAGCTCTGATGGACCAGAACACCGAACAGGAGAAAAAACACCTCGAAGAATTGAAGGCGCTGCGCCAGCAAAGCGTCGATATTGATACATCGACGGCGGCTCTGATTGCCAAAATTAAAGGAACGGATTCCTCGCTCAGCGCGCAGCAGCAGTACGAAAGCGCCCGTTCCGCGCTGAGTTCGCAATATGCCAGTGCGCTGAATTTGGGCGGCCAGGATGAGATATCCGCCCTCGAACAATACAAGCAGGCCGTCGCTTCTCTGCAGGCGCAGTTCGCCCAGGGAATCAAAGGCGAGAAAGATATCTTCGGCAACGCCAGCGATATTATTTCGGCGAAGCAAATTGCGGAAAATGCCATCGCCGACATCGAACGCGCGACACAAAGCCAGAAAAATGCACTGGCTGAATTAACGGCGGAGAAGGAAGCGCAGATCGAAGCCGACCGGCAGTGGGGTCAGGTGCTGCAGCAGGAAGCCCTGAACGCCCAGGCGGCGATGGATAATCTGACCAACACGATGGAGTATCTGTCTGCTCAGATCATGTCCATGCAGACCGATATCACGCTGACCGGCAATGATCGCGTGAGTTCTGTGGTTGAGGGGATAATCAACCGCATTGAAAAACTGCACGCCCTGGCCAAGCAACCCATTACGTTAGCCGTGCAATACAGCGGAATCTCCGGCAGCAACGCACTCGGCTACACGGACACCTATTTATCATCGCCGAACACCAGTTCCAGCCTGAATTTGTCCTCGCTGAATCTGGATGCGGGCTGGTCGCTGACTCCGTATGCCGAGGGAACGGACTATGTCCCCAAAACCGGTCCGTACCTGCTGCACGAGGGTGAAGCGGTGATCACGGCGGCGGAAAACAAATCCGGGCGCGGAAATATTTCCATCGGCGCTATTCATATCAATGTTCCGGCCAGCGCGGCCACCAAAACCGGCGACGACTGGCGCATGATCACGCGCCGGTATATCGTTCCGGAGCTGAAAAAATTGAATTGAGGCTTTAATGGCTAAAATAATATTCACAAAAGGGGCTGTGACATTCACATTTTCGTGCGGTCGGGTGTACCCGATCGGCGATGCCGGGCAGGTGAATGTGGCGTGCGACTACAGCGACGGCGGCGAATTATACGCCTACGACAAGGGCATTTCCGAACAGTTTTTTGACCTGGTCTTCGACCGCTGCAATGCCACGGATTATTCCAATTTCGACAGCTTTTTCAAAACCACCATCAAGGGGCCGCTCAACACATTTACGTATACCGATGAGAGCGGAACCACGCACACGGTGCGCTGCCTCAACACGAAAAATCCGCTGCGGGAAACAAAATACGGCGTGTACGCCGGGACAATCAATCTGCGGGAGGAAATCTAATGACGCTGATGAAATTATATAAGATCTTGCAGACAGTGACAGGAGAATTAAACCACATTGTCATCTCCTTATATAAGGAAGAAATAACCGTGGACGCCGCCAGGGAATCGGCGACCAAATTACTGACCGACGCCCTCAAAAATATATCGGAATAACTATCATCGATGGATGCCGCATTTGTCACCGAAAAAAACAAGCGCGCCGATGGCCCCAAGCCGATCAATCTGCTGAAGTTCGGGTTCGCGACGCCCGTTTATTTATCCGACCGCACCGTGACGCCGACGGGTGGATCGAAACACTCCGGGCTGGTGAAACAATGGGGTTTTATCGATACCAGTATTCGCGGCAAAATGGTCCTGGGCGAGATAACCATCAATGACTTTGAAGTCGTCATTATCAATTCTGAATCGCCGCGTTTTTCCGATAATTTTACGGCTGATGATCCTCCGGAAAACGTCACAGTGGATCTGCTGCAGTGGTTCGCTGGCATCGCATACTCGGCGGCGGAACCGCTGTTCAAGGGCGTGATCTACGGCGCGCCGCAGTACGATGAGTACACCTGCAAACTGACGATTCGCGGAATATTTCAAAAATACAACAAGAAAATAGGGGCGGATTGCCTGATCAATCCGGATGATTATCCCGACGCCGATCCGAATGACTACGGGAAAATGTCCAATATTATATACGGCGATGTGCAGGGCGTTCCGTGTCATGCGATCGTGTCCGGCGACGTGAACAGCCTGGTCGCCGATATTACGGCCAGCCAGACCTCCATCGAGCTATCTGACTCCTCCTATTATCCGGCCAGCGGCGTGATCGGGATCGATAACGAAGAGATCAGCTACACCGGGAATTCCAATAATACGCTCACCGGCTGCACGCGCGGCTACAACAGCACCACCGCGACAACGCATAACGAAGGCGCGGCGGTCTGGGAAGTGCTGAACGCGTTCGTGTATCAGATCGCCGGACATCCAATAAAGCAGATCGATAATATCTATGTTGACGGCGTCCGGATCACGTCCGTCTGTACAATATATACCGGCCAGACCGGCAGCGAATTGTCCGGCTGGGAAGGTAAGGCTGTCTTTACCGTTCCATCGCGCCTGACGCGCCAGCAGGCGATTAATCTCATGATCGATGACGGGATCACAATTACTGATTCGATTAATATTGCGGACAGTATTTCCGTGAGTGATGGAATCTCCATTTCTGATACGATCGCCGTGAGCACGGGCAGCCACAGCCATTCATCTGCCAGCGACAATCAGGTCATTATGTGGCGTTTTGATTCGTATAGCGAGGTTAGCGGTTATATCGGAACATGGGCCAATCCTGAATATTTATTTGATGGTAATATGTCAACATATTGCACACAGTCTTTTGCTGATAGCACGTTGCGCCGCTTATCGATTGAAAAAATAGCGTACGAGTACCCCTACGGAAAACCGATTAAAATCCGCGCGGCGATCCGCATTAAAGACTGTATAACTCCAGCCTATTTTGTTTTTGGCGGTTCCACGGCAGGAGCAGATGAGCCGGATGATAATACAAATTATTACGGAAGTTGGGTGAATGTCGGGACGACATATGATACCTGGGCAAAAATTAACGCGGCAAATGGATTACTGAAAACCGGCGGTGGCACCTACGTTGGTAATCAAATATATGAGGTATGGGCAGAAATTGAAATTGAGCCGTATGGCGCAGCCGCCAGCGCGGCCACGGGTGTGGCCAAATCCGGAGGAGTCACCAAGTCCGGCACGGTCAGCAAGTCCGGCGCGGCGGCAAAATCCGGCACGGTTACACGCTCCGGTGCCGTCACGCTCAGCGGCAATTCCGTCGCGGATGTCCGGATCGGCACACTGATCCAGGCTGATGTGCAGGGCTATCAGGACGACTCGTCCGGCACATATACCGGCACGGCCAATGCCCTGATCGAACAGCCCGATCATGTATTTAAGCATCTCTGGGCGGTAATCCTGGGCGCTCCCGTCGCTGATATCGACGCGGCATCGTTCACCGCGGCGGGAACGTTTTTTTTGACCAATTCCTATGTTTTTGCCTTCCTGCTCAACGAGCAGATTCAGGCTGATGAATTGCTAATGAAACTGGCGCTGCAGTGCCGCAGCCGGTTTATTGTCAGCCCCGCGGGCAAGGCCAAGCTGATCGTCCGCCAACTGGATCAGGCCAGCGGGCATTCGCTGACCGCCGCCGAAATTAAGCAGGATTCAATGTCTATCGAAAGAACACAGACCGACGAAATTTTTAATGATTTCAATCTCGGTTATGATCTGGATTGGACCAAAAGCCCCGGCGATCTGGATTCATACACTGGGATAATCAATTTTTCTGATGCCACATCAAAAACACGGTACGGGACACGCGGCTGGGACGGTTCGGAGGATGTTTTTTGCTTCTTTGCTGTTCGCTCGGAAACGATGGCGCAGCATGTCGGTGCCTTTTACCTGGCGCATCATTGCCGAGGGCGAAAGATGCCCACGTTTGGCGTATTCCTCGATAATATTGAGATCCAGCCCGGCGAAATTATCGATCTGACTCACAGCCTGGACGCGATGAGCGGGTTTGTTGTCGAGGTCGTCAAGATAATTCATCACATCGGCAATAAAAACCAGATCGACTGGCTGGAAATAACAGGAGTTGAAAATGCAACATAGTTAAAGGAAAGGCGGACAGTATTTCAGGGAGCGCCAACTCCCCAAACCATGCGATTCCACCGCACGACAGGATGACCTGCTACCATCCACCAGACCCGATTGATAAGGCTGGCTTATAGCAGGGCGCATCCATTAAATCAATGGAGGTAGTCGCATGAACAGCTTTTTGTCGTACCTGGGCGGGAAATCATTATTGGCCGGGAAAATTATCCCGAGGATACCTGAACACACCTGCTACTGCGAAGTATTTGCCGGCGCGGCGTGGATGCTCTTTAAAAAAGAAGAATCAAGGGTCGAAATTATTAATGATATCAATGTCGATCTGGTTACTCTTTACAGGATCGTGAAGCACCACCTGGAAGAGTTTATACGTTATTTGAAGTGGATCCTGATATCACGCGATGAGTTCGAAAGGTTCAAAAAGGAAGCTCCGGAGACGTTGACGGACATCCAGCGGGCGGTCCGGTTCTATTATCTACTCAGAACAGGATATGGCAGCAAAGTCGTCGGCCAGACATTGAGTGTTTCAACGTATCGAAATGCTCACTTAAATCTGCTCCGGATTGAAGAAGAGCTATCTGTCGTCCACTTTCGGCTGAATCGAGTTTATATTGAGAATAAACCTTATGAAAAGATTTTTGAGCGCTACGACAAGCCGCATACATTCTTTTACGTGGATCCACCATATTATGGGTGCGAAGATTATTACGGCGATGGGATATTTAGCCGGGAAGATTTCCGGAAATTGCAGGGTATTCTGGCGCAAGTTAAGGGCCGGTTTATTTTATCAATTAATGATGTCCCGGAGATCCGGAAAATGTTCAAGGGATTTAATATTGAGGCAGTTGGAACGACTTATAATGTGTCTGGTGCACAGAAGAAGAAAGTTCAAGAGCTGTTGATTATGAATTATTAGCCTGACCGACACTGTCGGCATCGGATTGTTCCAGGCTACTACATATTAACGATGTGCTTTTACCTGGCCGGTTTTGAATTTTGAAAAATGGTTCAAAATCGGGCAGGATTTTTGCGCCCTGCGCTCAGGTGAATTATTTTGTCACCGATTATATTCCGTTGTCGCCGATTAGCTTACGCTGTGTCTCCGAATAGCTTTCGCCTGACACCCTTGATTATTATATTTATGGTGCCGGAGCTCGGAATCGAACCGAGATGCCCTTGCGAGCGGGGGATTTTGAGTCCCCTGCGTCTACCAGTTTCACCACTCCGGCACGGGCGCGATTATATAGACGGGGGGTAAAATGTCAAGCTAAAATCTGTTGACAATTATTAAATGCCTGTGTTAATGAACCCGCTCTAATAATTAGGGCAACTTCATGGGGTTGTAGCTCAGCTGGGAGAGCGCTTGAATGGCATTCAAGAGGTCAGGAGTTCGA
>JAJFTS010000208.1 GCA_021372815.1 Deltaproteobacteria bacterium | reverse complement strand
CGCGGTTGATCTGGATGCGCCCGTCGGGTTTGCTCTGGATCAGGATACGGGCGGCGCTATCCGGGCCGCGGGCCGTTGCGACGTTTATATGGGTGTCGGCGAACAGGCCGGTGAACTGGCCGGCAGAACCTACCGCGAAGGCCGGCTTTATTACCTTTTTGTCAAAACTGATGAAGAATAGGAATGGTGGATAGTCAATGGTGAATGGTGAATGGTGAATGGTATTTCCATTCACTACGTTATGATTTGCCCGGTCGAAGATTATCTTCAACCGGGCAATCGCGTAGGAAGGACTGGTATTCCGCTTACAAACATGACTCAGGTAACTATGAAGTCACTGTCGTACCGTCCAGGAAGGGAATACCAGCGAAGGGGCTAAGTGGTTATCAGATTAAATATGATCATAAAATTTGTTTCGTTCTCCTGTTGAGCCTCGGTTGTTGATTAGCAGGTATTAATCGGATGTTCATATGTCTGCGTCGGCATATTTTCTATTAAATCTGATATGTATTTGCGGATGGCAATGACGGCAAGTTTAATTTCGCCTGCTTTAATATTCATATCGCTGCCGTCAATGTTCTCCAAAACGATTTCTCTGTGAGTTCAAGTCTCTATGATCCTCCATTCTTCCTCATACATTTTCAACCAACTCGCAAGCTCGGCCAGTTGCACATGCTTTGGTTTGGCTAATAATGCCGGTGACGGTATTAAACCAATTTCTCTCGTTTCTTTATTAATAAGCGCTATGGAAAAAATTTCATATGCCATTTTTGTTAGCCTCTTTATGAAAAATTTCCTTTTTAAATTGCGATTCAAATTGCGTGCCAGAATTTATTAAAGGGTTTCTTCTTATTTTACAAAGAGATAACCGGATGGCTTCTGTGAAAAGAATTCTCACTTTTGATAATTGCGATTGCTTTTTTATCAAAAATGAGAATCCTGTTTTTCAGAGGACAGTTGATGAAGAGGGGGAAGGGGGAATGGAAAAGACTGTTCTATGTTCAAAGTGCAAAGTTCAGGGTTGAAAAAAATGGATGGGGAATGATAAATAAAACACACGGTTTTATGTTTTAAGTGTCAGGTTCCAAGTTAAATTATGGTGAGGGAGGAAAAGCGACAGGAACAGTAGGTGGAAAGAAATAAACGTTAAGGAGGAAGGAGCATGACAGATGCCAGCGTTCAAGCGTTAAGTGTTTTGAGAATCACCGACAACATGCAGTGGTACATTATTCCCTTGCTGGTGTCGGTTTTTTATGTCTACTTCGTGGAAATCGAAAAGAGAAACTGGAGTCCGGTTCTTTTGGGCCTGGCTTTCTGGGCAGGCGAGTTTATATGGGAAATGTTCAATGCGCTGATACTACACTTTACCAATTACGCGCCTCTATGGACGACTCCGGGAAAATCCGCTTTTGTAATTTATGCGGGCCTGAACATTGAAATATCTTTTTTCTTCGCTGTTTACGGTTTGATGGTTTTAAAAATCCTTCCTGAAGACAAGAAGATGAAAATCATGGGTATTCCCAACCGTATTTTCATTCCCGTAATCCTGGGACTTTGCGGCTTGTTTGTTGAGGTGCTTTTGAATAAAAGCAATATGTTGATATGGTCTTACAATTTCTGGAACTGGCCCAATGTTTATCTGATTGCCGTCGCGTATTGTTTGCCGATGCTGGTGCTTGTCTGGCTTCATGATACGCTTTCGTTACGGGCAAAAAAGATCGGATTGGTTCTGGTATCCGTTCTTGCCGTTGTTTGCCATATCGTTTTTGCATCAATACTCGGGTGGGTTTAAGTTGTGAAAATGGTGAATAACATGCACAGTTTTATGTTTCAGGTGTCAGGTTTTAAGTAAAAAATTACCTGTGAAATGTGTCCACGGCTTCAGCATGTCAAATTCAAGAAGAAAGGGGAATGGAAATGAAGAAGGCAATGTTTTTGTGGCTGTTGGTGTTTGTTTTTTGCGGATGCGCCGGTGTCAGCATCACGCCCATATCAAAGCAGGATGCGCTGGATTTGCACAAGCCCAATGCGGGCAAGAGCGGCTATGTTGTTTATGAGCCGATGGTAGTTGTTGAAATCAACAAAAAAGAAGTGTGTGTGAAAAAGGACGATGCGGGTAAGTGTACGGACACAAAGCCTGCCTGCGCCGCCGGAACTCCGTTTGTTTTGCCGGATTATTCAAAACCGTACTTGATTGATATAAAATCGGGGATAGGAAAAGCCGGAGCCGATATTACGATCATTGACGGATGGCGGCTGGGTAGCGTTAAGGATAATTCCGACAATACGGCGATGTTGGGCGATTTGGTGAGTCTGGTAAAGGCGCTGCGTGTTCCGGATACAAAAGATGCCGGTAAATGCAAAGAAGGATTATACAGGGTGACTATCGATAATTCTTCGGAGGATAAACCTCTTAAATTGATAGAGCTGCTTAACTACAATTAAATTATCGGATAAAGAATTTATCGGAACAGGTTCTGTAAAGGGTAGGGGAGCTTCGCATGATGGAAAAAATAGTTTGTTTCAGCCTGGGTTTGTCGGAAGAGGATATTGAAAAAGGCAAAGGTTCGTTTTACGGGCTGAACAGGGAAGCGCCGGCGCTGGAAGTGATGGCCATTACAAAAGCCATGCTGGATTTAAAAGTGGGTGAAGCATTGCGCAGCATGATCGCGGGTTCGGGAATAAACAGCGCCGGAAAAGAGCAGGGTTCGGATTCGGCTCCGGACAGTTATAAATACCGTGTGGTTATTGTTCTTGCTTTGGAGCGTGACCAGGTTCTGCAGGTAATGCGCAGCTTCAAGGCGGTTCTGCCCGATCCGCAGAATATAATCTTTGCCGTGGTAACAGAGACGGCTTTGAACTGGACCTTCGGGGAATATATCGGACATCTCGGTGCGGAACACGAATCTATGAAGAACCAAAATCCCCGGGATAATCCCGATATGAAAAAGATGTAGAGAAGACTACAGTGAACGTCAAGTAATGAAAACCGGATGACCGGATTCCGGACTGCGAGGACAGGCTGTCTCTGAGAGACGGCGTGCAATGACAGGGCCGGGATGAAAGTAAAGAGACCGAAAATTATAATTAGAGGAGGTTTGCATGGAAAGAAATGTCGGCATGGTTGACAGGGTAATAAGAGCGATCGTTGCTCTTCTAATCATCATAGCTTACCTCCGGGGCATGCTTCCAGGCATAGCAGGATTGCTGCTGATCGTTAGCGGAGCGCTTCTCTCCAGCGTAATGAGCGGGCATTGCCCTCTGTATGCAAAAATTGGTGTTAACACGAACAGGTGAGACGGATAAAAGAATAATCAGGAGTGGCAGGTATGATGATCACTTTTCCTCTGCCCTAAAGTGCACCATGGCCCTCAGGGGATGGAAGTAAGTGAGAATAAGGATGGTAAAATTCTCCTCAGTCACTTTTAGCAAGGTCAGGAGGGGAAAATAAATTATATCGGGAAGTTTGCCGTCTTTAGAGCCTGAAGAACTTCTATATCCTTGCTGTTTTAAAAATAATTTAGTCGAGCAGCTAAATATAGCTTGACAATCGATTTCTGTTTTGTTTAATATTAGTCATTCAACTAAACAGGAGGGCTTTATGAAGATAGGTATTCCCAGAGAAATCAAGCCCCGTGAAGGCCGTGTTGCCATGACCCCTGCGGGGATAAGGACACTCGTGCAACATGGACACGAGGTCTTAGTGGAAAAGGGCGCCGGAGTGGGTTCGTGCATGCCGGATGCCGCTTATAAGCAGGCTGGTGCCCGCATTATTGACCGTGCTAAAACGGTTTGGTCAGATTCCGAAATGGTTGTGAAGGTTAAGGAGCCCGTCGAGCCCGAATATTCATTTCTGCGGAAGGACCTGGTCCTTTTTACATATCTGCACCTGGCGGCCAACGAAAAACTTACCAACGAACTGCTTGCCAGTAAGGTTACGGGTATTGCCTATGAGACCATTCAACTCGATGACGGAAGTCTTCCCCTGCTGATTCCCATGAGTCAGGTAGCCGGGAGGCTGGCGATTCAAATGGGCTGTGCCTGCCTGGAGTCTCATCACGGCGGCAAGGGCATATTGCTTTCCGGCGTTCCCGGTGTACGCCCCGCCCGGGTGACTATTCTCGGCGCCGGCATTGCGGGACTCAATGCGGCCCACCTGGCAGTCGGGATGGGCGCTCAGGTAACCATTCTCGATATCAGCCAGAAGCGGCTCAACTATCTCGAGGACATCTTTCATTCCCGTGCCGAACTTCTCGTGGCCAATATAGAAAACGTGGAAGAAAGTGTTATCAACGCCGATCTGGTTATTGCGTCGGTGCTGATTCCCGGAGCAAAGGCTCCGCATCTCATTACCCGCGAACTGCTGAAGAAGATGGAACCGGGATCGGCCATCGTGGATATCGCCATTGATCAGGGCGGATGTGCCGAAACAAGCAGACCGACAACCCATGATAATCCCACTTACATTGAAGAGGGCATCGTGCACTATTGTGTCGCCAATATGCCCGGAGCGGTGCCCAAGACCTCTACCTACGCGCTGACCAATGCCACCATGCCCTATGTTCTGGAACTGGCGGATAAGGGCTGGAAGCGCGCATTGCAGGAAAATAAACCGTTGGCGCTGGGTCTGAATGTTCTCAAGGGCAAGTTGACCAACCGCAAGGTTGCTGAAGCTTTAGGAAAGACTTTTACGCCCTACAAGGAGGGATAAGCAAAACCGGATCGTTTTGAGAAACATCTCTGTAAAGATTGAAAATAATGTCTCGAAAGGGGAACTCTATGAGCAGTCGGGATGATGTTGTACTGGGCAATGCAATACTTTGGGCGCGTAATCCAATGTCGAAGTTTCGAGGCGGCATACGCATCAGAGACGGGATGATTGCGGAAGTATTCAATCAGGAGTCCCGGTCGGGACAACCGGCAACGGATCTCGGAGGAATGCATGTCATCCCGGGCCTTATCGATGCGCACCGGCACTTCTTCGTCATGTCATTGTTGCCGCTCTACGGCGATGCCGGCGTCTGGACATCAAAAGACGATGCGCTCTCGGCCATTGAGGCTGCATCCCGGTCAGCAAAATCCAACGGGCAATGGGTCTTTTTTTCGGGGCTCGACAATTCGAAATGGAAAAAACCTGCCCTTCCGGTCCTTAAGGAAATAGATGAAGTTGCATCGGGATGTCCTGTCCTGGTGGCTGAATCTACACTTCATAAAGGACTTGTTTCTACCGAAGCGCTCAGGCGCATCGGCATTAAGCGCGATGCCCTGAGATGCCCTTCGGATATGGATATCTATAAAGACGGTACGCCCAGGGGAACCATTTGGGAAGATGCCTTCAGCCGGGCGCTATTCCACATGTACCGCGATATATCTCAGAATTTCAGCGCTGAAAAAAAACGGCAAATCATTCTCGACGAAGCTGAAAGATGCCTGCAAAAAGGGTTGACCCATGTGCACGATCCGGGCGTACCTGCTGATATCCAGCGTCTCCTCGCGGATGCGCAAAACCATACGCCGCTGAAACTCAGCTGGTCGGTAACGGAATACGGAAGCCTGTTTGCCCCGCCGGAAGCCAGGGATGAAATGCAGGCGCTGCATTCGCCGCACGCGCCTAAAAGCGTCAAGTTTTTCCTCGACGGAGCCAACAGAACGGCGGCGAATATGCCTGTCATCGCGGGACTGAAGGCGGCCGTCAGAGCTGCCGCAGACAGTTTTTCCCAGCGCAATCTGGTGCCGTTTGAACTTCTTCTCGGACAGAAAACCGTTCTGAAAAACGGAAAGATATATCTGCCTTATCTGAGATTCGAGAAGGATGAGGAGATCATCCGGCGAGCCCGGTTTTTTACGGAAAAAGGCTACCGGCTGGTCATGCATGCTCTGGGTAATGTCGCGGCGACACAGGGCGCGCGGGTTGTGAAGGCGCTCGGCGCGGGAAACAGATCGTCGATAGAGCACATGGTGGTAACGAGTGAAGAAGATATGGAGTTTTTTGCCGGCTGTGGCGCGGTGGCTTCCATCCAGCCGGGTTTTATTCCGTTCTATGCCGAGACAATCGACCGCATGGGAGCCGTTCCGTATTTGAAGACGTTTGCCCTGCGCAGCCTTATTGACCGCGGCGTCACGGTCTGCATCAGTTCCGACGCACCGTGCGCGGCGGATGATCCGCTGCACAACATTCGGCGGGCTGTTGACCGGAAGAGACTGGACGGTACGATGTTTGATTCCGGCGAGGCGATCAGCGAAACTGAGGCCCTGACCGCCGGCACGGTCGGGGGAAGTCATTCGCTCGGTATACAAAACAAGGGGCTGATTGAGGGCGCAACGGCGACTTTCTGTGTTGTCGACGGCGAACCCTTCTCGGATCAAAGCCGTGTAGTCCAAACCTGGATTGACGGAAAAAGAGCTTTTTGATATCGGCAGGGACTTATTGTCAACAAAGATTTCCAAAATCTATTTATTAAAGGGGGGCGAAAATGTCAGACACATTAAGCGTCAGGATGGACAAGAAGGAGCGGGATGATATCCAGCGATTATTCGGCAAGCATATCTCCTGGGGACAGGTACGATATCTGCGGTGCGCGCATCTGGATGTGTATGAGCGGATACGTAAAGGAACCACCTTCAACGATGCCGTAACCGGGGATCGGTTTTATGACTGCTTCAGCTCGGCCGGCTGTTTTAATGTAGGCCGGGGCAATACCGCGATCATGGATACTCTGCGCGATGCTTTGGATGACTATGATATGGGAACGCACGGGATCCTTTCCGGGGCCAAGGTTGCCTTTGCCACCAAACTGGCCTCGCTCTGCCCGGGGGATTTGAACAAAGTGGTTCTGTGCGCATCAGGCGCGGATGCGTGTGCCGGAGCAATTAAACTGGCCAAGGGAGCCACGGGCCGCAACGATGTCATTACCACGAAAAAAGCCTATCACGGCCACGAAGGTTTCAGCCTTTCGGCCAACGGCAAAGACTATTATAAAGAACTATTCCTTCCGCTCATGCCGGGATTCCACATGGTGGACTTCAATGACCTGGAGGCGGTAAAACGTCTGGCAGGCAAGAATATTGCGGCCATTGTGCTGGAACCCGTCCAGGGCGAGGGCGGCATCCACGTAGCCACCAAAGAGTATATAAAAGGTCTGCGGCAGATTTGCGACGAACACGGGATCATGCTCATCTTCGACGAGGTGCAGACCGGCTTCGGCCGCACGGGAACCCTGTGGGGCATGGAACAATACGGTGTGCTTCCCGATATTATGTTTACGGCCAAGTCCATCAGCGGCGGCGTCTATCCCAACGGAGCCGTGGTTTACCGCGAGATTGCACCGCTGACGTCATATGTGGAGGCCAACCCGCTTTTCCATACCTCGCACGGAGGAGGCACGGATCTGGGATGCGTTGTATCGTCGGCCGTTCTGGATTATCTTGTGGAAAATAAAGTGTGGGAAAACGCGGCTAAAGTGGGCAAACGTTTCAAGGACGGACTCAACGAAATCGGAAAGGCCAACCCGGATTGCGTTAAAGAGGTGCGCGGCCTGGGATTGATGATCGGCATCGAATACAAGTATGAATTTATCGGAGCGCTGATGGCCGACTGCCTTGCCCGGCAGGGCGTCTGGGCGGTGTTCTCGGGCAACGCCCCGCAGGTCATGCGTTTTCAGATACCGATTACAGCGAGTATGGAAGAGGTCGAGGACCTGTTGAGGCGCATTCAGGCGGCGGTGAAGGCCATGCGGTTGTATTTGATCTTCCTGATGCCTTTGGCCAGGATATCGTTCATCAGGAATCTTCTGGATAATGTGCATGTCCAGATCGTGGCTTTTAATCTGATACGCGACGTCGAGGATTTTGTCCGGGGATTATTGCCGAAAAAACAGGAGGTGAAATCATGAAAAAATCTACCACACCCAATGCGGTCTCCAAGGACGATATCTTCAAGGATGCCGAAAAAGTATTTTCCAAAAGTTACGTAAATCTGGTGCGCGAAAAAGGCCATGATTTTCTGGAGGAGGGGTATCTTGGTTCCACCCTGAACGATTCGGACGGCAAGAATTATCTCGATTGCTGCACCTCGGACGGCAAATTCAATCTCGGCCGGAGCAACACCGCCATTATCGAACGATTCAAGAAGGCCATCTACGAGACGGACCAGGGCAACTTCGTCATGCCCTCCCAGGAGAAGACGCTGCTGGCTAAAAAGATTTCAGAGTTTGTGCCGGGCAACCTGGATTGCGTGCTGTACGGCGTGACGCGCGGCGAATCGATGGATGCCGCGTGCAAGCTCGCCCGGGGATTCACGGGACGTCCCGAACTTGTCACTGTGGATAGAGGTTGTTACGGAGAATCAGGCTTCGCCCTTTCGTTGAGCGACAGAGCCGGTAAGGAACAGTTCGGCCAACTCATTCAGGCCGTTAAAGTGATTCCTTTCGGCGATATTGAAGCTGCGCAGAAAGCCATCGGGCGGATGACGGCCGCCGTTGTCATGGAACCCATCCAGGCGGAGAATCATTGCCGGACGGCGGACGCCGGTTATTATGCACGGGTGCGGGAACTGTGCACTAATGCGGGTGCCAAGCTCATCTTTGACGAAACACAAAGCGGTTTCGGCCGGACGGGCACGCGGTTTTTCTTCGAGCAGATCGGAGTCATTCCGGATATTCTGATTATCGGAGAAGCCATCACGTCCGGTATGTTCCCCATGACCGCGATGGTCTTTACTTCCGAACTCAAAGGGTTCTTCGATATTCATCCTCTGATCCATCTGTGCACTTTCGGCGGACATGACATCGGATGCCTGGTTGCCATGAAAGCATTGGATGAATACGATCGGTTGAAACCATGGGGCAATGCGGCGAATTTGGGAAACGTCCTGATCCGGGAACTTTCCACTTTGGCGGGAAAAAATAAAGAAAAGGTTCTTTCGGTAGCCGGCAAAGGCCTGCTCATATCCCTGAAGATGGCGAATCGGGATCTGGCTCTGAAATTCTGTGCGGCTGCACGGAACGCGGGACTGCTGGTCAATACCGGCAGCGTTGATGGAAGCACCGTCCTCATCAGGCCGAGCCTGCTCATCGATAAGAAAGAGAATGGCCAAATTCTCGATATCGTCGACAAGACCCTGCAAGCAATCTGAGTTTATCAAATATTTTCTAATGCAAGGACCGGACAGGCATGCCTGCCCGGTCCTTGACCATAATGGTGGAATATGCCATAAGTCTTACATTATTATAAGAGTCGGTTAATTAAGAAAATATGGCGCGTAAGAATGTACAGGAAGAACGGAAGCTTCAGATTCTCAAGGCTTTGGATACCTGTCTCCAGAAAAAATCGTTCGAAAAAACCTCTATCAAGGATATTGCCACGGTTGCCGGTGTCAACCATGGCGTTCTGCATTATTATTTCAAAAGCAAGGAAGACATTCTCCTGAACTATATCACCTATGTGATGGATGATTATGGGACGCAGGCCCGGGAAATGTTCATAACCATGAATCCGGAGAAGTGGACCAAGGCTCAATATATTGAAGAAATCTTTAAATTCGTAAACAACCGTATTACCCTCAATAAGAATCTCTCACGGATATTTGTTGAGATATGGGAGATTTCTCTTTACAACAAAAAAGTCAGGGCGAAGCTCCAGGCAACTTATTTCCGCTGGATCGACGAGATAGCCGCCATGATCTCCTACTATATCGATGATAAAACCTATGCCCGCGATGTGACCATTGCCATGATCGCCTTCTGGGAAGGCATGGCCCTGTTTTCCTCCGTTTTTTCTCGCGATTCCCTGAACATTGAGGAGGTTCTTAAGGGGTTTCAGGACAGGATCCTTGAAATCCTGTAGCTGCGGTACAGGGCCTCTTTTAAACTCGTCAAAAAATTGTTTCGGCATGGGGATAATTATTTCTTTGATGGATTTTGTTTGTTTTCTTTTATATCTTGTCTGATGCGTTCAACGTTAATAACTATGAGACGTGAATGGTGAATAGAGAAGGGTGAGTATAAAAAAGAATGGCGAAGAAGACGAGCGCGGGAATACTTTTATATCGGGTAGTCGGGGAGAATCTGGAAGTATTTCTGGTTCATCCCGGCGGCCCCTACTGGGCAAAAAAAGATGATGGTTCATGGTCCATTCCCAAAGGCTTGTTTGAAGCCGGTGAAGACCCTCTGGCAGCGGCTAAACGTGAGTTTCTGGAAGAAACCGGTTTTAATATAATGGGCGCATTTATCGCCTTAACACCTTTAAAGCAGCCCAGCGGAAAATTGATTTATGCCTGGGCGGTTGAGGGAAATATAAATGCAGAGGCAATAAAGAGTAATACGTTTTCGATGGAATGGCCGCCCCGCTCGGGAAAAGAGCAATCATTTCCGGAGGTGGATAAAGGCGGCTGGTTTAAAATTTCAGCAGCACGCGAAAAATTATTAAAGGGTCAAACAGGTTTTCTCGAAGAACTGCAAAAAATTACAGGGATGCATTAAAAGAAAGATTGCCCCGACACCTGAGAGGTGTCCGGCAATGACAATCAGGGTATATGTCGCGATATTCAAAAAACATAATCGAACTGCTGCGCGCCGATCATCCCGATCTTTCCGCCTGGACAATTGTCTGCGCGAGCGACAGAGCGGTCGATCCCGTGCAGCACATGATCCATACCGAACTGGGCGGCATCCTTCCCCGGGTCGAAGGTCTGAATGCCTATGTTACGCGAAAAAGCAGTGAACAATTGAATCTTCAGCCTGTACCCGGTGACGAGCAATTGCTTTATTTTATCCGGTTCATTGCCGAAAAATTTCCGGATGAGCCGTATCCCGCCCGGCGCGCCGCCGGTTTTTTACCGCTGATGAAAAAACTGGCGGAATATAATATCAGCAGAGAAACAATTTACGGCGCGGAGCGGTTTACCGAGGATGAATGGAACAGACTTGAGGAGTATCTGGAAACGGCGCAGGCTTTTCGCAAGTGGCTGTCCAAAATTAATTTCTTTCTGCCGGAGTTGGAAATGGCTGCGCTCGATAAAATCATGCCCGGAGAGAAAGAAGTATTTATCGGACTTCCCGCGATAACGCCGGTAACAGAGCGCTTCTATCGCAGGATCAGCAAAGACAGATTGTTTATCGATCAGCCGCTTTTCGGCAATGATTTATCGGGTCCGGAAAAACTGCCGTTTGATTCGGCAAAAAATCTTGTCCTGTCCTTCAACGGGGCTATCGCATCTTCGGACGGCGCGGGCATTGAGATGGTAACGCTTGCCGGACTTCATGCCCTGGTTGATCTGGTCACGCTGGAGGTTTCCGATTTTCTGAAAGAGAGATCGGGCAACGAGCAGATGATGATCTTCCTGCTTGATGAATCGCTCACCCCGATGCTCTGGAACAGATCGCTGCGGCTTTTCGGCAATGCCGTCAATTTGGCCGTCTGGCTGCCGTTTGCGACCACTTCAGCCGGACGAAGGCTGCTTAGGGAAATCGAAGAGGCCGAAAAGTCGGGACGAATAACCGATTTCAGGAAATTTGCCACAACCTGCGCGGTGGAATTATCCGGAAACAGAGAAAATTACGTGCGTGAAGAATGCGAGGCGTTCGAGGCGGCCATATCTTTTGCCACACTCCTTGATTTCTGGAAAGAGCGGCTGGGGCGCAATCTGGCCGATGCCGCGAGAGTGCTGATAGAAACGAAAAAGTTCCGCGTGACAGGGAGCAGATCGGCGCCGGTGCAGGTGGTCGGTTTCGGCCATGTTTCAGGCGAGAGATTCGGCAGAGGTTTGGTTCTTTCTCTGGACAGCGGCGTAATACCCTCGCAGCCTTTTGAAGGACCTTTCATCAATCCGGTCCATGTCCCGCAGCTGCGCAAAAGTGTGTTTGAATATGAGGATTTGATTTTCCGGCAGATTCTGGCACAGGGCGACAAAATCAAAATAGTCGGGGTGGACGACGCCATCAGGGAGCGAACACCCAGCTACTACATGAGCCTGCTGGCGCAGGAATTCGCAAAACCGGTTACGACCGCGGCGTTTAAAGAAGCGCTTCCCGCAAAGAAAGACCGGGAAAAACCCGCGATAGAAATTGATGAGAACCTGAGAAACAAACTGAAAGATTTCACCTATTCGTTTTCAAGCCTGACAAAGGCTCTGGCTTGTCCTTTTTTGTTCTATCAGGAATATATTCTCGGGATCGAACCTCCGGCGTTTATGGAGGATGACGAAAAAATAAATATGAAGATGGGAGAATTTGTTCATCAATTCCTGCAACAGCTCTCGACTGTCGGCAAAGGCAGGTTCGAGGATTGGGAAAAACTCTTTGATAAGCTGTGGGCAGGTAAGGAAAACGCCGCTGTGCGGGAAATTAACGGAATAAACATTTATATGCTCAACGCAAAACTCTTCCTGCGGGAGATATACGACGACGAAAAAGATTCCGGCGAGCCCCTGATCTTTACCGATAATGCCCTGGCGTGCGAAAAACGATTCACCGGAACGATTGCCGGAAGTTACAAGATCACCGGATTTTCGGACAGGCTGGCCGATGTTGCGGGTCAAACCGAAGTAATTGATTTCAAGTATTCTAAGAAGCAAAGCAGGTACGAGCTTTCTGAAAAAACAACGGTGCTGCAGCGTTTTCAGGAAAATGGTGTTTTGCATCCCGCGGCGCAGCTGATCATCTATCAGCACTTTAATCAGGAAGCACGCGGAGCGCGCTTTTATTTTCTGAAGGAGCCGACAAAAGATAGAGAAATAATCCTTCCTGAAAAAGAAATAGCCGGAGCGGAGGCGCTGATGGAGGCGATCAAGGAGCGCCTGGACACAATCGTCACCGGCAGTGAGCTTCAGCCGGAACATGATAGTGAACAATGTGAATACTGCCGGTTTCAGGCCTTCTGCGGCCGGGAAGATTACTATAAGACCGCACGGAGAAATGGCTGATGAAAAGTACTCTTCTGAAAGCGTCCGCCGGTTCTGGTAAAACAACAAGACTCACCGAAGAAGTGTTTAAAAGGATTCTCGTCGGCGGAAAATTCATCGCCGCACTGACCTTTACCCGCGCCGCCACGACCGAGATGCGCTCCCGGATCATGAAGGAGCTCGCCGAAAAAAGCGGACTGAATTTGCTGGAGTGTCTGCGGTTGATCATGGAAGCGGGACGCGTCGGCTATTCGACAATCGATTCTTTTTTCTACCGGCTCTTTGCCGCAGCCGGATCTGCGCCGAAGCTTGCGGACGAAAAGGCGCAGATGGAACTGCTGCGTGAGAT
The DNA here is from genome assembly GCA_021372815.1 of Deltaproteobacteria bacterium. GTDB lineage: Bacteria > Desulfobacterota > Syntrophia > Syntrophales > Smithellaceae > Smithella. The sequence goes on along the minus strand of JAJFTS010000208.1, from coordinate 2,809 downwards.
CGAAATCCTTTTCCGCGACAGGATTATCCAAAGCGGCAAAGCTGATAAAATCATCGTGGCGGCGAAAATTTTAAGGACCGACATCGACACGCTCTGGGGGCCTCTGGCGGATGAACAGACCATCGAGCGCTGTCAGTTGGACAGGGAAAGACTTGCCGACCTTGATGATATGATCAAAGAGAATGCGGTGTTGAGAAATACACTTAAATCTCTCAGCGAAAGAGCGGAGGCTTTGGCAGACCAGGTGACGTCCCGCACAAGGAATTGGGTGATAGATGCTTTGGTCGATTATGATAATTTTATTGCGAAGGCTGTGGCGACTTACTCCGATTTGGAAGATTACAAAAGCCTGGGCAGGAACATTCCGTGGCATGAAACACCGTATTCAGAACTGAACAGAATTTTCAAAGATTACCGGAAAATCGCTGAGCGGCTGGCCGTCAACAAGGCGCTGCTGAGAGAGCTGGCGGTGGCTTCTCTTTGCGGGTTGTATCTGGAAGCGGCAAACACGGTGAAGAAAGAAAGAGGACTGATCTTTTTCCCCGATGTGCGCCGGGAGCTGCTGGCGCTGGACGGCGCGGCATCAATCGAACGTCCGAAGCTGATGAGCAATTACTTTTCTCTGGGGCTTGACCGCACCGAGCATCTGCTGATTGACGAATTTCAGGATACCTCGAAAGGCGATATCGAGATTCTGCTCCCGCTGATTGACGAGATTTTATCCGGCCGGGGCGAGCGCGGCGAGCGGTCGTTTTTTGCCGTGGGCGACTGGAAGCAGATGATCTACGGGTGGCGCGGCGCGGACCGCGAGGCGCTGGAAGCGGCTGTCGGCGACTATATCGCCAACCAGGTCATTACGGAAAGTTCGCTGGAATACAATTATCGCAGTACGCCGCTGCTGATTTCATTTTTTAATGAGCTGGTCGTCAATCTTTTTGAGGGAAAGGAAAAAACCGAAACGCAGCAGCCGCCGCCGGAAAAACTCCGGGCTTTTGACGGTATAACGGAAGTGAATCGGGTCGAACTGGAAAAACAAGGCAATTCTCAGGACGCTTTTTATACCGTGATGGTTGAGTATCTGAAAAAGAAAAAGGCCGAATACGGCTGTTTATGGGGAGACATGGCGGTGCTGGCCCTGACCAACAACCATGTCCAAAAAATAGAAGCCGAACTTCTGAAAAACAACATCAAAGTGGCGGCGGTGAAGGGAAGACAGCTTCTTTCCACTCAGGAAGGCACGGCGGTAATGCTTTTTATTGCCGGCGTTCTGACCCGGGAGGATAAAACGAAATTTATTGCCCAGGTGTCATATTCGCCTTTATGGAAAGAGATGTTTGGCGATGTGGCGGCTATCCGGACGGAGTTTGCGCAAAAGTATCCCCAACCCTTCGGGTTGATGGCGGTCAGTGCCGCGATTGAACTTTTGCGCGGGAAACTGCCTTCAACCATACTCGATATCTGGCAGGATGAAGCGCAGACTTTCTTCAGTGAAGGCGGCGCTGATGCGGACAGTTTTCTTTTGAGAATGTTCAATGTCCGGTTCAGCGTCAAGGTGCCGGAAGCGGAACAAAGTGAAAATATCAAGGTGGACACCATCCATGGAACGAAAGGCCTGCAGTTCAGGCACGTCTTTGTTTTCTGGCATGAGGATGAAAAAACGTCGCCGTTTTATCTGGAGGCCGAAAAATGTCATGTGCAATTTGGAGGCAGAGAAATTGAATTCCTGAAAGCGAGCGATTCGGCCCTCGCCGGAGACATCATTGAAAATCATGAAGCAGCTCTCCAAAGACTGCGCCGGGAGAAGGCGAATGTTTTCTATGTTGCGGCAACAAGGGCCGTCCAGACACTGACTGTTTTTCTGCCGAAAAATAAAAAAGACGAATACAAGGGGGTCCATCAGGCCGTGTTGAATACGTTTTCGCGGTTTGCACCGGAGGGTGTCAAAAAAGAAATCTGCCTCTTTTCCGGCAAGGGAAAAGAAAGCCAAACGGTTATAACACTTGATATGCCTGTAAGACAAAACGACGAACCGGAGAAATACGGCGAGATTGATCCGGCACTTGTATCCGCCAACATCAAAGCGGGCATCATGCGTGGTGATCGTCTGCATCGGTGGCTGACTCAGGTTGTTGACGGGGCAGCGCTTCCGCCGGCCGGAGAATTAAACGCTGAAGAATATAAAACGGCGATTCGTTTTATTGAAAGAAAAGATGTTTCCGCCGTCTTGTTCCGGCCGGGCAATATTTATATCGAGCAGCTGATATCCGATAAGGAAAGTTTCGGCATCGTGGACAGGATGATCGTCGCGGATGATCTCGTTACAATCATTGATTATAAATCGGGTTCCATGAAGGGACTGAGGTATAAATACGAGGAACAGCTCAAGCGTTATACAAAAATCATGAAGACGCTTTATCCGCAAAGGAACGTTGAATATTATATCCTCTCTATAGATGTTTAACGAGATCTCAATGTCTCTTCAGCATAAACGGCAATGATCACTTCTGTCAAAAGCCTGTTCCTGATAGTATTTTTTCATGGGTTTAAAGCAAAATACTTGTAAAGGAAGCAAAAACTAAAAGATAAGAAGACCCTGAAACAACAGCGATATGCAATATTGAAAGAGCGGTGTTGAAGAGTGATGCCAGGGAAGAATTAAAATTTTAATTAACTTTATTATTCAGTAACTTAAGTTATAATTATTCAAGAACATTATTAAGAGGGAAATTGCAACCGATAGTTGAATTTTAGAAAAGGTCCGCATTAAATTTATTTTATTAAGGTGTTTATTATTTATATAAATATATCA
>JAJFTS010000203.1 GCA_021372815.1 Deltaproteobacteria bacterium | reverse complement strand
ATCGAATCCGCTGGCAACAAGCCAACGGGGGCCTACCGCCGGTCCGAAATAGGTGGAGACAGAATCAAAATTAAAACCACCGTCTTTGATGATTTGATAAATTTTTGTACCGGCTTTAATTCGTATTCTGCTCATATTTTATGTTTGGGCAAAGGCCTTGACACGTGAACTTTTGTCTTGTAGATTGTCATCGGTGTCGTTAATATTTAAGCATGAAAAATCAATCTATTCATGTTTTGCATCTGTTTAAGCGGAGCCGTTTTTATCAATAATAAAAGGAAAAATGCAAGTTTAATTTTAATGACACTCGCTAAGAGCGAGTTATACGATGCTCGAAGCGCCAGTGGAATTATCCCAGGAGCGAATAACCTAAAGGTCACTATAGGCGACATGGGATTAACACTCGCTAGAGTTGGTTGTTGAACCGGATCCCAAATCATGCGTTGGGATTCCTGTAAATATTTTAATTTAAGGATGATGTCGTGGATATAAAAAGTTCTGTGCGGCAAATTGCAAGTGACGCGGCGGCGGCGGCGCGAAAGCTTTCCCGCGTGACCGAGACGGAAAAAAACAAAGCGCTTTTGCGCATGGCGGAAGAACTGGAACAAAACAGCAAATTTCTTCTGGAAGAAAATTCCAAAGATGTCGGCCAGGCCAAAAAATCGGGTATTTCCAAAGCCATGCTGGATCGTTTGACGCTCAAACAGGCCACGATTGATCAGATGGCCAAAGGATTAAGAGAAGTGGCTGCTTTGCCCGATCCCATCGGCAAAGTGACTTCCATGTGGCGCCGGCCCAATGGCCTGCTGGTGGGGAAAATGCGCATTCCTCTGGGGGTGATCGGAATTATTTACGAATCGCGTCCCAATGTCACCGTCGATGCATCGGCTCTCTGCCTGAAATCGGGCAATGCCGTCATTTTACGGGGCGGTTCGGAATCGATCAAATCCAATCTGGCGATTGCGTCCATACTGCAGAAAGTATTGCGGGAGACGTCAATCCCTGAAGCAGCGATTCAGGTCATTCCGGTAACGGATCGTGAGGCGGTAGCGGAAATGCTGAAATTGGAAGAGTACATTGATTTAATCATCCCCCGCGGTGGAGAAGATTTGATTCGCGCCGTGGTTGCCCAATCCAGGATACCGGTCATCAAGCACTATAAGGGAGTCTGCCATGTTTTTGTGGATGCGAGTGCCGACATGGATATGGCCGTCAATATTTGTCTCAATGCCAAGACGCAGCGCCCCGGTGTTTGCAATGCCTTGGAGACTTTGCTGGTGCATCAGGATATCGCCGGTAAATTTCTGCCGCTGGTGGCGAATAAACTGAAAAAAGCGGGTGTCGTCATCAGGGGATGTGAAAAAACAAAATCCATCCTGAAAAGTATTGAAAAAGCCGATGAGCATGACTGGTACGCCGAATATCTTGATTTGATTCTGGCGGTAAAGGTTGTGGCGAATATGGATGAAGCTGTCGCCCATATTGAGAAATACGGCTCTTTGCATACGGAATCCATTGTCACGGATGATTACGCCAATTCCCAGCGTTTCCTGAATGAAGTTAATTCTTCAACCGTGCTGGTCAATGCTTCGACGCGTTTCAGCGACGGCTTTGAACTGGGACTGGGCGCTGAAATCGGCATCTCCACGACAAAGCTTCACGCTTTCGGTCCGATGGGTCTGGAGGAATTAACAACAACAAAATTTATCATTTACGGTAACGGACAGGTGAGATCATGAGATGGGGGCTTTTGGGAGGAACGTTTGATCCGATTCATTTCGGACACTTGCGCGGTGCGGAGGAAATGCAGGAAATTTTCAATCTGAACCGCATTATTTTTGTTCCGTCGTCGAGACCGCCGCACAAGTTGGAGGCGGATATAACGGCTTTCAATCATCGCGAGCAAATGATTCGTTTGGCCATTGAAGACAATGTTAATTTTTCTTTTTCCGAAGTGGAAAATTTACGCGCCGGTAAATCTTATTCCGTGGAAACCGTTGAATACATTCTCGATAAGTACATGGAAGATCTGGAACTGTATTTTATTGTCGGACAGGATGCTTTTCAGGCGGTAACAACTTGGAAGAATTGGGAGAAACTTCTGCTATTGTGCAACTTTGCCGTTATGACCCGTCCCGGTTATGACGATATGAGACTCAATGAAATCCTGCCGAAAGAATTTGCCGCGCAATTTAACTATGATAAAGAAATTGACGGATTCAAAGGTCCGACGGGGCATGCCATCTATTTCCGGCACACGAGCTTTCTGGATATTTCATCATCGCGGATGAGAGATATGGTCAAAGCCGGTAAATCAATAAGGTACCTTACCCCGAGCAAAGTCCGGCAATACATCGCTAAAAACTCTTTGTATAAAACATCTTGAGAAGAATTTAATAAGCGTTAAGCTGAATGTAAAATTTTTAAGGAGTAACAAATGAATTATAAATTTATTGAACTGGAAGTAAAAGATTATATCGCAACGGTAACCATGGCCAGAGAAAAAGGCTTAAATGCCCTGAGTCTGGAATTCGCCGCGGAGATCGCCGATGTTTTTAAAACCCTGGGAACGATGGATGAGGTGAGGGTTATTAT
>JAJFTS010000202.1 GCA_021372815.1 Deltaproteobacteria bacterium | reverse complement strand
CCATGAAATATCCGACACGTGAATCAATCCGTCGATTTTTTCTTCAATGCCGACAAATACGCCGAAGTTGGTAATGTTTCTGACAATACCTTTGACAATTGTTCCCACCGGATATTTTTCTTTCAGCTTTTCCCAGGGATTGGGCGTTGTCTGCTTGAGGCTTAACGAAATTCTCTTGGCCTGAGGATTTACTTCCAAAACCACAACATTGATATTTTCACCCACATTCAATACCTTGGACGGATGTTTTATCTCTCTTGTCCAGTACATTTCCGATATATGCACAAGACCTTCAACACCCGACTCCAGTTCCACGAAGACACCGTAATCCGTCAAATTGACAACCTTGCCTTCGAAGATCGCCCCTACCGGATATTTTTCCGTTATCTTTTCCCACGGATTATCCGTCAACTGCTTCAGGCCGAGAGATACTCTTTCTTTCTCCGAATCGAAGGAGAGAACTTTTGTCGTAATCTTGTCGCCTTTTTGGAAAATTTCAGACGGCTTGACAATTCTTCCCCAGGAAATATCAGTAACGTGAAGGAGACCGTCAATTCCACCGAGGTCAATAAAAACACCGTAATCGGTTATGTTTTTAATAATACCGTCAACAATGTTGCCTTCCTGGATGTTTTTCAGAATATCTTTCTTTTCCGCTTCTCTTTCCGATGCGACAATGGAACGGCGCGATAGAACCACATTATTGCGTTTTCTGTCATATTTCAGCACTTTGAAATCAAGAGTCTGCCCGACGAATTTATCTAGATCTTTAATCGGACGAACATCGACCTGGGATCCGGGAAGGAAGGCGATAATGCCGATATCAACGGACAGTCCTCCCTTAACCTTTTCCATAACAACACCTTCTACAACCGTGTCGTTGTCGCAGGCATTTTTTATTTCATCCCATATCTTGACTTTGGATGCCTTATCTCTTGATAAAACCAGATTTCCTTCCGAATCTCTCCTGTCAATAAACACATCTATTTCATCGCCGACGGAAATGTTAATATTTCCCCGTGCGTCTTTAATCTCGTCTATTGGAATAAAGCCTTCGGTTTTCCAACCTACATCAACCATTATTCTGTCGTCTTTTATCTGTACAACTTTGCCTGTAGCGATGTCACCATATTGAAATTGGTTGAGGCTTTGCTCGTAAAGTTCTTTGAAATCCATTTCTTCTTCTTTCATAGAAGTTGATTGCGCTTTAGAAGAAGATTTTTCATCAACCTCCTTTTGTTTCGTTGAGTTTAAGTTGTTATTGTTAACCATTAAACCAATACCCCCTATTTTTTATGAAACCCTGTAATTTTTAAGATTTATCACACTGAATATTAAATATCAACATAAATCAAACTTATTTTTTATGATGTGAATACCTGATTAGTATTAATATAAGAAATGATTTTATCCACAACCCCCTGAATGGATAAGTTATCGGAATCAATAATTATTGCACCATCAGGAGCCTTAAGGGGCGCTATTTCCCTTTTCTTGTCCTGTTCGTCTCTTACCTGCATATCCTTTTGAATTAATTCATATTCCGCCGAAATTCCTTTAAGTAAAAGCTCCTTGTGTCTTCTGCTTATTCGTTCCTCTCTACTGGCATCGAGATAAAATTTATAATCGGCATGAGGAAAAACAACCGATCCCATATCTCTTCCTTCCGCGACAATGTTGCCATTATTGCCCGCTTCTCTCTGTAAATCAAGTAACTTTTTTCGCACTACGGCAAATGCTGAGATTTTTGAGGCGACCATGCCTACTTCTTCCGTTCGGATCTTTTCTTCAACATCTTCACCATCTACATATACTCTCATCTGAGAGTCCATCTTTTTCAAAGTTACTTTTGTATTCGAACACAAATCGGATAAATTGGAAATGTCATCCGGGGATATTTTTAATTTAATCGCTTTATAAGCCAACCCCCTGTAAAGGGCGCCTGTATCCAGATAAATATATCCCAGTTTCTTCGCCAGTATTTTGCTGACAGTACTCTTCCCCGCTCCGGCCGGTCCATCAATGGTTATTATAAATCTCTTCTCCATAATTTATTATACCCTTTAGAAATGAAAACTTGTCTTAAAAAAATAAAGAAGGTAATATAAAATAAAAAGCGAATAACTTTAAAAATGCTTATGCGTAAATTCAGTCAAAATCAATATATTTGTTTTGCCATTCTGATATTTGTTCTATTATTCAGGGCAATCCCTTGTTTTGCCGAATTCACAATTGAAGACGAGAAAAAACTGGGCAAAGAATTTTACGATAAAATGGAAGAGCATCAACTCATCCTTAAAAACAAAGCCCTTAAAGACTACATAACAAAAATCGGCCATTTAGTCCTGAAACAATCACCAAAATCCCCTTTCGATTTTAATTTCTTTATCGTTGATAGTTCCGCTGTCAATGCTTTTGCCACACCCGGCGGTTACATTTACATCAACAAAGGACTGATCATGGCATCCGAAAATGAAGCTCAACTGGCCGGCGTTATCGCCAACGAAATCGGACACGCCAACGCGCGGCACGTTGCCAGCATCATTGAAAAATCAAAAAAATTAAATATTGCAACGCTTGTAGGCTTGCTGGCCGGTGTTTTTCTCGGCGGAGGGGGAGAAGCAACAGCGGCTATAGCCGCCTTTTCCATTGCCGGATCCAGCAGCCTGACTTTGAGATATATGCGTCAGCATGAAGAAGAAGCCGATCGCCTCGGGATAGAATACCTTTCACGCGCCGGTTATTATCCGGCGGCCATGATCGACTTTCTCAAAATAATGAAGCAACAGGAATTTCTTTCCAAAACCATGCCTTCTTATCTCCAAACGCATCCGGGCACAGATGATCGTATTGCTTATATCGACAGTCTGATTTTAACGCAATACCATCAGACAGGGGCAAAGAATATTATCGGTAATTTAAGCAGAATACAGGCTCTTGTTCCCCTGGATACATCTGAACTTGAGAAAAGATACAGACAGCTTGAAAATTCTTTACAAAGTGATCCCAATAATGTTGATCTTCTCTTTAATCTTGCCATGACCGAAGAGCAACTCGACCAAACCGGTTCAGCCCTTAACCATTTTCAAAAGGCGCAGAACCTGTCACCTCGCGATGCGGACATTTTGAAAAATATCGGTTTAATTTATCTGAAAACGGGAGACAGTGATCTCGCGCAGGACTACCTCCTCCGCGCGGTAAAATTAAATCCGGACAACGATGAAATCACCTTAGCTCTCGGAAAAACTTATTTTGCTTCCGGTAAATATCAAAAAGCGCTTGACTCCTACCTGAAGCTAAAAGATGCTCCTTCCGGCGATACGGATATTAATTATTTCATTGCCATGACCTACGGCAAGCTTAACAACAAAGGCGACTCTCATTACTATTTCGGCCTGCATTTCAAAAAAGAAAATAAGAAGGAAAGCGCGCTGTTTCATTTTAAAGAAGCCCTCAATTATTTTCCACCCGGCTCGGACCGAAGCAACGCTATTAATCAGGCGATTAAGGATATAGAAAGCGGCGAAAAGAAGCGGCCACCCATGGGAAAGACAAAACGTTAAATCAAAACTTGACTGTATGGACTTGACATAATTGAATTCCGGTATATTTTACAATAAAAGGATTAATAAAAAATGCCCATTTACGAATTTAGATGCAAAAAATGTAAAAATATTTTCGAAAGTCTGATTTTCTCGTCCAAGGAAGAAAAAGGCATTTCCTGTCCGAAATGCGGATCAAAAAAAACCGAGAAAGTAATGTCCGTATCTGCCAGAAGAAAATCCAGTGGTTCATCCGGTTCAGGCGGCTCATCGTGTTCAGCCACCTCCTGCCCGCCCGGCTGTTCCTGCCACTAATGCCCTTTAATTCAGTTATTCTACTCGTGTTTAATAGAAATTTTGAGATCGGGAACTGTTCAAAAATGCTCAGATGCCAGGCGCGCAAAAACCGTATCGCGAGGCGTATTGAAGAGCCGTTCAGAATTCCTGTTTCCTTGTCACTTCCGCCTTTATCCGGTTCACCGTATCAATGAGCACGGGAAAGACATTCTCGCGGATATCGCCCGCCACGACCACGTTCATTATTTCCTCGCCGACTTTCAGCCTGCCGTCCCTGACCTC
>JAJFTS010000183.1 GCA_021372815.1 Deltaproteobacteria bacterium | reverse complement strand
TGATCCGAGTTTCGGTCCTTTAATCATGTTCGGACTGGGCGGCGTATTTGTGGAAGTATTGCGCGACGTTTCCTTCCGGATTCTGCCGATTACGGAAAAAGACGCTTTGGAAATGATCGCGGATATCCGCGGCGCCGCTATTTTAGAAGGATACCGGGGCAAGGCCGTGGATCTGGAATCTCTAAGCCAACTGCTTTTGAAAATATCCCGGTTGGTTGTGGAAAATCCTGAAATCGCTGAACTGGATTTGAATCCGCTTTTTTTGTATCCGGACGGATATATCACCGTTGACGCCCGCATGTTCGTCAGCGAGTCGTCGCCTAAAGAAAATATTACGCCCACAGGCCGGGAAAGTCTGCGGGATTTCTTTTATCCGAAAAGCATTGCGGTCATCGGCGCGTCCGACGTTAAGGGAAAACTCGGCTACAATATCTTCTGGAATCTCATCAACCATGACTTTCCCGGCAGACTCTATCCCATTAATCCCGGTAAAGAATCCATCAAAGGTATCAAGGCCTATAAATCCATTCTGGATGTTCCTGATCCGGTGGACATGGCCATCATTATTGTTCCGGCCAAAGCGGTTGAGGCGGCTATTGCCGATTGCTGCGCGAAAGGAATAAAGTACATGGTGGTGGAGGCGGCGGGATTTGCCGAAACCGGCGAAGAAGGAAAACAGGCGCAGGAAAGAATTGAAAAAATAATCCGGAAACACGGCAGCCGTGTTCTCGGTCCCAATTGTTCGGGAGTCATCAACACGCATCACAATATGGTGCAATCCATCGGGCTTCTTTCCGATTTGCGTAAAGGCAATGTCGGCATGGTCGCGCAGGCTGGAGTTTATGCTGCCGGCATCCTGACAGGATTGAGCAATGTTCTGGATTTTGGCATTGTGGCGACCATCGGCAACAAGATGGACATCAATGAAACGGATATTCTGGAATATCTGAGCGACGATGATAATATTTCCGTAATCGTTATGTATATGGAAGACATCCGCAGCGGCAAGCGTTTTGTGGACGTGGCCGGCCGGGCGGCGGTGCGCAAGCCTGTCATTGTTCTTAAATCGGGACGCACGGAAGCAGGCAAGAAGGCCGTTTCTTCCCATACGGCATCGCTGGCCGGCAATGATGAAGTCAACAGCGCGGCGTTTAGGCAAAGCGGCTTGATCCGTGCCAAGGATAACGAACATCTTTTTGCGCTGACGCGGGCTTTTTCCAAACAGCCTATTCCGAAGGGCAACGGGGTTCTGGTCATCACCTATACGGGTTCAATGGGTGTTGCCGCGACGGATATGCTGTATCTTTCCGACATGCGTCTCGCCACGCTGGAGCCGTATTTTGAAAAGCGGCTGAAGAAAGTTATGCCCGATTATGCCAGTATCGGCAATCCCATAGATTGTTCCTTCTCCATGACGCCGCAGCAGGTCAAGGATCTGATTGAAATCGGTGTGGAAAGCAACGACGTGCATAGTTTTATCGTGATTATTCAGGGCGAGATGCTCAGCTCTTTTGTGGATGTCATGAAGAATATAGATTACAAAGAAAAGCCGGTTGTCTGCTGTGTGGCCTGCAAGGAATTCATGATCGATGACGTGGTGAAGATGGAACAGGCCGGCATTCCCGTTTATTCGACGGCGGAGATGGCGGCGGAAGTCTTAAGCCAGATGTATCATTATGGCATAAGACGCCAGAGCGCCATTGCCGATTCTATCGCCCGTCATCTTACCAGGGATTTGCTGTCTGTTGATGAAAAGCCCGTGCGCCTGCGCCTGATCAATCCCAAAGATATCAGTTTGTGGACGGATTTCGTTAACGGTTGTTCGGAAAAGTCTCTGTGGCTGAGGTTCCTGTCGCCTTTTTCCGCGACGCCGGAACGGGCTCAGCGTTTCTGCAATCTTAATCCGGAGGAAGAAATCGCCGTTGTCGCGGAAATGAAAGATGGAAACAAGTATAAATTTCTCGGCATTGCGCGTTTGATCAAGAATAAACGCTGCGAGGGTGAAGCGGAGTACGCCATTATCATTTCCGATCCCTGGCAGAATAAATCTCTGGGACATAAATTGTCTGAGCAGTGTATTGAACTGGCCAAAAAAGAAGGTTATAAAACCATTCGCGCCGAAACGCTTCAGGAAAATTATGCCATGATCCGAATTTTCCGGCACTGCGATTTTGTGCTTGATTCCAAGGACGAGAATATGGTTTCGATGTCGCTGAACTTGTCGTAAAAGTCAAGAACCCTCCTGAAAATACAGGTTCACGACGGGAGCTATTTTACGGGCAGTGCTTTTGAAAAAGAGCACTGCCTTTTAATTTTCGTTATTCAGTTTCACGACATTGTGATGAAGAAGAAAATGCCGTTTCCTTTTTACGGGAAACGGCATTGTTTAGGAAGGGGACATTGCGCGAAAAGCGTTAGTCACTTTCCGCGCAATGAAGATGTTAACCAAGTTTTTTCCTGTTGGCGACCAGATCATCAACCACGGCCGGATCAGCCAGGGTTGAGGTGTCACCAAAGTCACCGAACGTTTTCGCGGCGACGTTTCTCAAAACACGGCGCATAATCTTGCCGGATCTGGTTTTGGGCAGACCATCAGCCCATTGAATCTGGTCGGGTGATGCGATCGGGCCGACGACCTTGCGGACGTGCGCGACCAGGGCTTTTTTGAGTTCATCCGTCTTGGCCACATTATGGTTCAGTGTGACATAGGCGAAAATGCCCTGACCTTTGATGTCATGCGGGAAACCGACAACCGCCGCTTCCGCGACATCCGGATGAGAAGTGAGCGCTGCTTCGACTTCCGCGGTGCCCAGTCTGTGACCGGAAACATTGATAACGTCATCGACACGGCCGGTGATTTTGTAATCGCCGTCGGCATCACGTTCGGCGCCGTCGCCCGAGAAGTAGTAACCGGGGAACTGAGAGAAATAATTCTCTTCAAACCGGCCTTCCTTGTCATCCCATAAACCGCGGGTTATGCCGGGCCATCCTTTCTTGATGCAGAGGGCGCCCTTTCCGGGGCCTTTGATTTCTTTTCCGTCTTCATCCATGATGGCCGGGACTACGCCGAAGAACGGCACCATGGCTTTGGCCGGCTTAATGTCAATCGCGCCGGGCAGAGGCAGGATCATGTGTCCGCCATTTTCCGTCTGCCACCAGGTATCGGAAATCGTGCAGTGACCGGCACCGATCTTATTGTAGTACCACCACCAGGCTTCCGGATTGAGCGGTTCGCCGACCGAACCCAGAACGCGCAGAGAAGAAATATCATGCATATCGACCCATTTGTCGCCTTCCTTGGCAATGGAGCGAATAGCGGTCGGTGCGGTATAGAAGTTATTCACGCTGTATTTTTCAACAACAGCCCAGAACCGTCCAAAGTCGGGATAGTTGGGAACGCCTTCGAAAAGGATGCTGGTGAAGCCGTTGCAAAGGGGTCCATAGACCACGTAGCTGTGACCGGTGACCCAGCCGATGTCGGCGGTGCACCAGTAAGTATCTTCATCGCGCACGTCAAAGGCATACTGCTGAGTCATAGAGGCATAAAGCAGATAACCGGCCTGGGTGTGAACAACGCCCTTGGGCTGTCCGGTGGAGCCGGAGGTGTAAAGAATGAACAGAGGATCTTCGGAGTCCATCCATTCCGGTTCGCAGTAACGGTCTGCTTTGGCCATCAGGTCTTCATACCAGATGTCGCGTCCTTCCTTCATGGCAACTTCCGTGCCGGTGCGTTTCACAACAATCATGGTTTTCACGCCGGGGCATTGATCTACGGCTTTGTCGCATGTGGCTTTCTGGGGAACAGCCTTGGAACCGCGATAGGTGCCGTCGCACGTAATGACGACTTCCGCACCGCAGTTGTTGATGCGGTCTCTTAAAGCTTCCGCCGAAAATCCGCCGAACACGATGGCGTGAATGGCGCCGATGCGGGTGCAGGCCAGCATGACGATGGACAATTCCGCGATCATGGGCAGAAAGATGGAAACGCGGTCGCCCTTCTTGACGCCCAGGCTTTTCAGCACATTGGCGAACTTGTTGACTTCGCGATACATATCCTGATAAGTATAAACCTTCCAGTCATTGGGGTCGTTGCCTTCGAAGATGATCGCGGCCTTGTTTTTCTTGTCTGCCAGATGGCGATCCAGGCAGTTGTAACTGACGTTGATCTTTCCGCCTTCAAACCATTTGGAATGAACTTTCCCCGGTTCAAATGACCAGTCCGAAACTTTCTTTTTGTCAAAGGGTTTAAACCAGCTCAGTCTTTCGGAAGCCATTTTCGCCCAGAAAGCATTGGGGTCGTCAATGGACTCTTTGTAGAGTTTGTCATATTCCGCCCTGCTCTTGACGTAAGATTTCTCTCTTACTCTTTCAGGCACAGGAAATACCTTGTCATAAAAATCTGTCTCAGTTGCTTCAGCCATATAAATCTCCTTTTTCTAAAATATTTTTTATGCCTTTCGATTATTTCCGAAAAGCATATTTCTTTGTCATCAGGCCCGTGATCTCGCAATAGAGACACGTTTTTTTTAAACTCTTCAGGGGGAAACACCCCGATTTATGGCCTCGTTCCGGTTGGTGCAACAAACGTACTTTATTAGCGGCCGTCAAGAGGGGATACAATACATATGGCTGATGCAGTACATGTCCCCCCTGAAAAGCGATTATTGAATACACCTTCTCACTATTTTGCGGTATCGGCCTCAGTCCTAATTAGGGGCGGGTATTTATCCTACAGAAAGTCGGTGTTTGTCTTACAGATTTAAATGGATTTGGGGCATAACGACATTGCCTTAGCCGTGTCTTCCGAGGGAGTTGCGATTTTCAATTTCAAATATGGTTACAGAACTACAGTGCGGTATTTTGAGTAAAAAACATTTGACAGTTAAAAGGAACTTTTCCGATTTTTACCGTGCATAAATAATATATTATCGAATTAAGCAAGTCAAGCCGGTTTTTTTATCCTTCTTGATTTATTCTCTGCTTATATCTGATTGACATGGAAGCAACTTCTTTATATGTTTAGTTCCGGAAAAATAAAGAATGTTTGAAAAAAGTTGTGCAACTTCTCGATTTATCTCTTTTACCAGTAATTTATTCCGGGGCAAAAGAATATGGCTTTGATCGAAATGAAAAACATTACCAAAGATTATTATCTGGGCGAGACTGTGGTGCACGCGCTCAGAGGGATTGATTTGCAAATCGATAAAAAAGAATTTGTGGCCGTTTGGGGGCCTTCCGGCTCCGGTAAAACCACGCTGCTGAACCTGATCGGTGCCATTGATGAGCCGACAGCGGGAGAATTGACCATCGCCGGCAAGAACGTCCGGTTGTTGACGGATAACCAGAAAAGCGAACACCGCAATGAGACCATCGGATTTATTTTTCAGGGATTTAATCTGGTTCCCGTTCTTTCTGCACTGGAAAATGTGATGCTGCCTTTGCAGATCAAGGGGGCGTCTTCCGGTCACGCGAGAAAACAGGCGCTGGCCCGTCTGGAAGAAGTCGGACTAAGCGAGCTTATTCATAACCGGCCGGCGAAAATGTCCGGCGGCCAGCAGCAGAGGGTATCGATAGCGCGGGCGCTGGTGAACAATCCTTCTCTGGTCATTGCCGATGAACCCACCGCTAATCTTGATTCCGAAACAGCCCGGATGATCATCGAACTCATGCGTGAATTAAATGAAAAGGACGGGATCACCTTTATTTTTTCCACCCATGATCAGCGGCTTCTGAATAAAGTCAAACGTCTGGTGCGGCTGGAGGACGGAAAAATAGTGAACGGAGCGGCAAGTTAATGATGAAATGGATAAAGCTGGCCTTCCGTAATGTTTTGAGGAATAAACGGCGTTCTCTGGTCACTCTGCTGGCCATCGGTGTCGGCTTTGCCGCGATCAGTCTTTATTACGGCTATATTCATAATGTGTACAGGGGCCTCCGATTTATGGCGATTCACGGCGAAGGTCTGGGTAACCTGAGAATCAACAGAGCCGGCTGGCAGGAAAAGGGAAAACTGGAACCGGAAAAATATATGTTTTCCCGGGAAGAAACTCAAAAAATCGTCAAGCTTGCCTGCGAAGAAAAAGGGGTGGTCCTGTGCACACCGCAGATTCAGGTTACCGGCATCGTGTCGAACGGGATCATTTCCACCGTTTTTATCGCTCAGGGTGTTGTTCCCAAAGATGACAGGATTATTAAAGGACGATGGACTGAATACATGCCGATTGAAGGGCAAGCGTTGAGTGAAGAAAAAACCTATGGCGTGGAGATAGCGAAAGATCTGGCCAAATATCTCGACCTGACGCCGGGCAAAGACGGCGTGGTGATGGCGCCGACGTTGAGCGGACAGATGAACGCCCTGGATATGCAGATCAACGGTGTCTATGATTCCGGCAACGATTTTTCCAATGATAAATTCATGCGCTTTAATTTCTATTTTGCGCAGTCACTGCTGGATACTCAATCAGCGGAAAGAATTGTCATATTGCTTGAGAAATGGGAAGATACGGAAATGATGCGCGCTCTTCTTCTTAAGAAATTGAGAGCCGCCGGCATTGACTGTGAAATCCGAACATGGAATGAACTGTCTCTTTCTTTTGCCAAACAAAAAGCTTTTCTGGACACCATGTTTCTCTTCCTTTTCTCCATTGTTCTGGTTATCGTGGTGATGACCACGGTCAATACCATGGGGATGGCCATCCTGGAAAGGACAAAAGAGATAGGAACCCTGCGGGCTCTGGGCTTAAAACAAAGAGGCATTGCCGTCCTGTTTGCTCTGGAGGGAGCTATTCTGGGCTTTTTGGGCAGTGTGGCAGGTATTCTCCTGCATACCTGCGTGTGGGCTATCATCAGAACTTATCCGCTCAAATATACACCACCGGGTTTTTCCATGTCCGTGTCGCTTTTTGTGGATATGGTTCCGCTGATGTTGTTTGCTTTACTGTTGAGCTTTGTGGTTTTATCACTGCTGGCAGCGATAGTATCGGCCAGAAGAGCGGCCAGAAAGAATATTGTCGATGCGCTGGGTCATGTATAGCACCGTCTGGCCGCCGCGTTACTCTTTAAAAGCGGAAGGGCATAAGATAATTTGTAAGGAGAAGGTAATGAACAAAAATTTCAACAAACATTTATTTTTTGTAATCGGAATCATTTTTTCTTTTTTTATCGGCGTCTCAGCCCCGACAGCCCATGCGCAGATAAACTATAAGGAAATGCTTCAAAAGTCTGATGAGGCACGCGGCAATGAGGAGGGAATTCAGTGGGAAATTTCCATGAATGCTGTGGAAAACGGGCGCGAACAGTACAGAAAACTGCATGTGATCGCCAAAGGTTATAATTCGTTAATTAATACTCTGGCTCCCGGAAATGTCAAAGGTCAAAAACTGCTGATGCAGGATCGCAACATGTGGTTTGCCAAACCGGGGCTTTCCAAACCGGTTCCTATTTCACCGCGGCAAAAACTTATGGGCACTGCGGCCAACGGGGACATTGCTTCCACGAACTATGCGGGCGATTATAAAATCGTCAGTACGGAAGAGGGCAGGGTTAAAGATGAACCATGCATCGTTATGAATCTGCAGGCTTTGGACGGCAGGGCCACTTATGACCGGATCAAGTACTGGGTATCGAAAGAACGTCTTGTGGGACTCAAAGCCGAGTTTTATACCGTGTCCGGTAAGATGTTTAAAACGGCGACGTTCGAATATGAAAACAGCATTACCGTCAATGAGCAGCCGCGGGAGTTTATTTCAAAAATGATTATTTCCAGCGCGATAATTAAAGGCGATGTCACAATAATTAATTACAGCAAGCCGGTTTTGAAAAAAGTTTCCGGGGCAACATTTAATCTGAACCTGCTGACGAAATAGAGGTATTTATGAGAACGGATCGCATCAATAAGTTTTTTTTCGCAATGATATTTCTGCTTATTTCCCTTTGTCCGTGGCAGCCGCAGATTGTTGCAGCGGAAGAAGCCGGGAAAATTATTTTGGAACAGGATGAGAAAACTTCCGATGCATCAAAATTTAAAGATTACTTTTCCGGGGATTTGCGAATCCTGACTTATGGCATTATTCAGGAGCCATCTGAATCAAGTCAGAATCCCGGCAACAATCTTCTCGGAATTCCTCACTACATGGCCAATCTGGAAATAAGGCCTGATCTCCGTTTCGACAGCGGATTTCTTGAGCTCTCCGCCAAACCGCGGGTGAAGCTCGATTATCGCAGGTGGGAGGAAGGCAAGCTTGACGGGGAGACGGATTGGAATGATGAATGGTATGTCAACGAATGGCTGGTTCGTTTAAAAGCCGGAGAAAAACTTTTTGTGTCGTATGGGAGAGAAAATCTGCAATGGGGCCCTTCTTTTCTGTATTCTCCATCCAATCCTTTCTTCAGCGATAACGGCCGCAGCAATCCCTATATGGAAGTTCCCGGCATGGATTTCGGCCGTCTGGTATTTATTCCCCACAGCCTCTGGACCATATCTTTTATTGTCAATACGGATGAAGGCCGGAATACGGTTCTTGGTCAGGATCCGTTTGAAGAAACTTACGCGGTGAAAATAGATTTCACGGGAAGAGAAAATTACGCCTCTTTGATTTTTTCGCAAAAAGATTCTGACGAAACACTGGGGTTTTTCGGCGGCTGGACCGCTTCCGACGCCTTGCTTCTTTACGCTGAAGGGAGCCTGACGAAAGGGAGTCGTGCCTTGTACGCTCAGAAGGACATGTCGCTTCTGGGAGCTTCCATGCAAAAAATCCATCAGGATGATTCGGATATTAAACCGGTTATTCTGGCCGGAGCTTCCTACACCCTGGAGAACAGCGGAACTTTAACGCTGGAGTATATGTATAACGGACCGGGTTACAGCGGTGAAGAAGCAGATATTTACTACGACCTGAGACAGGACGCGGCTGCAGCCTTCAATATGGGCGGTATGGCTGAATTACTGGGAGCGTATTATTTGTCTCAAACGGGAGATCCGGGATTGAGGTTCATCCGGAAGAATTACGCCATGCTGCAGTATTATCAGGTCAACATAAAAAATAAAGTGGATGTCACGCTTCGCTGGACGCAAAACATTGATGACGGTTCCGGTCAGTTTTTGGGGATTTTGTCGTATGCTCTGGGGAATCACTGGGAACTTTTTTCTTCCGGAATCATCAACTCCGGAGATGGAGACACGGAATTCGGCGGCATTCTTAATTATCAGGCGATGTTCGGTCTGAAGTTCACCCTGTAGAAGCCGTCTTTTCATCAAAGAGTAATTTTATTTTACCGACCGCCGGGAGGCCAGTTTAATGATCCAGTCCGCGGGATAGCGGGTGAAAAAGCCGTTGCTGATGCGATGCCAGAAAAGCAAAGACTTGGCCGTGATGCCCGGCACAACAAGAAATTTCTTCTTTTTGATACCGCGAACAATTGCTCGAGCCGCCTGTTCCGGCGTCATCAGACCGGCAAGGTTTTTCACTACTCGTGCCTCCGGCGGAAGGGTTTTGGCTTCCTCTTCAATAAAAGGTGTTTTGACTTCCGGCGGACAGACCAGAGTAACGGCTATATTAAAACGTTTCAGTTCGCTGCGCAGGCATTCGGAAAATCCCACGATGGCGTATTTTGATGTACAATACAAAGAGTAGCCGAACATGCCGATCAGGCCCGCCACGGAGGAAATATTGACGATATGGCCGCCGCCTTTTTGTTTCAAAAAGGGCAGGATGGCGCTGACAATGTTTCTGGTGCCGTAGACGTTTATTTTCATTAATCGGTCGAATTGTTCGTAGGAAATATTTTCAAAATAATCTCCCGTGCCGATACCGGCGCTGTTGATCAGAATATCAGGCACGCCGAATTCCTTCACCGCGGCTTTGATTTTCCTTTGAACATCGTCATTGTTTGCGACATCTATTGATACGGTGTTGACACTTTGAGAAGAGTTGTCCATTGTTCTTTTAATCATTTTGCATGCTTCATCAAGCATCTTCTGTCCTCTGGCAAATAAAACGAGATTGCACCCCTGTGACGCCAGCAGATTCGCCGTTGCCAGCCCGATGCCGCTGGACCCGCCGGTGATGAAAGCCAGTTTATCGGAAAAGTAAGCCATTACGCTGCTCCTGGAATTTGGAATTCTTTATCAATGTATTCTTTGATGAGCTTCAATCCTTCAGCATAGGAAACTTGCGGTACGTACCCCAATTCATCCCTGACTCTGCTAATGGGTATTCTGTTATCCGAACCGATCAAATTCAATGCTTCGCGGGTGATAAGAGGGCGTTTTTGAATGCCGAACAGTTTCCATATTCCTTCCAGTAAATATGCGCCGAAGGCGGCTAATGGTCGGGGAATCGATTTTGGATTTTTGAGTCCGATCATATCGGCAATGTCCGTGAAATATTGACCCCAGGTAACATCTGTTCCATCGGATGCATTATAAGCTTTGCCGACGGCCTTCTCTGCAGATCCTGCAAGAATAAGGATATCGGCAACGTTATCAACATAAGCAAGTCCGGCGTTCATCTGACCGCCGGAGATTAGCCCCGGTGAGCCGCTGCGGAGAACATTAATTATATCATGAAGCCAGGGGCCGGAACGCGGGCCGTAGACATTGGCCGGCCGGACCACAGTGAGTTTCATTCCTTTGGCTTTGTAATAGTTCCAGGCAAGCTTTTCCTGCGCCTGTTTTGTTCTGCTGTAAGGGCCGAATGTTTTGCCGTAAGGGGTTTCTTCAGGACAGGATTGAGTGCGAATCTTATCGCCGTAAACCACAATGCTGGAAGCAAGGACTATGCGGGCATTGTTTTTAACAGCCTGTTCAAAAATCAAACGGCTGCCTTCAACCGTAAACTCCCAGTACTTTTTTTCGTCTCCCCAGTCCGTAACAATCGCCACCAGATGAATGATTGTTTTAGTCCCCTGAACCGCTTTTCCTACGGCCGGAGAATTCGATATGCTGCCGCGTATAATTTCAACTTTATCTGCCCATTCGGCCGGCACTGTTTCATCAGGGAGGGCCAGCGCTTTTACTGCAATTCCCTTCTGTAAAAGCTTATGGACAACCCTGCTGCCGATAAATCCCGTTGCGCCGGTTATCAGAACCGGTTGCTCTATTTTAGCTTTCGTATTCATATTCAAAATCATTTCTCCTCAATTGCTGTTACGTTAAGTGCTTATTTTCGCATCGGCAAAGATGGATTTACATCTTTCCAAAACGGTATTTTCCGAAAAGGAGGTCATGGTTTTGCTGTTTTTATAAGGATCTTCCGCTCCGACTTTGTCGTTTTTTTCGTGCCATAAAGGATTATAGGCAAGCAGAGCCGCTTCGGTAATGCTCAGGTTTTTTAGAAAATCTGCTATGCTTTTGATATTGGTCTCCGTGTCCGTAATATCGGGAATAAGCGGCGTACGCGGAAGAAATGTTTTATGATCATTTTTTGCTTTGCTGTAAAGGTGCCGGAAATTATCCAGAATTTTTTCGTTGGGCACACCGCAGAATTTTTTGTGGTCGGCACTGTCAATTATTTTTATGTCATAATAAATTGCGTCCAGATAGGGATAAATCATATTCATAAATCTGTTCAGGTCGAAAAGCCCGCAGGTTTCGATCAGCGTGTGAATATTTTGCTGTTTGAACGACTTCAGCACTTCAGCGGTGAAATCCATATGCAATGTCGGTTCACCTCCGGATAATGTTACACCGCCGCCCGATGTGTCAAAAAACGGTTTATCCGGCAGTACCTTTTTCAGAATTTCTTCAGTGGACATTATTTTGCCTACTCTGTCCAACGCTCCGGAAGGACAGGCGTTCACGCACAGGAAACAAAGGTCGCATTTATTCCGGTCAATGTAAAAGCGATTGTCGCGGGAAAGAACATCTTTAGGACAAATGTCGCGACAGGATCCGCAGTCGATACAGACTTTGGGGTCAAAGGATATCTCCGCAGAAGCTTTTTTACTTTCCGGATTGTGACACCACACACAGGAAAGGGGACATCCTTTAAAAAATACAACGGATCTTATGCCCGGCCCGTCATCAAGACTGTTGCCTTTGATTTCCAGAATCAAAGGTTTTTTGATTTCGTTTTGTATCATATGCCAAACTCGGCCCTTTCAATCAATTCTATCTGCATGTCTCTGTTTAAGGTCACGAAGTAAGCGTTGTAACCGGATATGCGGACAAGCAGGTTCTGATAGTTTTCCGGATGTTCCATGGCGTCCCGAAGTGTTTTGGACGACACGACATTGAGCTGCATCTGCATTCCGCCCAAATCGCTGTAAGTTTTTACGTAGGAATAAATGTTATCCACGGTTTTCTGATGTGTTTCCTGAGCGCTGGGCACGACCTTTACATTGAAAGCGATGTTGTTGTTCATATTTTCAGGTCTTAATTTGGCGACATCGCGAATGTTGTCCAGAATACTCCTGGAAGCGTGCGGTTCAGGGGTTAGTCCGGGAGTAAAGGCTTTGCCGGCCAGCCGTCCCGAAGGCAGCGCGCCGGTCAGCGTGCCGAACGCGACATGATTGGACATCGACCAGAATCCTGCTGTGTATCTGCCGCCGCGGTAATTGGTGTGGTCAATAAAAATATCGTGAGCGAGTTTTGTCACACGATTGGCTGTTGCCAGAGCTTCTTCATTGCCGGAACCGAACAGAGAAACTTTGTTTTTTATTGTGGCCAGCAGGGCCGGATTATTTTGAAAGTTGCAGTTGACGGCATCCAGCAGTTCGCCGAAAGTTATTTTCTTTTCTTCAAACACCAGTTTTTTGATGACCATCAGCGAATCGGTGATATCAGCCAGACCGATACAGGCGTTTCCGGACGAGTTGTACAGCGCGCCGCCTTTAGTAACATCTTTCCCGCTTTTCAGCGGGCCTTCGATCAGCGCGGAAATAAAAGGTGTCGGGCGCAGTGTTTGATGAGCCTCGCCCAGAAAATTGTTGTATTCGCATGTCTGATCCGCCAGAAAACGAAGCTGTGCGGCGAACGCGTTAAAGAATGATTCATAGTCTTTAAAATCACCGGTTTTGATATTGCCGGTTTTGGGTCCCAGATCCCAGCGCATCAGGGGATGTCTGCCGTTATTGAGCGCCATCTCGAGTGCTGCTACCATGTTGAACATCATGCAGTTGGTGTGGCCGATGTGACGTCCCGAAAGCGTCGGCTCCACGCAGCCGGTTGCCGACCAGTCCCGCAGGTGCTCGGCGGGATAATTGAACTCCGCAAGCGAAACCATGACCGCCTCGTCATTGTGAATGGAAGGAGTGGCGGTAGTGTTTAAGTTGACCTCGCAAAGTCTCTTTAGATAAGTGGCGCTGTTTTTACTCTTGTTGTAGCGGGCATTGACGTTGGGGTCGCGGATGGAAAGCATTTCCGTAACTTTCAGAAAGATATAAGTCATGTCGTTTACGGCGTCTTCGCCTTCCGGTGTCACGCCGCCGAGGGTGATGGCCTGATCGGAGGAGGAGCCGCCGAACAAATAATTGCCGATGTCCGGTATTAAAGGCAGATGGTCGGTACAGCGCATGTAAAAACAGCCGATCAGTTCGATG
>JAJFTS010000169.1 GCA_021372815.1 Deltaproteobacteria bacterium | reverse complement strand
ACGGGTCTTTTTTCTTGACATCAATTAATCGAACGTCTATTTATTATTCGTAATGTCGCTGCCTGTCCATATCACTAACAATAAAGGGGAAAATTCATAGAGCAACTAATGCAGGAAAAGATTAACAAACAGAAAAATTTTTCCGCCTCCATGTTTTGGTTCAGCCTGGGATTGGGCATAGTTTTCTGGATTGTTGATTCCATGCTTGCGGTTGTCAGTTCCACGGGATTCTCCTTTTTGCAAACGCTTATAGGAATCGATTCAAGAGATATCTGGCAACGTCTGATCGTTCTGTGTTTTTTAGCCATCTTTGCTTCTCATATCCAGTATACCGCCAAAAAACGGGATGAGGCGGAGGAAAAACTTCAAAAAACCCTGGAAAGCCTCAATAGGGCGGCCAGTTCAACTATTCAGGTTTTGGTGTCCGCTTTGGAGTCCAGGGATCCCTACACGGCAGGCCATCAGTTAAGATCTGCAAATCTGGCCTGCGCAATTGCGAGGGAGATGGGATTGTCGCAAGATAAAGTTGAAGGAATTCGCATGGCAGGCAACATCCATGACATAGGAAAACTATCGATACCCGCGGAGATATTGTCCAAACCTACCCGGTTGACGGATTTGGAATTTTCTCTGGTTAAAGAACATGTCCATAGCGGATATGAAATGTTAAAGGATGTGGAATCTCCCTGGCCGTTGGCACAAATTGTTCGTCAGCACCACGAAAGAATGGACGGGACCGGATATCCCCAAAATCTGAAAGGAGATGAAATTATCCTGGAAGCCCGTATCATGGCTGTGGCGGATGTCGTGGAAGCTATGGCTTCCCATCGTCCTTATCGACCGTCACTGGGTATTGAAGCTGCTCTTGAAGAGATTGAAAAGAACAAGGCGGTTCTTTATGACGAAACGGCAGCCAATGCCTGTATAAGATTATTTCGGGAAAAAGGCTACCAGCTAACGTAATCAAGCCTTTAAATTCGTATTCCACAAGACTGTGGATATGATTGTTGATAAACATGTTGATAATCTTCCTAAGTACATAATTATTACGACTTTATACCAATCTGCACATGGCTTATGCAACTTCAATCCTTAATAAAATCAACAACTTTAAAATATACCTTTTATGACATATACTTACGCCCTTAAGATTAAAACAACATATTAACTTTGCAGTAAAAAGTATGCCATTTATGATTTGTTTCCTGGTGTTTTGGAAGAGAACGACTAAAAGCGGAAGACGGTTTTGATCTGGAAGAAATGTCCCCTGGTTGAATTTTCGGTATATACGTCGCCAAGATAAGTGAAAGTGACGCTGAGCCGGGAAAAACGATAATAAAAATCGGCGCCCACGGAAAGAGTCTCTCTGGCGCTGTCGGGAACCGTTATCCCGTTTTGTTCTTTGTCTTTGCTGATCATCCAGTTAATCGAAGGTCCTAATTTAAATTTGTCCGTCAGGTTGTAACCCAAAAGACACTGCAGATAAAACTCATCTCCCGGCAAAACGTTGGTGTCTTTGTTTTTCAGGCGAAAGAAATATTTTGCAGCGGCATCGATGCTGAAATCACCCAGCGTTTTGTGAAGAAAGATGGTTGGTTTTATATCATACTGATTTGAACCGATGTTGGCGGCTTTGGAAGAGTCATACTCCCCGGTGGGAATTTCCACAAAGATCATCGGCAGAATATCGATCTTTTTAAAAGGCAGAAAATAACCGGCGCCGATATTGATGTCGCCCGGGCCGGACGAGTCCTGATGAAGAGAACCAATATCCGTATAACCGAAAGGAACAAGAGCGGTTGCGACAAAATCAGGTGAATAATAACACAGACG
>JAJFTS010000153.1 GCA_021372815.1 Deltaproteobacteria bacterium | reverse complement strand
AAGTTCCTGATTTTTGGCCGAAGGATAATCTTTGAGCATTTTGGGCAAAGCTTCTTTGGTCAGGCGTTGTTCATCCTGAACGGTCAGGTTGGTTTCCTGGCCGACGTTGGAGCCCTCGCGATAGCGCGAAGCGTTGGTCGGAGCGCATGATGCAATCGCAAATAAAAACAACAAGATAAATAGATATAATTTTTTATTCATTATTTGCTCCTTAAAAAAATATAATATTAAAATATTTCTCCGGTTTGCCGAATCAGAAAAACTCTCAATTCTTTGCAACGCAAAATTATTACGTTTGTCAATAATTATAAAACATGACGCGTATTTTCTGTCAATACTTTGATGGTTGATGGTATTCAATTGACTAACAATCGAATTTGATTTAAGTATCATTCCAATTTTGTTATTTATTTTTAAAACAGGGATATCATTACTTTTATCGATTAAAGCAAAATATGAAATTCAGCACAACTCGCGGAACACAATAAATCATGATCTATGAAAAGAAATGCATTAAATATTATCGGCAGCATTGTTGATGAGATGTTTTTAGCGCCGGGCAGAGCCATTGCTTATTTTCAGGCGCGGCGTGATGTGGACTGGAATGTCTACGCGCAGGAAGTGTCTTTCTACCATAAGCAGGGCTACGTGAAAAATCCGGCAACATTTTTCGTCATATCAGAAAGAGCGCCGGAATATCGTATTGAAAAGCAGACTCCCTACCAAAACGGTCTTTATCAGGAAATATCGTTTAATAGTTTGTATGAACCAAGGAATCCGTTTGTGCGTCAACGTTATCTTAATTATTCCGAAAACCGTACCGGTTACCTGATTCGCTGGACACACGGCGATAAGCCCCGTAAGACGGTTCTGTGCATACACGGATTCATGATGGGCGCACCGCATGAAGCGGAGCGGATGTTCAAAATCAGCAAGCTCTTTTCCCTGGGACTTGATGTGGCGCTCTGCGTACATCCCTTTCACTGGAAAAGAATAGCGGGACCGCGCGCCGCACGCCGTGTTTTTCTGACTTTGGGCGATACGGCTTTTACCGATGAATGTGTTGCGCACAGCGTTTACGATCTCAGCAATGCCCTTTTAATTCTTTATAAACTGGGATCACCGGAAATCGGCATGATCGGCGCCAGCCTCGGAGGTTATATCGCGGGAGTATATGCCTGTCTGAGCAGCAAGCCGGCCTTTGCTGCAATGATGGTTCCTTCGCTAAACCTACTTCGTCCTATATCTCCGGAAAACTTTTACAGGCGATCTCCGTTTGATGTCGAATGGCGATCGTATGTGCGCCGCGCCGCTGAATTTCACTCGCCTTTAAATCTTCAACCGCAGATACCCGCCGATGATATTATGGTGGTGGCTTCACGCGGTGATAAAATCTGTCCGTTCGATCTGGCGGAAGAATTGCAGCGGCGCTGGAAGTTGTCCCGCTGTCATTATCGAACTGGCGGCCACTGGCTGGTATTTGATAAAATACGCGGCCGTGTCTGGTACAGCTTTCTTCGGGAAAAAGGATTTATCGCGGGATAAGTCAGTTTCTTTGCGGCTTCGGAAGAAACGTGAATACAAACATCCCTGCGAGACGTTTGAAGGAAAAAAGTTCCGGCTGTTGAATGACCAATTTCATCAAACGTAATATCCTTTGCGGATTAATATAAAATCGCTTGTAGGCAAGATTTGATATTTTTTGTAATTCATGGTCAGGCATTGCCGAAATGTTAAGCGTGGTGATTTGATAATTCATTTTCAGAGGATCGAAAATGTCTTTTTTGTTTTTCAGAGAATCAGAGGCAATCTCCGCCAACTCGGTTCCGGTAAATGGTATGGGATTAAAAAACAGGGCGCGATGCAGGGAAGAACGGGCGGCAAAATCTACGGTGGCAGATGCCTCCTCATAAGATTCCGTGGGGAATCCAAGCATAAAATATCCCGTGGAGTATATCCCCGCTTCAACGGAAGCTTTCATAGCGCGCGAAGCCCTGTCGATATTCAAATTCTTGCGAATCATTTTTTGAAGTCTGGGGCTCGAAGTTTCTATGGCAAAAACAGCAGAAATGGTTCCCGCCTGTTTAAAAACAGCCATGTCTTCCGGTTCGAGGACATCGGATCGCAAGGCGTTGGGGAAATGCAGCCGGGCATCTTTGATTCTGTCACGGATACCCGTGAGTATCTTATGCATTCTTTCACGGTCCAGGTTG
>JAJFTS010000152.1 GCA_021372815.1 Deltaproteobacteria bacterium | reverse complement strand
ATCACCGACGCCAAGACCCTGCGCGACTTCGGCGACAAACTGCGCGATAAGCTCGGCTCCGGCGTTATCCTTCTGGGCAGTAAGGCCGGTGAAAAGGCAATGCTGCTGTGCATGGTGACGAAAGATTTAGCCGGGAAATATCATGCCGGAAATATTATCAAGGAACTGGCGCCCCTGGTCGGCGGCAGCGGCGGCGGACGTCCCGACATGGCCCAGGCCGGCGGGTCACAACCGGAGAATTTGGGCAAAGTTTTCCCGGCATTAGAAAAAACATTGGCAAAGTAAATTAAATGAAGGGAAAAAGTCGAAATATTATTAAAAATAAAAGAATTGCTATTGTAAAACGTGCTGCCAAAGCTTCTTCAAACTTAAAAAGGGGATTAGTAGAAAAAGGTTCTGTAAAAGATTTGCGGAAGAGCATTGAAAGCATTTAAAGAAGATTATTATGTCTCTTGAATCTTTAGATACGTTGGATCATGTACGTCAAACATTCTCTACCTTTACCAATAGGGCTGACCGCTCAGAAATAGGTCAATTCCTCACTCCCGTTTCAATAGCCGACTTCATGTCATCTTTGTTTGAAGTCACAACAAAAAAGGAAGTCAGAATTCTCGACCCCGGCGCAGGAGCAGGTGTCTTGTTTGCAGCTTGTGTGAAGAAATTACTTTCACAGAAGAAACTGCCTACTTCTATAGAGGTCGTTGCCTATGAGACAGACAGGGTTATCTTATCTTATCTTCAAGAAACAATAAATAAGTGTGCAGAGCTATGCAAAGAAAAAAGAGTTCTCTTCACAGGCATTATCAGAGAGGATGATTTTATTGCTTCTGCAATATCCGAAACGGCAGAAACTCTTTTTTCCGTTCCAGTTAAACGATTCACTCACGCTATTCTCAATCCGCCCTACAAAAAGATTAATGGGGAAACAGACACAAAGACCATGCTCTATTCGGCGGGCATGGAAGTGGCAAATCTCTACGCCGCTTTTGTGTGGCTGTCCATGCGCTTACTTGAACCGGATGGGCAGATAGTTGCTATCACACCGCGAAGCTTTTGCAATGGACCATATTTTAAAAAGTTCCGCGTTGCCTTTCTGGAAATGTTAAGTCTCAGGCACATTCATGTATTCACATCACGCAGCAAAGCTTTCGCTGATGACAACGTTTTGCAGGAAAATATCATTTATTACGCCATACAAAACAAAAAGAAACCTAACAAGGTTGTCGTTTCAACATCGGAAAGCGACGATTTCAATAATGCCAGCACTCTGACCATCCCTTATGATCAAATTGTGCATTCCGATGATCGTGATTTTTTTATCCATCTCGGAATTAATGACAGCACAATCAACATTATGAATCAAATACAGTGTTTCAAATCAACTCTGGACAAGCTGAATTTAACTGTCTCTACAGGACGAACGGTTGATTTCAGAGCAAAGGAATATCTGCGTCAGCGCCCACAGCAAAACACCGCGCCATTAATATATCCCTGTCATTTTCAAGAAGGCTTCGTTAATTGGCCTCTGGAATCAGGGAAAAAACCAAATGCCATCATTAAATCGGATGAGACGTCTGATCTTTTCTTAGAAAAGGGTTATTACGTTTTAATTAAAAGATTTTCCTCAAAAGAGCAGAAACGACGTCTTATGGCAGCAATATTCGATCCTTCAAGAATTGATGTTCCTTTTGTGAGCTTTGAAAATCATTTAAATTATTTTCATCGAAACGACAAAGGCTTACCCGAAAAATTGGCAAAAGGGCTTGCCCTCTATCTGAACTCTTCAATTGTTGATCAATATTTCAGACTATTTAGTGGTCACACGCAGGTTAACGCCACAGATTTGCGTAAGATCCCCTACCCCACTGAGAAACAGCTTATAAGATTTAGTGATTACGTACAGAAACAAATGCCGGATCAGCAGACTATCGATGACATCATAGAAAAGGAGTGTGGAAACTGTGCCCAAAAAAGTAAACAAGAAAAAAACTGAACAGAAAATTCAGAACGCGCTTAAAATACTTAATGCCTTAGGTTTGCCCAGACAGCAGCTCAATGAAAGATCAGCTTTGACTCTTCTATCCTTGTTAGGCATCAAACCTGAAAGTGACTGGAAAAATGCAGGCAACCCTCTGATGGGTATTACACCCATGATGGACTTCTTTTCCGAGTATTATGGAAAAAAGTATGCGCCGAATACCCGCGAAACAGTACGTCGTCAGACTATTCATCAATTTTTACAAGCCGCTTTAATTATTGCCAATCCTGACAAACCATCCAGACCGACCAACAGCCCTAAAGCCGTTTATCAAATTGAGCCATCCGCTCTCAAATTACTGTTGAGTTTTGGTACACCGGAATGGAAGGAAAACCTACAAAAATATCTGCGCAAAGTAAAAACGCTCACAAAGATTTATGAGCGTGAAAGGGACATGCAGCGATTACCAGTTACTCTGCCAGATGGTCAGGAAATAAAACTTTCTCCCGGTGGGCAAAATGTTCTGGTAAAGAAAATTGTTGAAGATTTTTGCTCCCTTTTTACTCCTGGCGGCAAAATTATATATATCGGTGATACTCAATCAAAATGGTCTCTTTACGATGCCAAAGCTACGGCGGCACTTGGTGTTACCATAGAAGAACACGGCAAGATGCCTGATGTTGTTGTTCACCATGTAAAGAAGAACTGGCTGGTGTTAATTGAAGCAGTGACCAGTCACGGGCCGGTCAATCCAAAACGGCGCCAGGAATTAAAGAAATTATTTTCCAAATCATCTGCCGGATTGGTTTTTGTAACTGCTTTCATTAACCGTCATGCTATGCTGAAATATCTTAATGATATTTCATGGGAGACAGAAGTCTGGGTTTCCGAGTCTCCGACACATTTAATCCACTTCAATGGCGAGCGATTCCTTGGACCATATGAGGACTAATAAGACAACCTTCAGAGACAATTAATCAAATTATTTAACTATTGATACATACTTAAGCTTTTTCACAGACAAGAAAATGATTATCAGTTGCAGCCGACG
>JAJFTS010000142.1 GCA_021372815.1 Deltaproteobacteria bacterium | reverse complement strand
TTATGAAAGCTCCGCAGAACAGGAAAGTATTTGTCGTCGGCTACGGCGCGGCCACACCGCTGGGCAGCACGTTTGAAAAAACATGGGGGCGTGCGGTTAAGGGAGAAGCCGGTTTTCGCAAGGTAACCCGCTGCAAAGTGGAATCCGCCTGCGATGTGGTCGGCGAAATTCCGGACTGGTATCCGCTGGAGCTCGATTTTACCGACGCGAAAGAAGTTTACAACTGGAACGCGGCTTTCGTCATCTTAACCATGGCTGTCTGCAAGGAAGCCCTGGAAAATGCGGGCATTACCGTTGATGCCCGGATCGCGCCACGGATGGCTTGTCTGATCGGTTCGGCGCTCAACGGTTCCGACGCTTTTCGCATTGCCGTACACGATCTGGAACACCGCGGACCGCTCAGAGTCAGCCCTTATCTTCTGCCCAATTTATGCGCGAATCTCCCTTCAGGCAAGGCGGGAATGCTTTTGAAATTTACCGGACCGATTTTTTCGCCGCAGGGCGCCTGCGCTTCGGGCAACCACGCGATCGGCATCGGCGCAAGGATGATCAGGGACGGTGATTGCGATTTTGTTTTGGCGGGGGGCGCCGATACGCCCATCCTGCCAGAGATTATCCATGGCTTTGCCAATATGAATGCCACGATCAAGGTGAATCCCAAAGACCGCGCCCACGATAATCCGGCGCTGGCGTCGCGTCCCTTCAGTATTGACCGCAAGGGATTCGTTCTTTCGGAAGGCGCGGGGGTTGTCGTTCTGGCGGCGGAAGAAGTCATGGAGACTTATGGCCTTAAACCGAAGGCCGAGGTTTTGGGGATTGGATGGACATCGGATGCTCATCATTATACCAGCCCGAATACATCAACCATTATCCGCGCCATCAGGGAAACTATCGAGGATGCGGAATTGCAGCCGGAAGATATTCAGTATATTAATGCCCACGGTACTTCCACGCCCAAGGGCGACGGCACGGAGGTGAAATGTCTGCGGGAGGTGTTCGGCAAAAAAATAGAAAGGATTCCTGTATCCTCTAATAAATCGCAGTTGGGACACACGCTGGGCGCAACCGCCGCCATTGAGGCGGCTCTGACCATCGAGGGAATGAAAAAAGGAATTATTCTGCCCACGATAAATAACCTGCCTGATCCGGAATTTCCCGATATTGATGTTGTGCCCAATGAAGCCCGCAAACAAAAATACGAAATTGCTCTTTCCAACGCCTTCGGCTTCGGCGGAACAAACTGCTGCGTCATTTTCAGAGGAGTGTAAAATGAAACCCAAACCTTTCAAACCGGAAATATACAACAATGATCAGCGTTACGTGCGCGACCTTACCACCGGTCTGGTCTGGCACCGCTCGGTATACCGGACGCTTTACGTTGACACCGACCGTTCCGAAGTTGTTTATCACGCTAATTATCTGCGTTATTTCGAGGTCGGCCGGACAACGCTGATGCGCGACGTTGCCTATCCCTACAAAGAGATCGAACAGAGCGGTTATGTTTATCCGATTTTCGATCTGGGCATCAGTTTTTATCAGCCTCTGTATTACGACGATTTGATGTATATCCACACGCGGCCGGTGAATCTGGAGCGCGTGCGTTTACAGTTTGATTATCTGATAACGCACGCGGAGAAGGGCAATATCATCTGCATCGGTTTCACCAAACATTGCGCCTTGAATCTTTCGGGCACTCCCGTGGCCATCGATCCGAAAACGGTTCAATTATGGAAATCATTTCCGGTTTAAATCAGAAAAAAAGGTATTCCTGTGATATCGATATGTATCCGTATCTGCGGGATCACCACCTGGAAGGTAGAGTAATTCTGCCCGCGGTGGAATCTCTGATTGTTTTGGCTCGGGCAGTTAAAACTCATTTTCCGCCAATGGATGTAAATTGCCTGAAGAGCGCGGTTTTTCACAAATTTCTGGCAATTGCGCCGGAGAGCAGGTGCCTGCCGGTGTTTGTTGATCTTGAAAAATCCGGCGATGACGGGATTACCGCTTCGCTCCTAACTCTGGTGAAATCAAAAGCAGGAACCATCAGCCGCGAAGTCGAACACGCCCGGGTGAAGTTCCTTTTTTCTAAGTCCGAAGAAACAACCCTGCCGCCTTTTCGGGCGGTGGATAAACTTAAAGGGAGTTGCATCAGCGTACCTTCAACCACGATTTACCGTGAACTGGTTCCCTTTGGAGCGGCTTATCAAAACATCGTTGGTGATCTGTCTGTTTCACCGGATGGCGCTCTGGCTTTTGTTTCCGGTGGAAACAGTGAAGCGGATGAAGATCTGCTCGGTTCTCCGTTCCCCTTGGACGCGGTGATGCACGCGGCCTGTGTTTGGGGACAGCGCTTCGCCGGCATAGTTTCTTTTCCTGTCGGATTCGAAAAAAGAATCATTCATCAAAAGACAAAAAAGAGGAAAGAGTATCTCGGACGTGTTGTTCCGGTAAGTGTAACCAAGGAATCGTTGGTCTTTGACGCCTGGATTTACGAGGAAGATGTGATGTGTGAAAGCATCAGCGGCATTGTTATGAAGGATGTCACAAGGGGAAAACTGCGTCCGCCGGAATGGATTAAAGCCTGATACCGAGCCGCCTTCTTCGGCTAACTTTGTTGGCTGCGTTGTCGGCTTCCTCAACGTATTATCATGTACGCCTGCGGAGCTTCCTCCTTGCCGCCGCTGTTGCGGGACAGTTCAACTAGCGAATTACAGTTTATTTCGTAACTGTAATTCGAGTTTCACTGCCGCCGCGTTATCCTTTGAATGCGACCCGGTATAATTTATGATATGATTCTCACGGTAATTGAGAAATTGTTAGCAAGGAATAGTGGATAGTGTCCCACGGCACTTCGTGCCTGGGATAATTCGCTCTAAGACTATAGCCAAGGCTCATTAAATGGGGAAGACATTTTTAATATATCTTTTTGCTTATCTGGCCGGGTCCGTCAACTTTGCCATTATTTTTTTTAAATTGACCGGCAGGGAAGATCCCCGTTTAAGCTACAGCGGCAATGCGGGAACAACCAATGTTTACCGCCAGGCGGGAATGGCATGGGCGGCTGTTGTCTTTTTGCTGGATCTTGGCCGGGCAATGCTGGTGGCGGCGATAGCAATTTATTATTTAAAATCAGCATGGCTTCCCTGGGTTGGTTTTTTTCTTGTTTTGGGCAACAGCTTTCCCTGCTTTCACGGATTTCGCGGCGGCAAAGGCGTAGCCAATTATTTAGGTTTTACGATTCTTATCGCGCCATGGGCTGTGGTCCTTGCCTGTACTGTCTGGCTGGTTGTTTACGGAATCGTTCGGATGCCTTTTATCGCCTCTTTTTTTATGGTCTTGACGCTGGCTGGCGGACAGGCTTTTGTCTTAAATTGGCCATTCGACGCGGTGGCAGGCGCCATGGCGACATTCATCCTCATTTTATTTAATCATAGAAAAAATATTGCCAATTACGGAAACACGGCTAAAACAAAAAAATGAACAAATCTTATGCCGTTTCCGGCAATGATTGACATTTTAAAGTATTTCCAACAACCGATAACTTTTTATTGTTTATTCCCTTTGATTTCTGTAAATTGCATCATTCTCCGCTTGAAATGATGCAAACTGTCCCGGTGCCGGTATGAAAAAAAATTATGTTTTCATATTCCTGATATTGCCGGTCATGCTGGTTGTTACCGCCA
>JAJFTS010000119.1 GCA_021372815.1 Deltaproteobacteria bacterium | reverse complement strand
AGCGTAGTGGGATCCGACACTCGCTGAAAACGAATGAAATGAAGTTTGAAGCGTAAGTTGTAATAAGACCCAAGATTCAGAAACGCAGTGCACTGAAGCTTGATGGTCGAATTATCCCCGAAGCGAAGTAGTGAGTCCCAAATTCCAGAAGTGAAACGTACTGAAATATGTTGGACGAACTATCCCTCCGGTGCAGCCGGTAGGGGCGGAGCGAGAGAAACGCAGCTCATGGAAATCATTTATAGGCAAGCGACAGGCAGGTGTCGAACATATCGGAAAGAGCCTGCACGGTTTCCTCGCCCTTGCCTTCTTCTAAAAGGGAAGTAAAGTGCTCTAAGTGTTCAATGCTTTTTTCTATACCCAGAATCTTAATGGAGGATTCCCAGAGAAGTATGCCGATATCCCGAAAAGCGTTCATCAGCACAGGAAAGAACGTATTGCCGCTCTTCAGACAGATGAAGCGATGAAAGCGAAAGAGCATATGCGCCATTTCGCTTGGGTCCATGCGCTCCTGCTTCGATACGTATTTCCGGATCTCGTCGATCATACGCCGAAGCGTCGCAATATCTTCTTTAGTATGTGATTTAGCAAAAATCCGGGAAGCCTGGCCTTCAATGGCAAGGCGCATATCCAAAAGCGATTTGGTGGTTTCACGATCCAGCCGCCTCCCGTTGAATTTGAGGATCGTTGCCAGGGTTTCGAACGTGCCGTTTTCCGCATAATTTGCCACAAACGTACCCTGCCGTCCACTTACGTACACAAATCCCATACGCTCCAGATCTTTCAACCCGGCATGGATAACCGTTTTGGATACCCGCATCTGCTCGGCGAGCTCGCGTTCAGAGGGTAAGCGATCGCCCACCGACAGCTTGCCCGTGAGGATCATCGCCACAATCTTTTCCACAAACAGGTTTCGAATGGTAGGGGCAACTATCACGCCAAATTGCATAATGGATCACCTCCTGTATATTGGTCAGACCACGACCACATCATCAATCTATCATAATGATTGTTATTATACAAGGTTATTATTGACAGTAAATATTTTTTGCTCTACTCTTGATATGCGTTGGTAAGACCATAACGGAATTTGAAATTCTCTAAGCGAGCGCATTATGGAGCTATATCGCATTAATGTGAAGAATGGACGCAATGGCGGCATGAAAAGGTCAGGACCTCGCAGCAATAGAGCAAGGAGGATTTAACTATGGCGGTAAGACAAAAAATCGTGGCGCTTGCGCAAAAAATCGCAAGTTCCAAAAAGGAGTTCACACAACAGGATCCGGAATACTATGCCCTGGAATGCGTGGTAACGGACGAACAGGCGGACGTGGCGCTGAACATGGATGTCCGCGTTCCGATCTCGCCGGCGAAACTTTCTCAAAAGAGCGGTAAGTCGATT
Organism: Deltaproteobacteria bacterium; assembly: GCA_021372815.1. Lineage (GTDB taxonomy): Bacteria > Desulfobacterota > Syntrophia > Syntrophales > Smithellaceae > Smithella. The sequence goes on along the minus strand of JAJFTS010000119.1, from coordinate 48,975 downwards.
GAGGAGACGACGCGGATTTTAGAGGAACTGCTCGTCATCGGGGTCGTGGAAGCTACCCGGGAGCATGGTGAACTGGAGTATACACTGCCCATCTTCGTGCCGGGCGTCATGGAATTCATGGTGATGAATGTCGCACAGGTTGAGAAATATCCGCAGATCGCCCGTGCGTTTGAACAATTATCTTTACAGCCTCTCAAGGGGGCGACACCAATGATTCCCGTGGGCGGCGGCGGCCTGGGTATGCACGTCATTCCCGTTGAAACGGCCATTCCCGCGGAAACCAAAACAGCTTCCTACGAACAGCTTTCGCACTGGCTGAAGAAATACGACAAGATTGCCGTCGGCGACTGCTCCTGCCGCATCACGCGCCGCTTGATGGGCGAGGGCTGCGGCCATCTGGAAAAAGACATGTGCATCGCGCTGGGCGACGTGGCCGAATTTGCCGTGAGCACCGGCAGGGCGCACAAGATCACCTACGAGGAGTGTCTCGACATCCTCAGGAAGGCCGAGGACAACGGCCTGGTGCATCAGATCACCAACGTCGACGGGCCGGACAAAATCTTCGGCATATGCAACTGCTGCCGCTGCTCCTGCTTCGGCTTGCGCACTTCGCAGTTCTTCAACACACCGAATATGTCCCGCTCCAACTTTGTGGCAAAGATTGACGACGAAAAATGCGTCGCCTGCGGTCAGTGCGTGGAATATTGCCCCGCCAACGCGGTCAAGCTGGGTCAGAAGATCGCCTCTAAAACCTCTATCGCACAGCCGGAAACCATACTGCCCGACGACCACGAATGGAGTGAGAAGATGTGGAATCCCAATTTCCGCGACAGCAAGGTCAACGTGGTTCCCACAGGCACCGCGCCCTGCAAGGTCAACTGCCCCGCGCACATCGCCGTGCAGGGCTATATCAAGCTTGCCGCCCTCGGGAAATACAAGGAGGCGCTGGAACTCATCCGCAAGGAGAATCCACTGCCGGCTGTCTGCGGACGCATCTGCAATCGCCGCTGCGAGTTTGAGTGCACCCGGGGCGATATCGACCAGCCCATCGCCATCGATGAGATCAAGAAGTTCATCGCCGATCAGGAACTTAATCCAGCGACGCGCTTCATTCCGCAGAAGATGCACGACTACGGCAAAAAGATCGCCATCATCGGTTCCGGCCCGGCGGGTCTTTCCTGCGCCTATTATCTGGCGATTGACGGTTACGAAGTGACGGTCTTCGAGAAGGAAAACAAACTTGGCGGCATGCTTACGCTGGGCATTCCTTCTTTCCGTCTGGAAAAGAATGTTATCGAAGCGGAGATCGACATCCTTAAAGAAATGGGTGTAAAGTTCAAAACCGGCGTTGAAGTCGGTAAGGACGTCGCTATTCCGGAACTCCGCACGGAGGGCTTTGAAGCCTTTTATGTCGCCATCGGCGCGCAGGGCGGCCGGAAGCTTGGCGTTGAAGGCGAGGACGCACAGGGTGTTATTTCCGGCGTGGATTTCCTCCGGAAAATCAATCTGGGCACATCCGTCGATATCAGCGGCAAGGTTGTAGTCATTGGCGGCGGCAATGTTGCGGTGGATGTGGCGAGAGCGGCCGTTCGCACGGATGCCGCTTCCGTGGCCATGTACTGCCTCGAATCCGCAAAAGAAATGCCGGCAACCGCCGACGAGATCGAGGAGGCGGTCGAAGAAGGCATCACGATCAAAAACGGCTGGGGCCCGAAGCGTATCATCGTCGAGAACGGCAAGGTGATAGGTGTGGAATTCAAGAAGTGCACGGCCGTATTTGACAAGAACGGCAGGTTTGCACCGAAGTATAATGAGAAAAAAACCGTCACCGTTGAAGCCGACTGTGTTCTCGTTTCCATCGGTCAGTCCATTGTCTGGGGCAATCTGCTCGTCGGGCTGAGCGTGGATATTAACGGCAACGGCACCGCAAAGGCCGATGATCTGACCTACCAGACACGCGAAGCAGACGTGTTCGTGGGCGGCGACGTTTACACCGGTCCGAAATTTGCCATCGATGCGATTGCCGCCGGAAAGCAGGCCGCGATCTCGCTGCACCGCAAGGTATGGCCGGGCCAGAGCCTGACCATTGGCCGGGATCGCCGCGTCTACAAGATGCTCGACAAGGGCGATGTTGTCGTGGAAGATTACGACCATACCCCGCGTCAGAAGCCGAACCGCACCCCGGGAGATGCTAAGGCGGGCTTCCATGATCAACGGCGCACCTTCACGGAGGAGCAGCTTAAGAAGGAGACGGAGCGCTGTCTGGGCTGCGGTGTCAGCATCGTAGACCAGAATATCTGCCTTGGCTGCGGCGTCTGCACCACGAAATGCAAGTTTGATGCGATTACGCTGGAAAAGAAGTTCGACGGCAAGATGGTCCCGCTTGAAAAAACCGTGGAGACCGTGATGCTGTATGCGGCGGAACGTCAGCAGAAGATTGCGGAGCGCCTCAAGAAAGAGCAAACCGGAAACAAATAACGCGATTAAGAGCGGAGCCGGAGCAGCCTTACGGGCTGCGGCCGGCCCTAGCTAAAAAAGGTTTTCAGTATTTACACTGAAAACCTTTTTTAGCTTTACATACTATGGCCAATACCTGACAACTGCGAAATTATTGATGCTGCCATAATAAGTGCTTCCTGCCGCCACAATCTTTCCGTCGGACTGGATGCCGAGGGCATAGGCCATATCATCACCACTTCCAATGGGTGTGGTGACAGTGCCGCCTGTGCCGAAGGTTGTATCAAGGGTTCCGTTTAAATTGTACCTTGCAATCGCAAAATCATAGTCGCTGCCATTATAAGTGTATCCTGCTGCCACAATCTTTCCGTCGGACTGGATGCTCAGGGCATAGGCAATGTCATCACTGCTTCCAATGGATGTGGTGACAATGCCGCCTGTGCCAAAGGTTGTATCAAGGGTTCCGTTTGAATTGCACCGGACAACTGCAAAATTATATTTGCTGCCATTAAAGGTGCTTCCTGCGATCACAATCTTTCCGTCAGACTGCTGGATGCCCAGGGCATGGGCAATGTCATCACTGCTTCCAATGGATGTGGTGACAATGCCGCCTGTGCCAAAAGTTGCATCAAGGGTTCCGTTTGAATAATAGCGGACAACGGCAAAATCATCGTTACTGCCATTAAAGGTGCTTCCTGCGACCACAATCTTTCCGTCGGACTGGATGCCCAGGGCATTGGGAAGATCATAAGTGCTCCCAATGAGTGTGGTGACAATGCCGTCTGTGTCAAAGGTTGAATCAAGGCTTCCATCAGAATTATATCTTACAACGGCAAAATCATAGTCGCTGCCATTATAAGTGTATCCTGCGACTACAATCTTTCCGTCGGACTGGATACCGAGGGCATAGGCAGAATCATCACTGCTGCCGATGGGTGTGGTGACAATGCCGCCTGTGCCGAAGGTTGTATCAAGGGTTCCGTTTGAATTATACCGGACAACGGCAAAATCATAGTCGCTGCCATTATAGGTGCTTCCTGCGATCACAATCTTTCCGTCAGACTGGATGCCGAGGGCGTTGGCAGAATCATCACTGCTGCCAATGGGTGTGGTGACAATGCCGTCTGTGTCAAAAGTTGAATCACGACTTCCGTCTGAATTATATCGTACAGCCGCAAAATCATAGTCGCTGCCGTTGTAGGCGGTTCCTGCGACCACAATTTTTCCGTCAGACTGGATGCCAAGAGCATTGGCAATGTCATCGCCGCTTCCAACGGGTGTGGTGACAATACCGTCTGTGCCAAAGGTTGTATCAAGGCTTCCGGGGGGGCCAACCACTGTGAGGGTGGTACTTCCCGAAATACTTCCTGAGGTAGCAGTGATGGTGGTAGAACCAAAATCAGCTGGTATGGCGATTCCTGTCGTGCTGATTTCAGCTACGCCTGTATCTGAAGAAGTCCATGTAACTGCTGTTGTTATATCTTTCTGGGTGCTGTCCGAGTAGGTTCCTGTTGCGGTGAACTGTTGTGTGTCGTTGATGATAATGCTCTGATTAGCTGGCGTGACGGAGATAGAAACAAGGATGGCTGCGCTGCCGCCACCGCCACCACCGCCGCAACCGGCAAAAAACAGCATGATCATTATAAGGGAAAATAATAACCCGATTAAATCGTTTAATTTTTTCATAAACATCCGTCCTTTTAATAATGAATTGATAAAGACTCATTAAACTCTTGACGTATTTTATGCAGGTTTTCATTTTTATTATTAGACTAAAATTCCTGTTCCAGAATTTTGAAATTGTTAATAAAAATATTTAAAGTAAAACTTATTCTCTGTCTGCTTACGGTATGCCGTAATGTTTTTTTCTTATTTTAATACAAATTGGAATTTAATAAAATAATATTTAGAGGATTTGTCAATTTTTCGAAAAATAGGCTATCTATATAGAAAGGTTTTTTGGGTGGGCTGTTGAAAAAGCATATAAATTTGAAAGTTATCGAACATACAAAAAAAGGGGTTACTCGCGTAACCCCTTGATTTTGGTGGGCTGTGTGGGGATTGAACCCACGGCCAATGGATTAAAAGTCCACTGCTCTACCGCTGAGCTAACAGCCCACGTCTCTTAAATTTTCAAGGCGTGCCCTATTAACAACAAGTTTTGAATGTGTCAAGCTTTTTTACGGTATGAAGTTATAGTTTATTCAGAAAAGGATCTTCCAAAACTATCGTTTCTTCCCGTCCCGGTCCGACAGATGTCAGAATAATTTTAGCTTCCGCCAATTCTTCCAGCCGCTTTAAGTATTTTCTGGCGTTGACGGGCAGTTCTTTCATTTCCCGTGCCTGAAGGATGTCTTCCTTCCAGCCGTCGAATTCTTCATAAATTGGCCGGCACTCCGAAAGCGTTTGAATACTGGCCGGTGCGGCGTGAGTGAATTCGCCGCCGGCGCATTTATAGCCGACGCATATTTTCAGTTTATCCAAACCGGTTAAAACATCCAACTTGGTAATAGCCAGTGCGCCGATGCCGGAGACACGGACTGCCTGTCTTACCAGCACCATGTCGAGCCAGCCGCAGCGCCGTTTTCTGCCGGTGGTCGCACCGAATTCCTGACCGACCTGCTGAATGTGATCGCCGATTTCGTCCTTCAATTCCGTGGTGAAAGGTCCTTCTCCGACTCTGGTGGTGTAAGCCTTGCAGATTCCCACAACTTTCGTGATGGTGTTGGGACCGATGCCGCTGCCGCAGGAAGCGTTGGCGGAAACCGTGTTGGAAGAAGTTACATAAGGGTAAGTCCCGTGATCAATGTCCAGATGAGAACCCTGGGCTCCTTCGAAGAGCACTTTTTTACCCTGCCGAATTTCGCGATCGAGAATCAAAGAGGTATCTGCCACGTAAGATTTTATTTTCCGGGCACAGGCCAGATACTGCGCGGCAATTTCTTCTTCGTCGAGCGGCTTGTCGTTATAATAATTTTTTAAAAGAAAATTCTTTACGTCCAGGTTTTGCCGCAGCTTTTCCCGGAACAAATCTTCTTCGTAAAGGTCGCCCACACGGATTCCCGTGCGGGCGGCCTTGTCTTCGTATGCCGGACCAATGCCGCGGCCGGTGGTGCCTATCTTCTTGCCTGAAGTTTTGGCTTCCCTGGCCTGATCAATGCTGCGATGATAAGGCATGATTAAATGCGCCCGTTCACTGATAAAGAGTCTGGTGTTGGGCGGCAGAAGATTGCCTTTCTGGAGTTCTTCCAGTTCCTGGAGAAAGACAAAAGGATCAAGAACCACGCCGTTACCGATAATGCATGTTTTATTGTCATGCAGGATTCCCGAAGGAATCAGGTGCAGGATGGTTTTATTCCCTTTGACCACCAGAGTATGACCGGCGTTATTCCCGCCCTGAAAACGGGCGACGATGTCGGCTTTTTCGGTGTAAAGGTCAACAATCTTCCCTTTGCCCTCATCGCCCCACTGAGTGCCTACGACTGCAACATTGGCCATGATTAATTCCTATACTTTAACAGGTTTAAAGGCTTTTAACTTTTTCGTTGAAAACCTTTTCCAGTTCGGCAAGCGCCGCTTTCAGATCAGCCTCCTCGATTGTCGGTCCGCACCAGAAGCGGTAACCAGCCGGTGCTTCCTTATAGGAATTTATATCATGAGCGATGTTTTTCTTGCTCAGATCGGAGGTAATGCTCTTCAGGAACTTGCTCTTTACGTCTTCGTCCATTGCTTTGACTTTGGGATGAATCACGTTCAGGCAGACAGACGTATTGGAGCGGACTTTGGGATCGTCGGCCAGGAATTCAATCCAGTCGTTTTTGGCGACCCAGTCGGCCACAACCTGCAGATTGGCTTTGCTTTTCTTGATCAGGCCGTCAATACCGAATTTGCCTGCCCAATCCAGAGCGTCCAGATAATCTTCCACGCAGAGCATGGAGGGCGTGTTGATGACGTCGCCGTCAAAAATTGCCTTGTTGATCTTGTCGCCTTTTTTCAGGCGGAAAATCTTGGGCATCGGCCAGGCCGGATCGTAGGATTCGAGGCGGGCGATGGCTTTGGGGCTCAGAATCATCATGCCGTGCGCGGCTTCGCCGCCCAGACATTTCTGCCAGGAGAACGTCAAGACATCGATTTTGCTCCAGTCGATTTCATTGGCGAAAGCGAAACTGGTGGCATCGCAGAGGGACAAGCCTTCGCGTTCGGCGGGAATCCAGTTCCAATCGGGAATTCTCACGCCGCTGGTTGTGCCGTTGGCTACGAAAACCACGTCTGTTTTCCAATCAACTTTGGAAAGATCGGGAATCTTGCCGTAGTCGGCTTTGATAATGGTCGGTTTGAGTTTAAGCTGTTTGTTGACATCGGTTGCCCAGCCATTGGAAAAACTCTCCCAGACCAGAACGGTAACCGGTTTGGGACCTAAAAGTGACCACATGGCGCATTCAAAAGCGCCGGTATCTGAAGCCGGAAGGATGCCCACAAGGTAATCTGCCGGAATATTTAAGATTTTTCTCGTATCGTTGATGGCTTTAACGATTCTTTCTTTTCCCAGAGCGGAACGGTGTGAGCGGCCGACCGGCGCGCTCTTCAGCGCGTCTATACTCCACGCTGGCCTCTTACTGCAGGGACCGGAACTAAAATTAGGGTTTTGCATAATTAAACATCCTTAAAGTAAATTTTTTAAAACCTGTTTGTACTCATATCAGCATTAAAATTTTTACTCAAGAAAATTTCGTTTATTTTTCAACGGTCGAAGGTTTGCCTTATTTATTGCCGTATTTTGTAAAATATTGGAATAAAAGAGAAAATTTGCTGATTTTTAAACCAGGAAAAATAATGACTGATATTCACAAAAAAGACTTTTACGGAAAAATCCTTTTGATAGGATTATTGCCTGCTTTTAAGTATTTTGATTCCTTTTTTTATTTCTTGACCTTGGTTTGCCTTTTTTCTTTTGTCCGGAACCTTGTTCCTGATCAATATCGGCAGTCGAAGCAGGAGGCGCGTGCAGCGATAACTGATAATAATCATCCAGTAGCATGGTAATCAACGAAAGTTCTTCTTCCGATTGCGCTAAATTGTGCGCCAACGGCAAGAAACGCTGCATTCGTTCAATTTGCAGATTATCACGGGCGCGAAGTTTTGCTTCCAGAAGCGCTGTGATCCTTTCGGAGACAACCCTTTCCAGTTCTTCATCATCGGGTAAAAGACGTTCCTGCATATTAATGTTATAATAACGGGCAATGCTCTGCAGTTTGAATTTTTCCATTTCGGCGACCAGTGAAATCGCCACGCCGCTTGAGCCCATGCGTCCTGTGCGCCCGGCCCGGTGAATATAGGCTTCCGGGTCTTCCGGCGGCTCATATTGAATAACATGGGACAAATCGGGAATATCGATCCCACGGGCGGCAACATCGGTTGCGACAAGGAATCTAAGAGCGCCGCGCCGCACGCGCGCCATGACCTTCTCCCGCATGTTCTGGGCAAGATCGGAACTGAGTTCATCAGCATCGTAACCGAAACGTTTGAGTACGACCGAAAGATAATGCACGGTGTCTTTGGTGTTGCAGAAAATAATAGCCGAAGAGGGATTTTCGATTTCGATAATGCGGACGAGCGACCTGTCTTTGCGCATGCCGGGGACTACATAATAAATGTGCTCGATTTCAGCGATATGTACCTGATTGCCGCTCAAACTCAATAATTTAGATTTATGCAGGAATTGATCGGATAAACGAATTACCTGCGGCGGAAAAGTCGCGGAAAACATGGAGCTGAGTATTTTATTCGAAGGGATGTATTTGCGGATTTTTACCATATCGGGATAAAAACCCATGGACAACATCCGGTCGGCTTCATCGAAAATCAAAATTTTCAGATGGTCAAGAGACAAAGTATTTTTCAGCAGATGATCCAGAATCCGTCCCGGCGTGCCGACCACAATCTGAGCGCCGCCGCGAAAAGCTTCCAACTGTGCGTTGTAGCCCACACCTCCATAAACTACAGCTATTTTTATATTTGTTCCATTTGTCAGCATTTCGGCTTCTCTGGATACTTGAAGAGCCAGTTCGCGGGTGGGAACAAGAACGAGGGCCTGGGCAAAATTTTGCTGAGCGTTAATTTTCTCTATAATAGGCAGAATGTAGGCGCCGGTTTTCCCGCTGCCGGTGCGGGACTGCACCATCATGTCGCGGCCCGCTAAAAAATAAGGAATGGACTTGGCCTGCACGGGTACCAGGCTTTTCCATCCGGCGCGGTCGCAGGCGTCGCGCATTACATCGGAGAGCTGTTCCACCGAAATTTCCGGCAGAACATCATCCGGTTGAATATCCTTTGAATCTGTTTCGTTGTTTTCTGCCATAATGATAATGAGTCCTTGATTTTTAATGAGACTCAAATTTCACAAGCGAAGCATAGTGAAATTTGTAAGTCAAATTATACCAGGCACGAAGTGCCATGGTACGCATACCTTTAAAAGAATTATTTATGTTGTTTATTTTAGTATCGTTCAATAATCAAGAAGAAAGTTGGTCGCTTAAAAAGACGGATTCCTGCTCTGCCATTGTCCAAACTGATTGGACAATCCGGTTTTTCCGTTAATTAAGTGTTATGTGCCCGTATTCTTAAGGCCTTGCCGGCGGAGGCCCCGAACTCGGGGTATAATAAGCAACGACGCTATCCCTCTGGGCCGAAGTCAACTTGCCCGCCGTGACTAAGGCATCTAGCGTTGCTATGACGCTGTTGTTCATCGTTTCGTCATCCGCCCAGTCGATAGAATCCCAGATCAGACGCTTTGCATACAGCCGGTTGTGGGTATAGGCGCCCGGATCATGGATGAGGAGATTTAGGTTGTACGCTGCACCCATGTTCTTCTCACCCGTACCATCCGTGCCGGAAACACCAACAGAAATGACGCACTTCTTTGTAGTGGTATTCCATGTTCGAACGACGGTGCCGCCGGTCTGCCAGTTCAAGACCGCAAGGTTATTCGTCGGGCAGGCGTCTGTAGGCTCGATGTATGTCGGATCATATGGCGCCGTGAAAAAGTACGGGTTGTTCGGAGAGAAATAGAAGCCTGTCATGCCGAGTTGTGCTTCGAGTGCGGCCAGTGCTGCTTGGAACCGTTCATTTTCCTCGTTCATTCCCTCGGCGGTTATTTCCGAATGGCATGTGATACAGGCACGGCTGACAATGGCCGTCAACTTTTCCGTCGCTGAATCTTTCGTCCAACCCTTGAAGGTATGTCTTGCCGGCGTCATGTGGCATCCGACGCAGGGGCCGCCCGTTCCCGTCGCGGGCTGCAGACTGGTGCCTATCTGATTGTGTGCATAATAGGACGGATTGGCATACGTCTGGCCCGCGAATTCATACCCGCCTACCGCATACACAATGGCTCCTCCTGTGAGATAATGGGAATTGATGAAACCGAGATTCTTGAAATCATATGCGGCGTTGATCGCCGTTTTTTTGATGTTGTCGCCGATCGTTCTGGCTGAGTGGCAGTTCAGGCAAAGATTCGACTTGCCGATATTCGGGAATGTATTGGCTGCTGTCTGGGAGCCGGTGACCGGATCGATGACGGGGTTCGGGTCTGAAGCGTCACTGAAGGTTCCGTAAATGGGATCAGTGGACGTCCCGCTTTGGTATACGGCGTTGACCGCGCTCGCGCTCCTCACCTTATAGCTGTAATTCTCATGGCAGCCGTTACAATACAACGTCTGTTTCGTATTGTCCGCCGTATCAAAGGCAACGATGCCCGTTCCCCCGGTAACCTGCGAGATAAATCCGCTGGTCGTATGGCATCTTTGACATGCCGTCCTGTTGGTTCCCTTCCAGCGGTAGTGAATCCATGCTTCTCCCTGGGTGTCACCGTGTCCGGAAGAATTCACGTAGTCTTTAAACAGGGCGATCCGGGATGTTGTGTCGTGAGGATTGTGGCAGCTTCTGCATCCTCCTTTTGCGCCGGTGTCGTAGCCGGTAAGCGCCAGATCGACAAACTGGGCGGGGGCAAGAGCATCGAAGGTGGCGGGATTATCCTGCAGGTGGGGAAGAGCGAGAAATGAATGGCAGTCCAGGCACGTTCCGGTCGCATCGGGATTGACATCCGCCGTCGTAGGATTGGGGTGACCTGTGGCGGGTTTATGGCACTGGGCGCAAGTTGCGAAGACTTCGGTATTGTGGACCGAGCGCGCATACTCCTGAATGATTGTCGGAGAGCCGGCTACGGGCGTTTCCGTCGCATCGAGATAAACGGCTGCTACGTTCTTCGAATGACACCCCGCGCAGACTTGCGATTCCGTATTGAGTGTGGGAAACTCATCGCCCGGCTGCGTCGTTTCCACGTTGGCGTCCGAGCCGCCTCCGCTGCAGCCAGTGGCAATGACGCCCGCCAACCATAAGAGAACAAGTAAATGTCTGGGTTTCATAAATCCCTCCTTGGTACTTTGCTGCCGTTTATGTTGCTTGGTTCACCTCTCCAAAATAATTGTTCATGCCTGTTCGATATGATCGCGGCCCCGCGGCCGATGCTCCGCATCAGCGGAACCGGTACACCAGAGAAAGGAATGCGATATGGGCTTCGTAGGATGTGTCATTGTAAGCGCCGGTGAGGTACCCCTGGCTTGAACCGTCCCCGCCGGCGTAGTACCGGTAATGTTTCAACTGGTCGTCGGTATAATCATACCGGGCATAAGTATATCCGCCTTTCAGCAGGATGGCTTCCGACCAGTTATAGACAGCCGTGAGGGTAAAGGAGGACTTCGTGTAATCATCCCAATCCGGTATGTCGACGGGAAGGCCGTCAGGTATGCCGCTGGCGCTCAGGACGCCGCTCGTGAAATCGAAGTCGTTGAACCCGTCCGATTTCAGGTAATCGTACTGGAGGGTGAAGGTCAGCTTTTGGGGGATTGCATAGACGTCCGTCTTGATTCCGCAGGCATAAGTTTTTTCATCCTGTTTCGACACCCATCCATCCGATCCGAGAAGGGCGCGTTGCCACAGCTCCCTCTTTTCCAGGTCGAGGTATCCGAAGAAGCGCGCCAGTTTCCGGAAAGAATAATCAAGGGTAAAGCCGGCGGCGTTTCTTGTATCGGCCGTATAGCCGAAAATCGTTTCGTCGTAGTTGGATCTCCTGAACCGATACTCAAAACTCATATTCAATGCATTGATTGGGAAGAGATCGACGGTTGCCTTGAAGGTATCCCTCTTCTGTGCCGCGTATGCGAACTGCTGGTTCAGCGCGTCCTCGCTCGCGTCCGTCCGGTAGTCGGCTTTCCGGTTCATTCCTTCATAAGCCAGTCTGGCCGACAGAAAATCGAGGCCGGTCCATTTCAGTTCCGTGAAGAAGATATGGTCCTCGTTATGCGGCAGAACTGCGGCGGGGTCCGTTTCATGGCGGATGCTTCTTTCCGTATCGGTATATTTATACCCTGCATTCAGATGAAGCTTCGCCGGCAGCCTGAAGCCGGCTTCGGCTCCATACGTGTTTATTTCGTAAGAAAGGGGGCGTGTCGGCACCAGGACGCTGTTGATGAGCGTACTGCCGGTCGATGTATTGTCCCGTTCATAGTACTTGTAATAGATTCTTCCTTCGAGGAAGCGGAAAGGGTAGGTGGAGGCCATGAAGTCATAAATTCTCGTATCAACCTTGCCCTTGAAATCGGTAAAGCTCGACGTATCGGACTTCGTCTTCTCATCGCTGATATTGATATTGAACTTGCTGTCCCAGGGGAGCTTGGCACTCCCTTTGAAATTGAATTTGTAAAATTCACTGTCCGGCGGAAGGGATAACGGTCCGGGCGTCCAGCCATCGGGAACGTCGTAAAGCAGATCGTGCGCATCATTCCTGAATTCACCGTAGGAGTAACTGAGTGATGCAAGAAAGGGTTTCAGGGAATATCCGGCGTCCACCCTGAGACCGCTTGTCCGGTAATCGACCGGTTCCGGCAGTTCCAGGGCAGCATCCCGGGAACTGCTTGTAGAGACACCCGCCGGTTTGATGCCTTCTTTTTTCTCATAGGGAAAACTGATGTTGAAGAAAAACGGCTGCGCCAGATCGAATTTTATTCCCGCATCGATACGCTTTCTCTTTGTGGAGTAATCGAAATCGCCCCGCCATGTGGCGGGTTCCGTATTCGGAGTGCCCGTGAGTTGGTTTGTACCCGCGCCGGAGTAGAATGTCTTTGCATCGGATGTGATATTGTGAATAATTTCATTATAGTCGAACCAGAATTTATATTTTCCGAAAGACCCTGTTTCCAACCGGTAACGCTGAGTGTCATAACCGGGGTCGGTGACCTGGAGCCATATAAAGTGATTTGGAGAAACATAGGTAACATCAGCGTTAACGAAAGCGCCTCCGGATTTGATGTCTGAGTATTCATGAAATTTCGCTTCGTTACCGTTTACATCATATAGCCGTCCCTCTATGCCCGCCCCGCCCATCATTACAGGCTCCTGGGATGGTTCCTTCTCAGGTTCCTGGGAGGAGGCAGAAGAAGCGGCGGTGAGACTCCCGGCGAGACCGGCGATCAGGACGAAAATAGCTAGTTTTGATTTCATGGCCGCTCACCTATCGGAGAAAGGAAGGATCTCTGTTGCTGCCATGGATATTGCCGTGGCAGTTGAGACATCCCCGGGCAAAGAATTTATTCTTGTTTGCCGTCGCCAATCCCGAAAAACCGTGTTGCTGCGTGTAAGCCCGTGAAGTGTGCCCCGCACCGATGTTGTGGCAGCTCTCGCAAAGCTGGGGCACTTTACTGTCAAGCAGATTGCCGTGGTTACTCCCGTGTACCTGATGGCAGGTGCCGCAGTTCTCGGCCACCGGCGGATGCTCAAAAGCATAAGGCCCTTTCTTTTCCGCATGACACGTGTAACAAAGATCCGGGATGGAATCGGCATTAAGCATGTGTTTGCCGAAACCTCCATGAGTCGTATGGCAATCGGTGCATTTGACTTTTCCCTCGGCCACGGGGTGGTGGGATTGCCTGGCTAGTTGACTTCTCACCTCCTTGTGGCAGGAGGTGCACATGGCCGGCTGGGTGTTTTTGAGATTGAGGCGGCTATTGGTGTGAATGGTGTGGCAATCTTCACAGGACACATCGTTTTTCTTGTGGAGGCTTGCATCCCAGGAAGATATGGACGGTGAATTTTCATGACAGTTCAGACAGACACGCGATTTGTCCTCGGGCCGCTCAGATCTTGTGAAGGTTACCAAATCCTTTTTGGCGCCACCGCCTGCCCGCACATGAGTCGCTCCCGGGCCGTGACATGTTTCGCATCCTTTATCGGAGAGAGGAGAGTTCTTGATTCCCTTCTTCCAATGCAGACTCCTGATCAGGGACTGGGTCTGGGGTTCGTGACATAAACGGCAGGTATTGGTCCCGACGTAGTTTATTTTATCATTCTCGGCGGCGCTTAAGATGACGAAGGTCAGGAAGATAATGATCAAAACAACTGTAAAAAAGCACAGGAACTTTCTCATCATGGATATCCCTTTACTTGACAACCTGCTTATCGCCAATGATGGCTATAGCCCCGATGGGCTCTTCCGTCGCCAGGGTTGTGCTCAACCTGTCCGCTGCCACATCGATGATCTTCACACCTCGCCCCGCGTCGGCTACGTAGACCTCATTTTCCGTGGCAACGATGCCGGCCTTCAGGTGAAAAGCATAGGGGTGAAAGCCAATGTCGATCTCTTTGATAAACGTATCGTTCCGGGTATCAATCACGCTCACCGTGCTCACGCCATTGGCCGTGTATATCTTGTTGTTGTAAAAGGCGAAAGACTCCACATACGGGTCCTTTGTCGATATGGATATAATCTTGGTGATTTTATCCGTATTCGTATTCAAAACGGCCACGTTGTTGGCGCCTCCCAGGTATATCTTGTCTTCCCCCACCTTCTTAATGGCTAACGGGCCATAGTTGCTGATGGGAACGAAATCGATGAAATCCTTGACCGCGCCCGTTTTCAAATCGAGAATCTGGATGCCGCCGGGGCGTGAAATGCCGCCGGGAAAGGGGAGATAGATTTTACCGTTGGCAATTTCCATGAAGAGAGGCGGGTTCATGGCTGTGGATTTCGGCGCGGGGAACGGTATGGTTCTCGTGATCCGAAGGGTTTCCGGATCGATTTCCTGAATAGTGCTTCCGTAACGATTGACCACGTAGACTTTCCCGTTATGCTCGAGCAGTCCTGAAGGGGTCATGTCCGTTTTCAGCGTCGCAATGACACTGTCGGTCCGGCTGTCAATGACTTTGATCACATTGACCCCCGAAGGCGATATTTCAGGACCGGGAACCGTCATGAAGATTTTTTTGCCTACGGCGAGGACATCGTTTATGTTCGGCGGCAGGGCCTTCTCCAGCGGTGTCGGGGTAAAGATATCGATTGTCTTGACAATGATGTTCTTGGACAGGTCCACAATATAAAGCTTCGAGCCGTCCTGGGCGGAAATATAGGCTTTCTGCATCCCTGCTGCACCAGCGTGAGTCGCAAATGCCAGCCAGACTATGGCGATAATAAGGGAGGTGATTGTTCTTACGACCGAACAGCGGTGGTTCTTCTTCATGGTTGCCTCCAATACAAGAAGGACCGGTTACGAACCGGCATCGATCCCTTCAGGGAACGATCTACAGAAAAAAAACGACATACTCGGAGGAGATAGAGTAGAACAAAGATTTATAGCATGATAAGTATGCTTATTGTAAGGATTTATGCAAGGTATGTCAAGTAAAGATATAATTTGAAGAAAGTTGGTTGATGACGGAACTGCTTCCTGCTCTGTCATTGCCCAACTTAATTGGGCAAACCAGTTTTTTGTTAATTAAGTGTTATGTTACTATTGATCTTTCTGCCCTTGATGGGAGGGACCGAGGGAGGATTGAAAAACGAAAACCAGAATGGCGTTTCCTGATTTGCTTTTACGCCGCTTTCAACGGATGGATTTTCTTTATTTCAGACTGATGCGCCTGCTGCGCCTCCCAGAGATCATGGGCGCGCTGTGCGTTTAACCAGAATTCAGCCGTATTACCGAACAAACGGCTCAGGCGCAGCGCCATAACCGGTGTCAGCGCGCGGCTCTCCCTTAACAATTCATTAACCGTCTGACGCGATACGCCTAGCGCTTTGGCCAGACTCGCTACATTCAGATTATAATCAGGCATAAAATCTTCCTTCAGTATTTCGCCCGGATGCGTTGGCTTTACTTTTCTTTTTCCATCATATTTTATGCTCATATTTTTACCTCTTTTAATGATAATCTGTTATTTCAACATCGTATGCATCGCCGTCAATAAACCTGAAACATATTCTCCATTGGTCATTAACGGATATTGAATACTGACCCGCCCTGTCATCCTTCAGCGCATGCAGATGATTGCTTGGCGGAACTTTTAAATCATCGATGCACATTGCTAAATCTATGTATTCAAGACGCCTGATAGCTCTTTTAAGAATATCAGGCTGAAACTTCTTTGATTTACCGGTAATGAACAAATCACGCGTATGTTTGTCGGCAAACGTCTTGATCATGCGTATTGTGTAACGTGACTCGTGACATTTGTCAAGAGCAAAGATTTGATTCTAATAATGTCTTTTCTATCATTGCCCAACTTGATTGGGCAATCCAGTTCCGATATTATCGGGATAAAATAGAACCGTCCCCATTATTCCCTTTTCTTTTTCCATTAAATTTTATGCTCATATTCTTACCTCGGGCATTTACGCCTGAAATCGACAAACTTTTCTATCATAGATAATGTGTAACGTTACTAGTGACATTTATCAAGAGCAAAGATTTGATTCTATTGATGTCCTTCTCTGTCATTGCCCAACTTGATTGGGCGATCCGGTTTTTTCATTTATTAAGTGTTGTGTTCCCCGAATTCCGAAGATTCTTGTTCTCCTGAATTCCTAAATATCAGTCTCAGGATCACAAAAATCAATATTTGACTTTTTGCAAACAGAAATTAACCCATGATCTGAAGTAACGAAAAGAATATTCATAAACTTAGATTTAAGATCTTCAATAACAGCTAAATGCAATGCATCCATTGATTCAATATTATTATAATACGCATATTGTAACAAAATGATTTTTGCCGTAATGAGTAATGTATTAGATGATTCAACCACAGTAAATGGTCTAGTTTTTGAGTTTATTGATACATCCCGTCTAAATCGTTGAATAATTTTTCTAGTTGTTTTTTTCTTAAAATGCCCCTTTCTGTGATATTTTAATATAACATTAACGAATTCTAATATTGTAACTGATGAAATAAGAATTTGTTGAGATGCACTTGCGACCAATCGTCGAATTTTTATTGAACCAGTTTCATCTCTATAGAATTTTAAAAAAGCTGCGGCGTCGAAATAATATCTTTTGTCTTCAGATTTTATCATTCTTTTCTCAACTTGACATCAGGAATTGATGACAATATTTTACGCATTTCATCTAATGATATGACTTCAATTGCTTCAGTAACCTTATCCAACAATTTATTCATTTTTATATTATGCTTTTCAAACCAAGCCTTTACCCCACCCATATTTATTAGCCTAATTGCATCATCTTTCCCGCCATGACCCGTTAAAATTATCATTTCAGTGTCAATCCCTTTTTTAATAGCCTCTTCTATCATTTCCGTGCCATTCATTTTAGGCATTTTTATGTCAACGATTGCGACGTCAAATTCATCTTTCTGTAGTTTTTCAAGACCTTCTAAACCGTTATGCGCTGTATCAACTATAAAGCCACGCTTCGTAAAAAAATCTTTATAAGTCGATAATATTTCTTTTTCATCATCAACAATCAAAATTTTAAATTTTCTGTCCAATGAACCTCATCCTTTCAAAGGTGGTAATGTTACAATAAATCGTGCCCCACCTTTCACATTATCGATATAACGAAGTTGTCCACCAAGACTATTTACAATTCTGCGAGATATAAACAAACCTAAGCCCGTTCCTTTTTCTGTGGATTTTGTGCTGACAAATGGAACGAACATATTTTTTCGATATTCCTCGGGTAAGCCAGGTCCATTATCACTAACCGAAAACACAGGACTTCCATTTTGCATTCTACCAACATTTATAAAAACGTATGCATCCTTTTTCCCTTCAACTGCATCTCTTGCATTGGTAAGTAAATTAATTAGAACTTCTTCTAATTGAAAATAATTTGCCCATGCTACTGGCAGCGGCTTTTTATCATGTAAATTAATTCTAAGTTTTATGTTGCGATGCTTAAATTGTTCTTCAAATCCTTCAATAGTTTTTTCAACTAATTTATTAAGGTCAACTTTTTCCCTGTGTGTTCTATCACCTCTCGCAAATCTTCTAAAATTTTCAATAATCGCGGCCAATCTTTCAGTTTGATTAAATATACGTTGCAATATTGGTTTTATATCATTGGTTTCTAAATAACCATCATTGAAATCATTCAACGCGGCATCTGTAGTTGCACGGATAATACCTATTGGTTGATTCAATTCATGCGCGGTAGCAGTTGCCATTACACCTAAATAACTAAGTTTTTTCGCTTCCTCTATTTCAGCAAGTTGTTCAATTTGGTGTCGTTCAATATTAGCCAGCTTACTTTCAATATCAATTTTGGATCCTTTCTGTAATACGAAAGCAGGGTCTATTCCCGACAAAAATTCTTTTGCTTTGTCTAATTCTTTTTTATAAACATAAATTTCAGCAATGAGTAATTTCGCATCAATATCTGTCGGATCAATCTTTAAAATTCTTTCAAAAGACTTTAATGCTTCGTCATGTTGACCTAATTGATATTGAGTAATACCAAGTCCTTGCCAACCAGATCTATCATTTTCAAATAAAGAAACTTTATGTTCGTATATTTTTATTGCTTCCTCATGTCTGCCTATCAAGCGGAGACATACACCTAATTGGTCAAGAACCACATGATTATTTGGTTGAATTTTATTCACATTTAATAATATGTCATAAGCCTCTGAATAACTACCCAGTCGCACAAGATTTATCGCGCGTTCCAAATCAATCGCCCAAGTATTTATATCTTGGTTAGTTTTAACTTGATCTAAAATGAGTAAAGCTTCTTGATATTTTTCTAGCTTTCTTAAAAAAGTAGCATTGTCAATGGCTGCATTTTTAATAATCTTTTTGTTTAATGTATCTACAGATTTCTCAGTCACTAATTGCCACGCTTCATTCCACAAGGCTAATGCTTGCTCCGGTGAAGATTCTTGGTTTGCTTGGGCCGCAATCATTAATGCCATCCAATTATTTGGTGCAATTTCTAAACATTTTTTTACTATTTCCTGCGTCTTTTCTTTAGTCACATTTCCTTTCTGCATGATTCTATCAATCATGTAAATAATTGAAATAGAGTCTTTATTATTTGACAAAGAATTCAGTAAAAAAGTTAATCCTTCATCAATCTCATCATTCTTTATTAGACGATTAATTATAGCATTGTAAATGGATGAGGTTCCCTTGTTGTATTTTTCCTTTATTAACCAGGAAATAGTCTTTTTCCAGTCGCCCTTTTCCGCATCTATAGCTTTCTCGAATGGAATAATTTTTTTAATAGTCTTTGCTTTTGTAAAAGGAGATAAACTTGAAATAATTTTTTTAATTTCATTAATTAACGATTCTGCTTCATCAATCTGTCCAAGATCAATGTGACAATGCGTTTTTTCTATCAGCCAGTGAATATTTTCAGGTAGGGGATAACTTGTTAGGCATTTTAGACATTCTTCATAATCATGATCGATACGATATGATTTTGCTAGATCTACTCGTGCAAGTGCATCATTCGGTTTTTCCTTTAGGAGCATCTTGTATATGTCTTGAGCTTGTTTTATATCTCCGCGTCGTACCGAAAAATCAGCATATGTTGATGCCAGTTTTCTTTTTTCTTTGCCATTATATTCAGAAACCAATTCTTTAAAAAGTTTATCTGCACGATTTTCCTCTCCAGTTAAGTGGCTCAAGGATTCAGCTAATAATTTCTTTAGTCTTATATTTGTGGGGTTATATTTTAAGCCTTGTTCCGCTATCTGTGCTGCTTCCGCATATTTTTTATGCTTTTTAAAAGCAACAAAAGCTAGTTCTTGAAATGCATATGGATCATGAGGGTAATTTTCGATGAGTTGTTTTGCGATTAAATCTATTTTTGTTTGCTCATTTCCAGATCGTATTGACTCGAATAGTTTATTTTTTAAATCAGTTAGTTGCTTTTTAGGTTGTTTTTTCATTACCGTCATCTTATTTCTAACATTAAGAGATTTTATTGATAACAATTACAACTGAAATAAAAAATAACAATGAATAAAATTTAACCTTGAAAAGATTCTTATCATAATATTACAATTTATTACAGAGTTTATCGGAAAATGGGAATAGATCCATACTTATCAGTTATTGCTTAACAATTATGAAACTTTGTTTTAATGAAACATGCAGAATCAAAAGTGCCACTCGGCGCTCTCTGCATTTTGTGGGACGGAATTTTATTAACGCCTTTTTCTAAAATATTTCAAGGAAAAACTTTAGGTATTTTAAATAATTAATATCCCTCGAAAGAGGGGGTGAAAAAGAAAAATGTTCGACGTTCAACGGTCAAAGTTCTATGTTCAAAGTTCAATGTTCAATGTTTCACTACTGGTAAAAAGTGAATGGTGAATAGCGAAGAGTGAAGTGTGAATGGTGAATAGGAAAAGACAGTATTAAGTTTTAAGATTTAAGTTTTAAGTAAAAACGAATCTAAAAGCCTGAGAATAACTGAATCAGCAGGTGTTGCGGTTGTCTTATTTTCAAAGGCGATCTTAAGAGTCGTAATCCAAATCGATGCTGAATTTTTCCGGTGTGTGCGGCGCAATGGTTTTATAAAAAGCCATAATTTCCTTCATGTCTTTTTTCATATCGCCGCTGGGATAAACCACTTTGCCTACACCGGCTTCCTTCTTTTTGTAATCCAAATAACCCAAGGCGACAGGAACTTTTGCCAGAACAGCAACATGATAAAAACCGGTTTTCCATTTGGTAACCAGAGAACGTGTGCCTTCCGGTGTCACCAGCATGATTAAATCATCATGCTCTTTAAACAAATCAGCCATCGCCTGCACCATGCTGGGTCGTTTTTCTCCTTCTTTTTTGGGACTGCGGTCAATGCCGATGCAACCCAGGGCGCGGGCAAAAGGACCATAGGGGAAGCGCATATAACTTTTTTTAGTAGTAATCCTGACAGGAATGTCCATTAAAGAAAAAGCAACACGGGTATAAAGAAAATCCCAGTTAGTGGTGTGGGGCGCCGCGATCATGACGCATCGATTAATACCCGGCGGCAAATTATTATTAAACGTCCAGCCGGTCAGAGCAAATATGGCGCGGCCAATCAATTTAGTGAACATAAAAAATCATTACGTTTAAACAGGATTGTATATTATTGAAACATACAGAGAATAGATGTTCTTCATGATAAGAATGTCTTTTTTCTCAAGGCGCTTATACGAGGAATGATTTTGCGTGTCAATAGAAATAGTGGATAGTGGATAGGAAAAGACAGTTTTAAGTTTTAAGATTTAAGTATTAAGGAAGGAAGAAAAGACAGGTGGCTGGTGAATGGTGGATGGAAATAATGGAAACTGGATTCCCGCCAAGCTCATGCGGGAATGATAACATGAATGAGCTGGATGCCGGCTTTCGCTGGTATGACAAGAGGCAGGGGAATGACACGACAGAAGGATGACAAATCAATCGTCACGGTGCCTTTTGCTCAGACAGGGCTGCAGCTTCCTCGCGGCAATTGCGCGTCGGGTGAAGATTTCTGGCGCGAACGGCGGCAATTTCTGCTTTGGCCGCTTTTAGGTCGGCAAGAAAATCCGGGCTGCTGTGCAGCCTTGCCGCAACGGCGGAGCCTATGAAGCGGCCGCCGATGACGTCGCTCTGCCAGTGTACGCCGCAGACCAGACGGCTTTCTTCATAAGCCCGGGCACGCGCGAGGATGGCATCCCCCCGTTCGGGGGCGATTTCGCTGAGAATGAGCGCCCAGGTCCAGCCGATGGAAGTATGGCCGGAGGGATAGGAGCCGTCCTCCTTCAGTTCGCTTTCCTGATCCGGCGAGCAGGTGGAGGTGTGGTGCATGACAAAGGGGCGGGTGCGCAGATAATGGCCTTTGGCGTTCAGCGTGGCGACGATGGCGTCTGTAAAAGTGCGGCGCAGGAGCATATAGAGATGCGGCGTCTCTTCTTCGGAGATCGCTATGTCAAGTGCGCAGGAATAAGTTTGGGCTGCATGAGGAAACGTCAGATCGGCGTCGCTTGCCGCCTGCGCCCAGCGCGGCGACCCTTGCAGAGCCAGATTTTTTAGCCGGACTTCTTCATCCAGCGCTGTGGCAGCCGAGCCGGCGGCGGGAGGCGGCGGAAGCAGAGCCAGGCTGTCGGGGAGATCGTTAAATGGTAAATAACCGGCCAGAATTCCCGGCCGCACTTCCGGTACGCCGGCGGGTTTACTTTTCAGTCCGTAACCGGCGCAGCCTGATATTACAACAAGGCAAAACGCTATGGCTGCTATCCTGCTCCATGGATTAGTGCGGACGAATTTCATGGCGGGATCGTTTTCCTTTCGTTTTCAAAATGTTTATGGAAAAATTTAATTCCAGCTTATTTTCCATTTCCATTCGCTGGGATTGTTTTCCAGTTTATCCACTTTAACATTCTTCACGCCGGTTAATTCCAGGATGCAGGAGATTACGCCGCAGATGTATTCTCTTTGAATGGCCGATAATTCGGGCAGATTGGAGATAACAAACATTCCGCCGTTGGAAGTCAATCCGTCGACCCGGACGGAGCCTTTGTCGTTCATGGTATTCCAGGTTGCCGAAACGTTTTTTATTACAAAGGAAACGCTGGGAATCCTGAGAAAAATCTTGTAAATTCCCGTGAACTGTTTTCCTGCCACTTTGTAGCCCAGTTTAAATAAAGGCCTTGGATCGTTGGGAAAAAACAGTTTGGAAGCTCCCTGCAGTATTTCTGCTTCCATTTCCAGAGGAACCCAGTTGACAGAGAGAGTGCTTTTGAAAATCTGGAATACTTCCGGCCTGAGCGCCGGGGCCAGAGCATTGATGTTCTCAGCCCCCTTTTCCTTCAGCATTTCGCGAATGATAACGATGTCAGTTGCTTTTACATTGGCCATGTGATGCTGCTCCTACAAATTTAAATTGTCGGTCATTATAAATAATGGATTGATAAGAACTTCCTCTTTGCTTATCCAAATATATATCCCGCATCAGATTGAACCAGGAGAGCTAGTGTACAATTGTAAATTTGGCGGTCCGGTCGCTGCAGGACGTGCCGCTCTGCAGGTAAACGCGGTATTCTCCGGCCGGAATGCTGGCCGGGATTGTCCAGGAAAACGAACCGTTCCAGTTGGAACCGATCGGCCAGTTGGTTTTCAGATCATACGCCCATTGATCGTTGGTAAGAATCGCTTTAATGCCCAGGGTGTTGCCGCAGCCGCCTGAATATTTCCAGGTGACGGTATGGGTTTCTCCGACTTTCCAGGTCTGTCCGTCATTCGCGGGCGACTGCACTTTGAGAATCGGCATGGATATAAACTCTCCGCTTGTGGCGGACCAGGCGCTGTTCGTGGTGCTGACCACTTTGACCTTGTAGACGTTGAATCCGAATTCATTGACGGGCATGGTGGCGGAAAAGCTTCCCTGACCGCCGTTTCCCCAGGGTGTTCCCTGTGTAAACGTGAAGACTTCCTGATTCCCCTTTAAAAGAATGATTTTGGCCAGGCCGGGCGGTGTTCCCGCGTAGGTCCACTTGACGGGAAGGGGCCATCCGGGAACATAAGGCGTCTGGCCGGATTTCGGTTCAACAACGGAAACCGCGATGACGGGCACAGTCGCCTGATTAATAATTTGAGAAGTTCTTGAGGATTTAAGTTTGTCTGCCGCAGTCGGCATTGCCGCCATGGTTATGGATGGCAGTAGCCCGATGATTACAAGCAGTGCTGAACATAGAAGTTTTCGCATTTTCCCCTCCATGAATGAAATTCTGTTGCAACGGAAAAATATTGCATTGACAAGAACTTCCTTTTTATGGCGGGAAGTATAAGAAACGAGGTCTTGAGTGTCAAGAATATTTTGGCCGCTTCTTCCGGCACAAAGGTGTTTCCGTGAACCACAGCAATAACAATTAATTAATATTGACATCGCCGGAAGAAATATGCTTTTCTGAGATCATTCCCACCGAGGAGAAATTAAGTTTGAAAAAAAGCAAGACAAGTTTCTTTTGTCAGCATTGCGGTTACATGTCTCCCAAGTGGCTGGGGAAGTGTCCTTCCTGCAGCGGCTGGAACTGCTTTGCCGAGGAATTAATCGTTGATTCCGATTCCGGCAGCCGCGCCGATATGAACTATGGCGGCAAGCCCCTGCCCATCGAGGATATTTCGGTAGAAGACGGCAAGCGCACCGTTACCGGAATTGCGGAGGTTGATCGTGTGCTGGGCGGCGGTATTGTCGGAGGTTCGGCAATTCTGATCGGCGGAGAGCCGGGCATCGGCAAATCCACTCTTATGCTGCAAATGATGCATAATCTGGCTGAGAAAGGGTTGAAGGTATTATATGTTTCCGGCGAAGAATCAGCCAGTCAGATTAAACTGCGCAGCGAACGGATAGGCGCCGCGTCAAAAGATTTATTTGTTCTAGTCGAGGTTTCCCTGGAAAAAATTCTGGAGCAGATTAAAGTTGTTTCGCCGGCGATTGTTGTTATCGATTCCATTCAAACGGTTTATTCGGCGGAACTCATGTCCGCGCCCGGCAGTGTCGGACAGGTTCGCGAGTCTTCATCGCGGCTGATTCTTTTTTCCAAGAAATTCGGCATTCCTGTTTTTCTGGTGGGTCATGTAACCAAAGACGGTTCCATCGCCGGTCCCAAAGTGCTGGAACACATGGTGGATACGGTTCTTTATTTCGAAGGCGACAGTTCTCACAGTTATCGCATTGTCCGGGGCATGAAGAACCGTTTCGGCCCGACCAATGAAATCGGCGTTTTTGAAATGCAGGATAAGGGTTTGAAGGAAGTGCCCAATCCTTCCACTTTTTTTCTGGCGGAGCGGCCGCAGAACGTGGCCGGTTCGGTCGTTGTTCCTTCTCTGGAAGGTACGAGGCCTATTTTAGTGGAAATTCAGGCTCTGGTCAGCGCCACCAGTTTTGGCACTCCCCGGCGCACGGCCATTGGTGTGGATTATAACCGTGTTTCGCTGCTGGTGGCGGTGCTGGATAAAATCTGCGGCCTGCACCTGGGCGGTTCGGATATTTTTATTAATGTTGCCGGAGGGGTGCGGGTGGAGGAGCCGGCAGTGGATCTGGGCATAGTTGCCGCCATGACATCCAGTTTTTTAGACAAACCCATTGACCCGCGGACGATTGTTCTGGGAGAAGTGGGACTGGCCGGGGAGGTTCGGGCGATTTCGCAGATGGATGTGCGCGTAAAGGAGGCGGCGCGCCTGGGGTTTAGCCGCTGTCTGGTGCCTAAAACAAACGGGGCACAATTGGGAAAAACAGCCGGGATGGAGATCTGTAAAATCAGTTCTCTCAAAGAAATGCTGGATTATTTATTTTAATTAATATAAATGCCCTCCGTGCCCTTGACATATGAAAAATGGTGCATAAAATACCCCTGTTAAATCGGCACTCTTAGTATAATCATAAAAAGAAAGAAAGGAGAGTAAAACGTATGAAAATCAGACCTTTACAGGATAGAATCATTGTAAAACGTTTGGAAGAAGAACAGAAAACCAAAGGCGGAATCATCATCCCCGATACAGCCAAAGAAAAACCGATTGAAGGTAAAGTCATTGCAGTGGGCAAGGGCAAAGTTGCCGATGACGGCAAACTGATCAAACCCGAAGTCAGCGTAGGCGACAAAGTCCTTTTCAGCAAATACGGCGGAACCGAAGTCAAGATCGACGGCGAAGAATATCTGATCATGAGAGAAGACGACATTCTCGGTATTATTGAAAAATAAGAAATTACGAAGGAGGAATATATACAATGGGAGCAAAAATACTTCTTTACGATGAAGAAGCAAGGAAATCGGTTTTAAAGGGTGTCAACACTCTGGCCGATGCCGTTAAAGTTACGCTGGGCCCCAAAGGCCGCAATGTCATTATTGATAAGAGTTACGGTTCACCCACCGTTACCAAAGACGGCGTTACCGTAGCCAAGGAAGTAGAACTCGAAGATAAATTTGAAAATATGGGCGCGCAGATGGTCAAGGAAGTCGCCAGTAAAACCAGCGACGTCGCCGGTGACGGAACCACCACGGCAACCATTCTGGCTCAGGCCATTTACCGTGAAGGCGTCAAAGCCGTAGCGGCAGGTTCCAACCCCATGGATGTCAAACGCGGTATCGACAAAGCTGTTGAAACCGTCGTCAAAGAGCTCAGCAAGATGAGCAAACCCACCAAAGATCAGAAAGAAATCGCCCAGGTCGGCACCATTTCCGCCAACAACGATGAAACCATCGGCAATATCATCGCCGGCGCCATGGATAAAGTCGGCAAGGAAGGCGTCATTACCGTTGAAGAAGCCAAAGGATTAGAGACGGAACTGGAGATTGTCGAAGGTATGCAGTTTGACCGCGGCTATCTGTCTCCTTATTTTGTTACCAACGCCGATAAAATGATCGTCGAGCTGGAAGACGTTTTAATTCTCATTTACGAAAAGAAAATCAGCGGCATGAAAGACCTGCTGCCGATTCTGGAACAAATCGCCAAAATGGGCAAACCCCTGCTCATCATTGCGGAAGACATCGAAGGCGAAGCGCTGGCTACGCTGGTTGTCAACAAGATTCGCGGCACCCTGCATGTGGCGGCTGTCAAAGCCCCCGGATTCGGCGATCGCCGCAAAGCCATGCTGGAAGACATCGCCATCCTTACCGGCGGCAAGATGATCTCCGAAGACATGGGCTGGAAACTCGAAAACGTCAAACTGGAAGATTTGGGACGCGCCAAGAAAATCGCCATTGACAAAGACAATACCACCATTATCGACGGCGCCGGAAAACGTGCCGATCTCGAAGGCCGCGTCAAACAGATCCGCGCTCAGATCGAAGAAACCACATCCGATTACGATAGAGAAAAACTTCAGGAAAGACTGGCCAAACTGGTTGGTGGTGTTGCCGTGATCAAAGTCGGCGCCGCGACCGAGTCTGAAATGAAAGAAAAGAAAGCGCGCGTCGAAGACGCTCTGCACGCGACCCGCGCGGCTGTGGAAGAAGGCATCGTTCCCGGTGGTGGAGTTGCTTATCTGCGGACACTGCCCGCATTGGCCAAACTGGCTTTGGAAGGCGACGAGCAGATCGGTGTTAATATCGTCAAGAAAGCGATTGAAGAGCCGATCAAAATGATCGCCTGCAATGCCGGCCTCGAAGGCAGCATTGTTGTTGAGAAAGTCAAAGAGAAGAAGGGTTCCTTTGGTTTCAACGCCCGCACAGACGTGTATGAAGACATGATCGCAGCCGGCGTTATTGACCCGACCAAGGTCACTCGTTTTGCTCTGCAGAATGCAGCTTCAGTTGCCGCATTATTGCTCACTACCCAGTGCATGATCGCCGACAAGCCCGAAGAGAAGGGCGCAGGCGGCGGAATGCCCGGTATGCCTCCCGGTGGCGGATACCCCGGAATGGGAATGTAGGAAAAAACAGGCTATAGGCTATTCCCCCTGACGGGGGCGCAAGACTGTAAACTGTCAGGTTATAAAGTGAAGCCCCTTGTCCTCGCGGACAAGGGGCTTTTCAATCAACCACTTCGCAGCAAACTGTCGAGGTATGAAATGAAGATCATTATATCGCAGCAAGCTACGGAGAATTAACGCTCGTCCCGCAATAGCGGGATTAAACAAGATAAAAACAATTATTCTTTCGGGATGCCGTATTTTTCCATTAAATCATATAAAGTAGGCCGACTGACGCCCAAATCCACGGAGGCTTTTGTGAGATTGCCGTCGTTGCGGGCCAGCGATTTTACGACAAGTTCTTTTTCCAGCATGTCCCTGGCTTCCTTGAGTCCGACATGCTCCCGCTTTTGAAAAGATTCGCCGATTTCCAGATCTTCGGGCGTTATCTTTTTGCCGTCCGCCATAATCACAGCGCGTTTGATGCGGTTTTCCAGTTCGCGCACATTGCCCGGCCAGAGATACTGTTCAATGGCGTCGAGGGCATGATTGGTGAAGCCTTTGATTCTTTTCTTGTTGGCCTGAGTGTAGCGGTCAAGAAAAACTTTCGCCAGTAGAAGAATGTCTTCATTCCTTTCTCGCAGTGGTGGAAGGTCGATCATAATGACGCCAAGACGGAAAAAAAGATCTTCACGGAATTTTCCGTCCTTCATGGCTTCTTTTAGGTCGCGGTTTGTCGCGGCGATGACTCGCGTATTGACGGGAATTGTCTCTCTGCCGCCGACGCGTTCGACCATACCGTCCTGGAGGAATCTGAGCAGTTTGACCTGGAGATTCAGGGGTAGTTCGCCAATCTCATCCAGGAATAAAGTGCCGCCATCCGCCATTTCAAATTTCCCCTTGCGCTGGATATGAGCACCGGTGAACGCGCCTTTTTCATGGCCGAAGAGTTCACTTTCGATCAGGTTTTCCGGAATCGCGCCGCAATTGATGGGGACAAACTTATTATCCTTACGGAGGCTCGTGTGATGGAGGGCGCGGGCGACCAGTTCCTTTCCCGTGCCGCTTTCACCCGTAATGAGAACGGGTTCGTCCGTTGAAGCCACTTTACGGATATCGGAAAAAACATCCTGCATTCTCTGGTTTGTTCCAATCATCCCTTGAAAATTATCCGTGCTTAATTTCTGTTGCAATGCCCGCTGTTCCTGTTCAAGTTGCGATACATGGAAGGCCCGGTGCAGGACGACTTTGAGTTCATCGAGCTGGATGGGTTTATAGAAAAAATCATAGGCGCCTTTTTCCACGGCGCGCAGGGCATGCTCTTTTTCACCCCGGCCGGTAATAATAATTACTTTCGTGCGCCCATATTCATTCAGAATTTCGTCGAGAACCGCAAAACCCTCTTCCACTCCGGCGGGCAAGGGCGGCAGACCCAAATCCAAAGTGACTACGGCGGGTTGTTCCTTATTCATCGCTGTTATTGCACTGGTGCGGTCTTCAGCCAGAAAAACGTCGTATTCATCAACCATTGCCCACTTCATCTGAGTGCGCAGATCTTCATCATCATCAATAATTAATAGTTTCTGTTTTTTCACCTTTTTCCCTCAGAAAAAATCAGTTTCTCATTTTTAGCATTCAATTTATAAATTATCGTATTGTGAGATCAATCGATAAATGATTTATTTCCTTTTCCTTCAGCCTCGTGCCCCCTTCAGGGGGCGATCTTCAGCCTTCAGCCTTTTTTTATTCTTCTCTTTTCTTGATCGGCAGTAAAATCTTAAAGGTTGTTCCCCTGCCTTCTTCACTTTCAACGTTCAGTTTTCCGCCGTGTGCGTCCACGATTGTTTTGCAATGGTAAAGGCCGATGCCCATGCCCTGCTTTTTAGTTGTCTGAAACGGGCGGAAAAGTCTTTTTTCAATAAAATCTTTCGACATACCGCAGCCGTTGTCGGATACGGAAATAACAGCCCAGTTGTCCTGAAGTTTTGAGGATACCTTAATCTGCCCACCCGGATTTGTAGCATCGTATGCATTCATGAAGAGATTTTCAAGAACTTTATATAACTGTTCCTGATCGATAGACAGTCTTGATATAGAGAAATCAATTTCCTGCTCGATGGGTGAACTGACAAATTTTTTCGCATCGGCGACGGCAACCCCAATCAATTCATTGATATTTGTTTCTTTGAAAACAAGATCGATTTTGCGGTTTAGCAGGCCCAGACGGCTGCTCATGGTGTTGATTTTGAGGACGCTTTGCGAAATGGTTTTTAAGGCGTCTGCGCGAAACTCCGGATTATCCATGTGCAGCGGCAGGTTTTGCGTGACCAGCGACAGCTTGGACGCCAGATTTTTCAGGTCGTGCATAAAAAATGCGGACATGGTCTGAAAAGCTTCCAGTTCCTTGGCCTGACGGAGGCTTTCTGAAAGACGAAGATTGAGCAGGCTGGCCGCCGCCTGATCGGCAATGGTTTTAATGAGATCGGATTCCTCAAAATTGAGCGGTTCATAAAAAACTTTTTCGCTGAGCGTCATAATGCCGATGAGCTGGCCTGCCGCGTTCAGGGGCACGCAATAACGGGAGCGTGACTCCTTGGTTTCCAGCTCGTAGGTGCGGGTTAAGTCTTCCACCCAGTTATCTTCCTGCAGCTTCAGATCGACCGGCATATTCTGGCTGGACATGGCGCGGATCAAATCCGTGCCGCCCTGACTGAAGAGATTGAGGTTTTCCACCTGCGCCGCTGTATACACTGTCGAACCGCCGAAAGTTAATCTCTCCTGCTTTTCATCAACCAGCCAGATGCTGACGGAGAGAATTTCCAGTGTTTCCGAGACGATCCTGACGATGATATCGCAGAGGTCACGGGTGTTGGTAATGGATGTTGTTCTTTCCGTGAAGTTTTCCCAGATTTTCTGGTAATCGTAAATGGGCCGTTTCAGATGCCTGCTGATGAAGCGTTTTCTTTTCATGCGCAGACGGTCGGAAAGTAAAACAACCGCCAGCCCGACCACCGTCAGGAAAACCAGGAAAATGACCAGATTGATATTGCGCAACCATTCAAAATGAACGGAAATCCAGGCAATAAGTCCCAAGGCGATGAAATAGACGCCGACAATAACGACGGTAAAAGATGTATAGAGAAACTGGTGCGACAGTTGAATACTGACGTTCATCGGCTTGCCCCGGAAAAGCGAGCGGAGGATAAAGATGTCCGCAACCAGCAACGCACCCAGATTGACGACAAAAAGGCCGGTATCGACACCCTGAAAAAGTATCGTCTGGCTCTGGGTAAACAGGCGAATGCCGAAAATGCCGACGGCGCCGATGAAAATGAATTTTGTCTGCCAGCGGATGTGACCGGTGGAGTGGCGAAACGTTCTTTCCAGGTTCATCAGGATACCAATGGTTGTGACTATCCAGAAAATATGCCACAGGTAACCGGCCCAGCCGATGCGTATAAAGAGAGTTGACGTGTTAAGGGGCGCCAACACTAAAGCGATAAAGGCGTTATGGAAAAGGGTGGTCATCATCAATGGAGCAACAAAAGCCAGGATGATCACCCATTTCCATTTGGAAATTTGTTCAAGGTAGTTTGCCCGTGCAAAACTGACGCTGAACATCAACCAGGTTGCCGGCAACAGGGAAGACACCGTCAGACGAATTCGCTGCCAGAAAAGAAAATTATCGAGTGTTGCGGCCTGGAACACCATGCCGGTCAGAGCCGCTTCCACGGCAAATAAAAACATGCCCGTCGCAAAAGTGCTTTGAACAAAAGAACGGCGGCCGCGGTAGATCGCGACGGCAACAACAATCAGTGTTAAAGCGGCAGTCATAAATGCCAGAACAGTGCTGAAATTCATTTTTCCGCAACCTCAATTGGTGGATAGTGAATAGTGTATAGTGGATGGTAACGGATAACGGGTTGATAGTGCCTATCCACCATCCACAATTCACTATGCACGATTCACTACTTTCTTCTTTTCCAATCTGATCAAAAAGAACAATATCGGCGCCAGTAAAACCAGCGCCACAATGAAAAAAGGTATGCCGCCTTCCCGGTGCAGAGAGCTTTGCAGAATCTGCGGATTAACATAATTGCTCAGCAAGGACAGGGTGAGTATGCGAATGCCGTTTTTCAACATGGCAATCAACACGGCGCAAACTGCCAGAAAAATGATTTTCCAGGTTGATTTCAGAAACAAATAGCCGGCAAGAATCGCGACGATAAAAATTGCCATAGCCGATCGAATGCCGCTGCATTGCCTGGCGACTTCCACGCTGAGATTCGGCAACTGAAAAACGAAGCCATCCCGGACAAACGGAACGCCGGAAGCCATAAACAGCAGGTTCGTGAATTCCGTGGAACCGACCTGCAAAACGTGGATCATGCCATTCATGATGACGGTAGGCGCCGGAATAATAAAGATCAGGAATAAAAGAGGGAAAAGACATGCCCGATAGGCCTGTAATCCATAGATCAGGATAAACGCGCCGTTGACGAATATGACGACCGATAAAGCAATCAGCGAAGCAAAATTGTTTTTATCAAAATCAGTGCACAGCATCCAACCGCCGATGAAAAGCACGACAGCGGCGATCAGGACCGGCAGACCACTGGTTAATGAATATTTTGGATTGGCCAGTATTTCTGTGCGTTTCAAGTACAGCAGGTAAAGGCTGACCAGGGGGATGAGTACGATATGTGTGTAATATCCGCCCATCTCCGTTGCATAGAAGGCTTTGATCGGCGCAAAGGCCATCATGAAAGCGACCGTGGCAAATAGCAGAAATAAAGCATTTCTTCCGGTTGAGAGCTCTTTCATTATTAACTTGATCTGTTGGGGACCAATTTTCACGAGGCGTCTCCTGTAAAAAGTTTAGTAGCATATTTTGAAAGTTGTTACAATTATTGAGATAAATTATTTTTCATTTTAGCTGAAGTAGGTCCAGCCTGATTTGGTTGGATAATGAATACCATCGCTGCACGTTGTTTTCAAGCCGGTAATAGTGGAAAATGTAGGCAACCGTCAGGATCAGGAGCAGCGCCGTGAGCATCGCACACGGCAAAGATGGATGGACAAGGGTGAATCCAAATGAAAGCAGGAAGAAGAGGCTGACAAACATCATGGTGATCAGATGGGCCAGCCGTTCATGTTGTATCCATGAAATCTGTTTTTCATGATAGGCAAGAAGCTCGCGGATTGCCTCCTGGCCCGGATTTGTCTTCAGCATCTCCTCAATATAGTGTTCATGGCGTTTGATATAGTCAATCATAATATGCCTTTCTGCCTTTTGAAAATATGCCCCATCTTTGGAAAAAACATCGGCGTTGTTTTTTTATACTCAAGATTAATCCACCTGGTTCTTAAATTCAATCCCGCTTAAGCGGGACGAGTGTTGATACTCCGTAGCTTGCTGCGATATAATGACATTCCTTGCATACCTCGACAGCTTGCTGCGAGGTGGTTGATAGTTTTATTCCCATATGCATAAAAGAGAGTTTCAGCCCTGTTGACCGGCACATAAATTTCTTTCCATGCGCCTTGCCGGGTCCTGGCAATAGTATTCTTTCAAAACGCGGTAAAGCTCAGGCGCGTATTTGATCATTTGCTGCGGCTGATCAAAAAAGTGCTCCGTAGCCACTGCGAAAAATTCCGCTTCATCCGTCGCGCCGTATTCGTCGAGAAAAGTTCGTTTGCCTTTTTCCACATCCTTGAGCAGTCGCAGGTATTCGCGGGAACAGGTCTTGACCCAGTCGCGGTATTCCGCGCGGTCGCGAAGCCTCGGGGTGCCGTCCGCCACGCCGTCCTGCATGTCAAGTTTATGGGCGAATTCGTGATACACCACGTTGTAGCCTGAACCTTGATGACGGACGCTTTCCAGAATCGCATCCCAGACCAGAATCACCGGTCCCTGTTCAAAGGCCTGACCGGAAACGGGGGTGGCGGGCTCCAGGGGAGCCAGCGCGGTTTCAAAAAAGCCAAGCTTGCGCTCGGGTACTACTACGTCGGAAGGATAGACGATAATCGTTTCGACGTTTTCGTAAGTGTTGTGGGGAAGGTTCAAAATAAGAAGGCAGGCTCCGGCGGAAATCGTGACGCGGATTTCATCCGTGAGTTCCAGCCCTCCGCAGCCCTCCCATGATTTTTCGACAATGAAGATCTGGATCAGCCCACGCAGACGCCTGCGTTCATCATCATCCAGCATGCCATAATGAACCATGTTGCGACGAATCATATTTTCCCAGTCGGAAGGAAATGGCACTTCAGTGAGTTTCTGGCGTCGGCGTTTTGTGAACCAGTCAAACATTTCCGATTCCTCTTTGTACAGGCAGTGGTTAAATATGTAGCATAAAAACATTCATATGAAAAATGGCATTTTGAAAAAAGTCTTTTCTTGACAGGCATTCATAATCGTTTATTAATGGAATTAATCGGAGCAGCATGATGCCCGCGGATAGTTATGTTGCCGGAGGTCATGTATGAGCGTGAAAAGATATCTGAAAGTCATCTTTCCATTACTGGCGATTCTGACAAGTCTCATTCTGGCCGCCTGTTCGGCGCCGGCCCGATTGCCTGTTCTTAGCAAAGATGATGTCGTTGTCGCCTTTGGCGACAGCATCACTTTCGGCACCGGGGCCGAAGCGCTGGAGAGTTATCCTGCGGTTCTGGAAAAAATTATCGGCAGGCGGGTGGTGAATGCCGGTGTTCCGGGAGAAGTTACAGCCGAAGGCCTTTCCCGCCTCGCGAAAGTTCTGGATCAGGAAAAGCCGGTAATAATCGTTATCTGCCACGGCGGCAACGACCATATTCGGCGGTTGAACCGCAAACAGGTTGCCGACAACATCCGGGCAATGGTCAGTCTGTCCAGGCAAAAAGGCGCGGCTGCTGTTCTGATTGCAGTGCCGTCCCTCGGGCTGTCCGTAACGCCTGCGCCTCTCTATCGCGACATTGCCAAAGAACTGAACGTTCCTCTTGAAGAAAAAACATTATCCTCCATCCTGGCCGATAATTCTCTGAAGTCGGATTTAATTCATCCTAATGCAGCCGGATACCGCCGTCTGGCCGAGTCCGTTGCCGGACTTTTGAAAAAAAGCGGTGCGATCGATTAAGCGGCATTATGGCTCTGTTTTTCATTGAAACAAAGTCATAATGGCGGTATATTATCCGTCAGGGAAAAGGAGGACAAGAAAATGAAAAGAATTCTTTTTTCGATTATTTTGTGTACAGTCATGGTGGTTTCGACAAACGCGTTGGCCCAGAATCAATCATACAAACCCTATAACTGGACCGGTTTGTACTTTGGTTTGCAGGGAAGTTATCTTACCGGCGACAGTGAATGGGAAAGTCACTATAGCGGTAGTCGGCTTGACCATAATATCGACGGGGGGATGGGAGGATTTTTCATCGGCTATAATTACCAGACACCCTTTAAGCTAGTCGTCGGCATCGAAACGGAAATGAATTTTGGCCGTGTTGACGGCTCATCGATCTGTCCCAACTCGAGTTATTCCTGTCATACGGATGTTAACTGGATCGGTTCAACGCACGGGCGGTTTGGTTATGCGTTAGACCGCTTTTTACCCTATGTTACGATAGGCTGGGCTTATGGTGGTGCGGAAACTTACATGAAGCATTTATCCACGGGCAGAGAATATGGCAGCGACAATGGATATTTCGGTTTTACCCCCGGAATCGGTTTTGAGTTTGCCATTACGAAGAATCTTCTTGTCCGGGCAGAATACTCCTTTTATTATTTCTTCAAATCCGGAGACGAATACGATTACTACGACGATACGGATGTTCAGATTGACGCTTCCGCATTCAAGGTGGGCCTGAGCTTCAAATTTTAATTGCAGGATATGTCAAAAGGGCTGACGAAATAAGTCAGCCCTTTTTTAATCCCACTGCTGCGGGACGAGCGTTAATTCTCCGTAGCTTGCTGCGATATAATAACGTTCATTTGATACCTCGACAGCTTGCTGCGAGGTGGTTGATTCAGTGGAATTCAGGTTCTATACAGAGGCTTCTTGGGAGGCAACTTGTATTCGCTACTTGCCGATGCGGTCATTGTCATCCATTTTTTGTTCATAGCCTTTGTTGTAGCAGGCGGTTTGTTTGTTCTACGCTGGCCTTGGTTAGCCTGGTTACATCTGCCCGCGGCTCTCTGGGGAACTGTAATTGAATTTGCCGGCTGGATTTGTCCGCTGACGCCTCTGGAAAATCGACTGCGCCTGCTGGGCGGCGAAAGCGCATACAGCGGTGATTTTATCGTGCAATATCTTATTCCGGTAATTTATCCTGCTCATCTTACCGTATCTATCCAATATATCTTAGGCGGCGTGGTCATTGTGGTAAACCTGATTATCTATGCGTTGATCATCCGCAAACAAGCAGCCCTTCGCTATCGGGGCAAAAGAAGAAATCACGGCGTAAACAATTAACCGCCGGTGGACAAGTATCGCTATCTATTTGTTTTTAACCAAAGAAATGATCTGATCTTTTCCCACTAGCGAATCGTTTTTCTGCTCACAGGCAAATTCATTGTACTCGTCTCGATACAGGATGCATTGTTTCGAGAGTTCCTCTTTTAATTTTAACCTTGCCCTGTGCAGTCTCATCTTGACCGCTTCCAGCTTGAGTCCCAGTATGATGGCAATATCCTCATTTTTTAAACCTTCAAAATCGCTCAGCACGATGACCGTTCGAAACGTTTCGGGAAGCTTGAAAACCACGTTACGAATGCAGTCGTTCATTTCCCTGCGGATGACATGATCATCAGGAGCACGTCTTTCCCCGGTCCAGATATCTTTATCTTCCACATCCTCCAATGTGTCTTCAGCAAGATCAGATTTGTTGCGTTTCTTTTTTCGCATTCCATCTATGGCGGTGTTCGTGGCGATTTTATAGATCCAGGTTGAGAGGCTGGATTGACCCCGAAAATTATTCAGAGACTGGCTGACTCTGGTGAAAGTTTCCTGAGTCAGATCGTCCGCTTCATCGCTGCCGGCAAGTTTCCCCAGATAAAGTTTGATCCGTGGTGCGTAAGTATCGTGTATATTATTAAAGTCCAATTCCTGTTTGACCATTGCCATCCTTTTGGAAGAAATTGTCTTTGGATTTACCGGATTTGTGATCATTTTACTATGCCCATACTCCTTCTGCAAGCAACTTGTCACCCGCAACATCCGGTTGAATTTTGCTTGTTTGCAGAACCGCAGCCGCAGTCGCCGGCGCCTTGGACATTCGGCTCAGAGCCGCTGATTTTGTCCGAGATTTCCTTATCGGAAAAACCCATGGCATGTGTTCGCACCATTTTGGCCGTGGCAACGCAAAGTTGTACTTGCTCATCGGTTATTTCTTTAGACAAGGCCTGCCTGATTTCAGCCAGGTAATCCGGTGCGGAGTTGGCGGCAGTAAAAGAAGCCATACGTATCATGGTGGCGAGTTTAGGTGAAAATTCTTTAGTGTCGCCTGCATTTCCATCCATCAGCGCCTTAACTTTATCCTGCATGGTTTTAACAGCTTGGGCTTTGGCCTCAAGTCCCAGAAGAAAAGCTTTGAGCATTTCGCCTTTCGGGATATCCAGCGATGTCGCCGCTTCATAAAGCTTATCGGCACATGTCCGGCAACCCGCACCCATGGCTGCGCCCATCCCGATGAGAACTTTTTCCTGATTGGATAAGGGACTGTCCTGAATTTTTTCCATTTTTTTCTCCTTTTGTTACAAAAATTAACTTCTTGCCTGATTAGACGAAAGGAGAATTAAAAAGGATACAAAAAATATACATGAAGTGGGGCGGAAGTTTGTTTGCCCCCGCCCCGGAGAAAGATGTGTTATTCCAGCATGTAGGACGCTTCGGGGATTTCCATGACCGAATTGTCGCCTTCCTTGATGACCCGCAGGATCATGCCGACATTGGGAAGAATATTGTGGGCGAAGAATTTAGCCGAAGCCACTTTGCCCGCGTAATATGGATATTCAAAATGCTCTTTGCCAATCGCGTCAATCTTTTTCAGGGCGATGAGGGCGTGTTCCAAAAGCAGTTTGGCGCCGTAAATGTAGCCGGTTGCGTGAAGAATTCGTGTCGCAAAGAAACCGATCATGCCGAACTTGCCCTGGCCCAGGTAGCCGGCCATTGTTGTTTGAATTTCCTTGTACTGGCCCAGCGCTTCAGCCAATAGAGCCACTTCTGCGGCCACAGCTTGATTGTCTTTGTTGTCTGCCGCGAATTTTTCCAGTTCCGCAAACCACAAAGCAAAAACCTGTCCTCCGGCCATCATCCACTTGCGGCCGATGAGGTCCATGGACTGGATGAAGTTCGTGCCTTCCCAGATGGGGTAGATCCGGCTGTCGCGAAGCTGCTGCGCGATCGGGTAATCCTCGGAGAATCCATAACCGCCGTAACATTGCATGGCCTCGGAGATGCTGAGGAACGCCAGATCCGAACACCAGGCCTTGACGATC
The DNA here is from genome assembly GCA_021372815.1 of Deltaproteobacteria bacterium. Lineage (GTDB taxonomy): Bacteria > Desulfobacterota > Syntrophia > Syntrophales > Smithellaceae > Smithella. The sequence goes on along the minus strand of JAJFTS010000119.1, from coordinate 11,379 downwards.
GGTATGTTGACCTCCACAAAAGCCTTGGCGCGCTTTCGTTCGGCTTCGTCGTCGGTGTTTTCCGCGATATCCATGCAATAGTAAGACATCTCAATCATGGCCCGGCTGGCCTCGGTGATGGACTTTTGATACATCAGCATGCGGCGCACATCTTCATGATTGATAATGGGGACACGGCCTGCTTTGGGATTGGTGATCTGACGCCCCTGGATACGCCCGGCGGCATACATTGCCGCATTGTTGTAAGAAACCGTGGCGGCCGCCAGCGCAGCCAGCCCTGTGACGGTGCGTTCTTCGTTCATCATATTGAACATCTGGGCCATTCCCGCGCCCTTGCCGTCTACGGGAGGTTCGCCCAGCAGATAGCCGCGGCACTTGCCTTCTTCGCCAAAATTAATAATGCTGGTAGCCGATCCCCGGAGACCCAGCTTGTGTTCGACGCCGCCGCAGTTTACATCGTTGAACTCGCCTTTTTCGCCATTTTCGGTATGCCAGAATTTGGGAACGACGAACAGGGAGATGCCTTTTGTGCCCGGAGCACAGCCCTCGATGCGGGCCAGCGTCAGGTGAATGATGTTTTCGGTGATGTCCTGATCGCCGCCGGTGATGAAGCATTTGGTGCCGACAATGTTGTAAATGCCCGGTTCACCGGTGGGGGTGGCCTTGGTCACGAGGTCGCCCACGTCCGAACCACTGTTGGGTTCCGTCAGGTCCATCGTGCCCGCCCATTGGCCGGAAAACATTTTAGGCAGGAAGATGTTCTTGACTTTTTCGCTGCCGAAGTCACGAATCAGGCCGGATGCGCCGGTAGTAGCCATGACGTAAGGACCGGATGCGGCATTGGCGGCGGCCAGGTATTCATTGGTCGCGCCCATCAGGCACAAAGGCAGAGAACTGGGGTCACTGCGATCGGCATTGCTGGAGCCGAGACCGTTTTCCTGAACCGTCCAGTAAGGCTTCTTGAAAGATTCGGGGGTGGTGACCTTGCCATTCTTATACACGGCGTGAATGGTGTCGCCGTCTTCGTTGGTGGGCGCCACTGCTTCCTTGGCTATTTTCATCGCGTTTTCCAGGATGGAATCGATATCGTCAACCGTATAGCCTCCTTTGAAGCGTCCAACCTCAAAGACCTTGGACATGTCGAGCCATTCTTTTAAAATAAACTTGTGCTCACGGGTGGAATACAAAAAATTTGATGCCATAACTTTGGTTCTCCTTCCTTATGCCCGGTATAATATATACTTTCGAGCGAGCGCATTGTAAGTAAAATTTGACCGCAAGTCAATATGTTACAAATGTTAAAGATCTTGATAAGATAAGCGCTATCTGGTATTTCATGTCCATGAAAACACTGTTTCGTCTGAATGATATTGTTTTGGTCATCGTCGTCATTGCTTCCATGGCCGCGGCCATTGTTTTCCCCGACTTCGGCGCGCGGTTTCAGGCCTTGCCTTTCTATTGCCTGATGATCAATTTTTTTCTGAGCTATCTGTCCATTGATCTGGCGGATGTCTGGAAGGTGCTCAAAGGACACAGCCGGGAGATTCTAGGATTTACCGTGCTCAAGCTCGCCATTCTGCCGGTCATTATTTATTTTATCGCGCCCCAATACGCCTTGTCTGCGTTGCTTTTGACGGGTGTTTCCAGCGGTGTGGTTTCGCCGATGATTTCGAATATGGTCAAAGGCAACAGCTCGCTGGTCCTGGTGTTTGTTGTGATTACATCGGCGCTCGCACCGTTTACACTGCCGGCGCTCATCAAGGTTGTCGTTGCCAAAGAAGTGGCGATCTCTTTTCTGGCTATGCTCAAGATGCTGGCGGTGGTGATTTTTATTCCCATTGCCATCGTGGAGATCATCCGGTATCTGACACCGAAGCTTGTCGCGCCGATTCTGAAAATTCAGTTTCCTGTTTCGCTTTTCATGTTCGCGCTGATCAATTTAGGCGTGTTCTATCGCTACGCATCGTTTTTTAAAAAAGAGTCCATGGTGATTATTATGGCGACAATCGTCGTCTTTATCCTGGCGGCAATTTACTGCATCGTCGGGATTCTTTTCTTCCGTAAAGGTTCACTGGAAAATCAACTGGCGGGTGCCGTCATGCTGGGCAATATCAATAACGTGCTGGTGATTGTTTTCTCATCCGAGTTTTTCGGTCCCATCGAACCGCTGGTCGCCGCCATGTACATGATCCCCTTTTTCGTCATCGTGATTCCGTTGCGCTACTATCGTCGCCGCAAAACCAGGAAACATTAGTTTCCTCAAAGAAAAAATTATTCTTCTGTTTGCCGAATTATCTTCTGATGTAAGTTTTCAATATCTTTTATAATATTTTTTTAATTAACTTATATGAAGATCTCCTATTGACAAAAGTATGCTATTATGAAATAAAAGTTTCCCAACAGATAACGACGAAATGAGATTGATTTTAAGATTTTTCTTTCGTCAAATGATTACTGGCGTTCCTGATTTCTGAAAGGTGAAGGTTTTCTGATATGAAACAACAACCCATCATCAATGAAGCGGATATCGGAAGAAGAATCAAGTCCCTGCGCAATGGAAAAAGGATCACGCTGGAGAATCTTGCCACTTGGACAGGTTTCACAAAAGGTTATCTGTCCAAAGTCGAAACATCTCAAAAAGCTCCTCCGGTTTCCACGCTGGGCATTATCGCGCGCGCTCTCGGCGTCAGCATTTCCACTCTCCTCGGCGAAGATAGTCCGGACGCGCCCATCTGTCTCGTTAAAAAGAACGAAAGACCCCTGATCACAAGAACCGGAACAAGCACCGGCTATTCCTATGAAGCTGTAGCTCATAAATTTAAAAATAAGATGATGGATCCTTTTGTTTTGTCGCTTCCGGTTCATCCAAAAAAGCAAATTCATTATCAGCATGAAGGACAGGAGCTCCTCTTTGTTCTGGAAGGAACAATGAAATTTCATCATGGCGCGGAAGAATTAATAGCCGAAGAAGGTGACTGTGTTTACTTTGACTCCAATATCCCCCATTTTGGAGAGTCTGCGGGGAATACGGCGGTCAAATGCTTCATGGTTATTTTCAACCCGGACAGCAGATAAAAAACCATAACGCAGTTCTCCGCAAGCGTGGGAAACAGGATTCTTACTTTAACGGCGACTGTAAAAGAAAGGAAAAAATACATGAGCGACATTCCCGTCTTTTTTCTCCACGGTCTGGCCTATGCAGGTCTTCTTTTTCTGGTCTCGGCAGGCCTCACCCTTATTTTCGGGATGATGAACGTCCTGAACTTTGCCCATGCGGCCATGTACATGCTAGGTGCCTATCTTTCGTATACCATCATCATGCAGTTGACCGGCCAATTCTGGATGGCCCTGATCCTGTGCCCCCTGATCCTCTTCGTCATCGGTGCACTAATCGAGCGCTTTCTCCTGCGGCGTGTGCACAAATACGGCCATCTTGGCGAACTTCTCTTGACTTTCGGTTTGGCCTATATTGTCACGGAACTGGTTAAATGGTATTGGGGTAATTATCCACTGGCCGTCAACATCACCGGGTTCCTCAGCGGAACCATCACGATTTTTGGGTTCATTTATCCGATATACCGCATCTTCATTTTCCTCTGCGCTGTTTTGGTCGGAGGGGTCATGGCCCTTATCCTTTACAAGACCCGTCTGGGCATTATCCTCCGGGCGTCGGTCAACGACAGCGAAATGACCAACACCCTTGGGGTGAACGTGCCTCTCGTGTTGATGGGCGTTTTTGCCTTCGGTACGGCGCTATCAGGATTTGCCGGTGTAATCGCGGGACCGCTTCTTTCCACTTTCCCGGGTATGGCCCAGGAAATTCTGATCGATGCGTTTGTTGTGATCGTCGTAGGCGGTTTTGGAAGTCTGGGCGGCGCTATTGTCGCTTCCCTGCTCATCGGCCAGCTCCAGTCCTTTGGCGTTCTTCTGATCCCCAAGTTGTCGGTGGCCCTTGTTTACCTGCTCATGGCTATTGTTTTAGTTGTTAAGCCTTCGGGGCTATTCGGGGAGGAACAATAATGAAACAGAAAATCATGCCCCTCATCACTATTATCGCATTATTTCTGTTGGGGATTTTTATGCCCGTTATCCTCAAACAGTACCATTTGAACATGTTGACTGAAATTATCATTTTTGCGCTCTTTGCCGTCAGTTACAATCTTCTTCTTGGTTACGCCGGGCTCCTGTCTTTCGGTCATGCGATGTTCTTCGGTTTGAGCGCCTTCGTGACGGCCATAGCGATCATTCATATTCCAGGTTTGTCCCTGTGGAACGTCATATTGATCGGTGTCGGAGCAGCCGTAATCGTCGGCTTTATCATCGGCGGTCTGCTTTTACGGCATAAAGGGTCCTATTTTGCCCTGCTGACACTGGCCTTTAATGCTCTCTTTTATGCCATAGCGACCAAATGGCACTCCGTTACGGGTGGTGACGACGGACTCAGCATTACCCGACCGGGTCTTGATCTGGGGTTTACATCCATTCCGCTGGACAGTCTGACAAACTTTTATTATCTGACCCTGGTGATCATGGGCGCGGCGATTGTTTTCTGCTGGTATTTTACGCATACGGCCATGGGCAAGACGGTTCTGCTGATGCGTGAGAACGAGGAACGGATGAAATTTCTGGGATTCAACACGAATATCAGCAGGCTTATCCTCTTCACCTTTACCGGAGCTCTGGCCGGCCTTGCGGGCGTTTTCTACACGCTCCATTTCCAGTTTGTTTCCATTTCGGCAATCAGTCCCGATATGACGACGGCGGTTCTGCTCATGGTCTTTGTTGGAGGAACGAAGAAATTTTGGGGACCCCTGCTGGGCGTCTTCGTTTATATTATTCTCCAGAACTACCTTAGTAATATCACGGATCGTTGGCCGCTGGTTATCGGAGTCATCTTTGTCTTGATGGTTCTGTATGTTCCCGGCGGTTTGTCTGACGTCATTATGAATGTATGGCAACGGTTTTTTGAAAAGAAAGACAATAACGGCGGCAAATCCGCCACGGCAGAGGAAGTGTGAAACCATGAGCGATTATCTCCATATCCAGAATATTCACAAGGACTTTTCGGGTTTGAAGGTCCTGACGGGCGTTGAGTTCAAGGTCACAGAAAAAGAACGTCATGCCGTGATCGGCCCGAACGGAGCCGGGAAAACAACACTGCTCAATATTATCAGCGGCAAGTTCAAACCTTCATCCGGGGCCATCCTTTTCAAGGGAAAAGATATATCCGGAAAGCCTCCTAACGTCCTGAACCACTACGGTTTGGCTCGTTCATTCCAGATCACCAACGTCTTCCAGGAATTGAGCGTCTTCTACAATGTTCTCGCCGGAGTTCGCTCCCATCATGGATTGCGGTACAATTTCTTCAAAATGCCCGATCATGACCGGAATATCTGTGAAAAAGTAGAGTCCATCCTGGAAGATGTCGGACTCGTAGATGTCAAGGATCAACCCGCCAGTTCCCTGTCTTACGGCCAGCAGAGAGCGCTGGAAATCGCCATTACCCTCTCCACGGATCCGGAACTGATTCTCCTGGACGAGCCTACCGCAGGCATGACGCGTGAAGAAACGAATCAGGCTATCCAAATGATTGATAAGGTAACAGCAGGCCACACGCTGATTATCATCGAGCATGACATGGAAGTCGTTTTTTCGCTTGCCAATATTATTTCCGTTCTTCATTACGGGACGATTCTCGTCTCCGATACGCCGGAAAAAATTCGCAATGACCAGCGCGTCAAGGACGCCTATCTGGGGGAAGGATAAACATGTTAGAAATAAGAGATATTCACAGCTACTACGGTAAGAGCCATATTTTGCATGGTGTTTCTCTGGATTTAAAAGAAGGGGAACTCGTTTGTCTCCTGGGGAGAAACGGCGTCGGCAAATCCACCACATTAAAGAGCATTATGGGTGTCGTAAAGCCTGAGCAGGGCAGCATTCGATTCCATGATCGGGAACTGGTAGGCCTTGCGCCCTATGAAATCGCCCGCCTGGGCGTCGGCTATGTTCCCGAAGACCGGCGGATTTTCCGTAGTCTCACCGTTCATGAGAATCTCCTGATGGGTATCAAAAACGGGAAGAAGGAAAATATCGGGGAAGGAGGCTGGACCGTCGAACGGGTTTATAAACTATTCCCCAGACTGGAGGAAAGGAAAAATAACAAAGGCAGTCATCTTTCCGGCGGCGAACAGCAGATGCTCACCGTGGTGAGGACGCTGATGGGGAACCCCCGCGTTATTCTGGTGGACGAACCAACGGAAGGATTGGCCCCTCTGATCGTAAAAGACGTGCTGGATATGCTGGCAACCGTTCGAAAATCAGGCGTAACAGTCCTGATGGTGGAACAGAATTTCAAGGCGGCCATCAAGGTTGCGGACCGCTACTATATTATGAGCAAGGGGCAGATTGTTTTTGCGGGAAACACGGAAGAACTTCTGGCGGCTGAAGAGATAAGAAAAAATTATCTGGAGGTATAACAACTTTGCAATTCCCCTGTTTTTTACGGGGGGAGAATTGCTGCGTTGCGCGTAATGCTGAGTCACTGCTTTTATGCGTTTAATAAGCGTGAGAAAGAAATGAACAACAGAAAGTATGGGAGGTTTTTATGAGAAAAAAGCTTGTTTATGGTTTGTGTTTTTTATCCATGGTCTTAATGCTGTCGCTGCCCGCCTTCTCAGTAGCGGCTGAAGGCACCATTAAGCTCGGGGTTACGGAACCCCTGTCGGGAACGTTCAAGGATATCGGCGAACGTTATCTTGACGGCGTGTTGTACGCCGCTCAAGTAATCAATGAGAGCGGCGGTCTTCTGGGCAAGAAAGTGGAAGTTGTTCCGATTGATTCGGAACTGAAACCGGATGTGGCAACACGTAAAGCTCAAAGCCTGATCCTGAAAGACGGTGTGAAGTTCTTTTGCGGCGGCACGGGAAGCTCGGTAGGTGCGGCCATGGCCCAGCTGGCGGAAAAACAAAATGCGATTATGTACACCTACGGAATGGATGCCGCCAGCATGACCGGCGAAAAGTGTAACAAGAATTTCTTCCGTCCCGGAGGCAGCACCGACGGCCGTTCTTTCGCTCTGGCGCAGCTGGTCGTGAAAATGGGTTACAAGAAGATCGCTATTATTGGCCAGGATTATTCCTTCGGTCATGAAGCATTGTCGGCCTTCAAGAAAAGAATCGCCCAGATCAGCCCTTCCACAAAAATCGTGTGTGAACTTTATCACCCGGCCGGCACCAAGGATTTTGCCCCTTATGTCAGTCAGATCATTGCGGCAAAACCGGATGCCATCTTCACGCCTAACTGGGGCAATGACCTCACGCTGCTTCTCAAGCAGGGGCGTCCCATGGGAATGAAGCAGAAAATATTCGATTACTACATCAATGATGAAGTGACCATCCAGGGGCTGGGCAACGACAGTCTCATTATTGGCAGTATGGGCGCGGAAATCTGGACCATTTCCATGCCTACAAAAAAGAATGAAGTATTTGTGGCAAAGTTTTACAAAGAAAAGAAGCGCTGGCCGTCATACTGTGCCGGTAAAGCTTATACGGCTACGATGTTCTGGGCCGAAGCCGTTAAAAAAGCCGGGTCAACGGATATAGCAGCCGTTATTAAAGCGTGGGAAGGCCTTTCTTTTGACGGCCCTGCCGGCGTATGGACGATGAGGGCCGGCGATCATCAGGGACAGGTGCCTTATTGGTACACTGAAATTGTGGCCAAGAACAAATATTTCAAGCATGCTTTCGAGACACCCCGGGGCATGGCAACCGCGAAGTCCGTGGAAGTGCCGTTAGCGGAAACCGGCTGCAAGATGAAGTAACATCGACAAAGTACTTACCCGATGCATCCCGGAATGCCTTATGACTCCGGGATGCATCGATAACTTTTATGTTTTAAAGTAATAATTCCCTCCTTTCCTTATGAGATGACCCCGGACACCGATGTTGATGAAAGGGGTCATCCCTCATCAGACGGAAAGGAGGAATCCGATTTAAGTTTTAAGTTGATAAAAAAGCGAGGACGTTAATATGGGAGAAATAAACGGTAAAGTCATGAGCGCCAAAGAAGCAGTTGAAAAATTTGTCCATGACGACGACGAACTGGTGATTGGCAATTATACCGTCGGAAGCTGCGCCGAGCTTGTTTATGAGATTACCAGACAAGGCAAAAAAGGCTTCACCCTGTATTCTCAATCCGGCATCTTTGATGTTGAGGTTCTTGTCGCCGGCGGATGTGTTCATCGGCTGGTTACAACCTATGTCATGCGTTCCGGCGGGAAGAAGGGTGGTTCCGCCGTGGAGCGATCCCTGAATGCAGGAACACTCGAAATTGAAGATTATACTAACTTTGAATATAATGCGCGACTGGTAGCCGGCATGCATGGTTTTTCCTTTCTACCGGTTTTGGAAGGCGTCATGGTGACGGATATCTTCCGGAAGCGGGGATTCATGGGCGAAAACAAATTCCGGGTGATCAAGTGTCCCTACACGGGAAAGGACATCGTCACGGTGCCGGCGGCGACGCCGGATGTGTGTATCATCCATGTTCAGCGGGCTGATATATACGGCAACGCGCAATATTGGGGGGCGATGGGCAGTGTGGCTTCCGCGGCGTTGTCCAGCAAAAAAATCATTGTCTCCTGTGAGGAGATTGTCGATCACGAAATCATTGAATCAAGCCCTCATCTGACAATCATTCCGGCCTATCGCGTCAACGCAGTCATCGAGGTGCCCTGGGGCGCCCATCCCACGGAAGTGCTGGGATACTATAATGTGGATAATTTTATGTATAATGGCCTGTTTTCCTCTGCTGCGGCCACGGCTGACGGACTCGCCGCCTGGATGGACGAATGGGTTTATAGTTGTCCGGACCGCGCCGCTTACATTGATCACTATATCCGGAAATTCGGCAGCGCCGCGCTGGATGAACTGCGGGCCAAGCCCTTTTATTCCGCTCCCGCCAATTACGGGTCGGCCTTTACCTCCCACTGGAATCAGGACGGTAAAGAGAGAAGCATGGGCGTAACCCTTCCGCAACTGGAAACGTTATTGAAAGAAAGAGGGAAAACATATGAGTAAACCCTATACCTTGGATGAACTGCTGGCTATTGCTGTGGCCAGGGAAATTAACGATTATGAAAACGTGGTTCTGGGCGTTGGTGTGCCCATGACGGCGGGAGCCCTGGCGAAAGCGTTGTTCGCGCCGCACGCAACCCTGATGATGGAATCGGGCATTGTGGATATCCGTCCTCTTTTATCCCTGAACAATATTGCCGACGCACACTCCTGTCGCGGATTTTCTTTTTCCACGGATCTTTTTTCCGCCTTTACCGTTACCTATCGTGGTTTTGTTGACGTCTGTTTTCTCGGAGTGGGGCAAGTGGATAAATACGGGAACCTCAACACCACCGCAATCGGCGACTATGAAAAACCAACTATACGTTTACCGGGATCCGGCGGTGCCGCTGATTTTATCGCCTATTCGAAAAGAACTGTCCTCACCATGCGGGGCGGAACGTTCGTCAATAAACTGGATTATTTCACCTCTCCCGGTTACCTCGAGGGAGGCGACAGCCGGGACAAAACAGGCTTGTTCCCCAAGGGGTCGGGTCCGTCGGCATTGATCAGCACCAAAGGCATTTTCCGGTTCGATCCTGTAACCAAGGAGATATATCTTGCCCAGATTCATCCCGGTGTCAAACTCGAAGCTGTAAAAAAAGACATCCCGTGGGATTTGAAAGTGGCCGCCGACCTGTCGGAAACACAGCGCCCCACGGATAATGAAATCGACTTTATCCGTAATTTCGCTCCGGAACTGTCCGCCGGACGCGAGTTGGCCGTTGAATTGAGGGACGCCTGCATTAAGGAAAAAGCAAATTTGCGTTCCGAAAAAATAATTGGCGGAGCGCAGGCGAGGAGAATGAAATGAAACTGAAAAATAAAGTGGCCATTGTTACGGGCGCCAGTAAGGGCATCGGCAAAGCCATTGCCATAAGATTTGCCAGAGAAGGAGCTTCGGTTGTTCTGGCCAGCCGTTCGCTGAATGCTTTGGAGGATATTGTCCAGGAAATCAAGAAATCCGGCGGCGAGGCTATGGCCGTTTCGGTCGATATCAGAAAAGTTGAGAGCATCAATGATCTGGTTAAAAAAACCGTTGACCGGTATGGCCGTCTGGATCTGCTGGTCAACAACGCCGGGATCACCATGGGCGGCCCCTCCGAGGATATTTCACCGGAAAATTGGCGCGCAGCGCTGGAAACGGATTTGTTCGGCGTTTTCTTTGCTTCTCAGGCAGCGGCACGCGTCATGATCCCTCAGGGCGGCGGCAACATTATCAACATCTCATCGGTGAACGGGATTCTTGCCGCTCCGAAGCGCGCCGCCTATTGCGCCAGCAAAGCGGCGGTTAACGAACTGACCAAGGTGCTGGCCATTGAATGGGCCGACCGGAAGATTCGCGTGAACGCCATTGCTCCCGGATATGTGCGAACGGAGCTGGTCCAGGACGTCATTGACAAAGGCGCCATTTCGCTGGAGGCCATTATCAAGCGCACACCGCAAGGCAGAATCGGTGAGGTGGAGGATATCGCCGGGCTGGCCGTATACATGGCCGGTGATGAATCTTCCTATATGACCGGGAGCATCGTCAACATCGACGGCGGCTGGCTGGCCTATGGTTATTTATAAATAGAAATACATTACAAGGAGGTATTTTACTATGACAGAAAAAATTACCGTCATCGGTTCGGGAACGATGGGGTCGGGCATTGCCCAGGTCGCCGTGGAAGCGGGTTTTCAGGTGAGCCTGGTGGATACGGAGAAGGGATTTGTGGACCGGGGCATGGCCAATATTCGCAAATTTATTGGAAAGAAGGTTGAAAAAGGCAAACTGAATCAAACCCAGTGCGACGCGATCTTGTCGCGTCTTTCCGGAACAACCGACATGGCCGTGGCCGTCAAAGACGTGGCGATGGTCGTGGAGGCCGTCTTTGAAAAGTTTGATCTGAAAAAGGAAATCTTTCAAAAGTTGGATGCCCTCTGTCCTCCCCAGGTCATCCTGGCCAGCAATACATCGACGCTCAGCATTACGTCCATTGCCGCCGTTACGAAGCATCCGGACCGCGTGATCGGCACACATTATTTCAGTCCCGTTCCAGCCATGCGTCTGGTGGAAGTCATCCGGGGGAAAGAAACCAGCGATGCCACGGCCGACAAGACCGTCGAGATCTGCAAAAAGTTTGGTAAAACGCCTATTGTCGTCAAAGATATTCCGGGCTTTATCGTTAACCGTTTCCTGTGCCTTATCTATAATGAAGCGGCCGATATGATTGACCGGGGTGATGCCCGTGCGGAAGATATCGATCAGGCCATGAAACTG
>JAJFTS010000111.1 GCA_021372815.1 Deltaproteobacteria bacterium | reverse complement strand
TCCCGGGGCATGACGCAGTCCCCGACGGTGTAAAAGATATTGCACCGGTTGTGACAGACCTTGCCGATTTGCGTGACTTCCATGATGACTTTATCCCCTATTTTCAGCCGGGTACCGACAGGCAGGGAGGGCAGATCAATTCCCTCTGTGGTCAGATTTTCCGCGAAATCTCCATATTGTACGGCAAGGCCTTTGGCCCTGATTTTTTCAATGCTTTCCTTCGCCAGAAGGCTGACCTGCCTGAGGATATTGGCTTCGGCATGGGCGTCGTTTTCGAGACCCAGATTTTCCAGAAACAGACCGCAATTGATATTATTCTTTTTCTCGCCTTTTTTGTCAGAGATACTGACGGCCAGAATTTTCCCGCATATTTTTTTCATATAAAACTCCCATATTTATACTAAACGTTTTTCTCCCGAATAGACATATCCTGAATTGCTTCTTACATAACCCAGCAGCGTGACATTGTATTCTCTGGCCAGGTTAACGGCTGCGGCCGTGGGTGTTGATCTGGAAACGAGAACCGGAACGCCCATCCTGATCACCTTCGTAATGATTTCCGAAGACACTCTGCCGCTCACGAACATCATCCCAGTGTTGATAAGATGCATTCTATCGTTTCTAATGAGTACGCCTGCGATTTTGTCGAAACAGTTGTGCCGCCCGATATCCTCATTAAAAACGGAAAATTTATCCTGGTGAAACAGAACGCTATGAACGCCGCCGACGGACCGGTATAGTTCGGAACGCTGTTCGAACTTCCGCATGGCCCGCAGGATATCGGCAAGGGAGAATTTATCCGCATCCGGCACCGGCAGAAATTTATCATGTTTGAGGGGATTGATGTAGGTAAAGCATTTTCCGCATCCCGACGTGACACTGCGCAGACTTTCACACTTATCAACTGATTTTCCGGCGGCAAGATCAATCATGACGGCAAAAAGACGTTCATTGTAATTGATCGATGCGATGTCCCGGAAGGAGTCAATGACGCCCTCGCTGTAAAGGAATCCGATAGCTAGTTCCTCCGTCAGTTGATTGAGGCACAGCAGAGAGGCGTATTCCGTTCCGTTGATATAAATTTTCAGCGATATCTCGCCGATAACGTCTTTCTCACCATCGCGCAGGCGAGGCACGCCGTTATCGTCAACAATTTCTTTGATGTCAAAAACAGCAAACAATCGTTCATCCATATTTTTTCATTTGTAGCTCAATAATCAGTGTAGCCTATCCATTTAGAGCAATTTTTGTTTAGACGCCTGTTTTTTATACTGCTTCGCACCGAAAATCAGATCCTGCTTTTTGATGAACACCTCCGTGTCCGGTGGAACAGAATGCGTCAGCCAGACATTGCCGCCGATGACGGAACGTGCTCCGACAACGGTTTCGCCGCCCAGAATTGTGGCGTTGGCATAAATAATCACATCGTCTTCAATGGACGGATGGCGCTTTTTGGATCTTAATTTCCTGACTTCCGCCTTGGACAGGGAAATTGCCCCCAGCGTGACACCCTGATAAATGCGTACGCGGTTGCCGATTTCGCATGTTTCCCCGATAACCACACCGGTGCCGTGATCAATAAAGAAACTCTCGCCGATATGCGCTCCCGGATGGATGTCGATACCGGTGCGGCCGTGCGCATATTCCGTCATAATCCGCGGAATGAGCGGAACATCCAGATGGTGAAGCTCATGCGCAATCCGGTAAATCGTGATAGCCCGGATGCCGGGATAGCTGAAAATGATTTCATCATACCCTTTCGCCGCCGGATCGCCTTCCAGAGCGGCACGGATATCCTTGGCCAGCATCGTGCGCAATTCTGGAAGTTTGCGGAGAAACGCCACGGTTAACTGATGCCCCAGCGGTTCGCAATGAACACAGGGCCGATTATGGCGGATGCAGTCATGCCTGATGGACAGGATAATCTGTTCAGAAAGGATTTCATACAAAGCCGTTAACTGCTGACCAAGATAATATTCCAGATTAACCGAGTCCAGACGGGTGCGGATAAAATATCCCGGATATAAAATTAAGGCCAGCCGGTGCAGGACATCGATAATCGCTTCCCGGTGCGGAATCGGTTCGGCGCTGACGTGATCGAAGCATCCGCCGCTGCTGCACGAAGCAACGAGCTGATCAACAACATCCGGCACTTCGTCGCGATAATTTTTTGCCGATTTGAGTTCCTTTTTGCATTTATCGCCGTTTTTTAAACGCTTCATCTGATTGTATGATCCTCCCTATTAATTTAGCATGTGCTATTCACTATCCACCATTCACTATTCACTGTGTACTACAGGCCTGTTCAGCTTTGTTCCAAAAAGGAGACATGCCCCTGAGCCGTTCGATGATGGCCGGCATTTTATCAATGACAAAATCCACTTCTTCCTCCGTATTGTAAACGCTCAGGCTGAATCGGATGGAACCGTGCGCCATCGTAAAAGGCACACCCATCGCGCGCAAAACATGCGATGGCTGCAGCGAGCCGGACGTGCAGGCTGAGCCGGACGACGCACAGATGCCCAGTTCATTCATCAAAAGCAGGATGGCTTCTCCTTCTACAAATTCAAAGCTGATATTGGTGGTGTTGGGCAGACGGCTCTGAATATCGCCGTTGACGCGGCTTTGCGGAATCTTCTTTAACAATGCCTGCTCCAGTTTGTCCCGCAGGCGCTTAACTTGGGTGTTTTCCTTTTCCATGTTTTTTGCAGCCAGCTCGCAGGCCTTGCCCAGACCGATTATGCTGGCTGTGTTTTCCGTCCCGCCGCGTCGTCCCTTTTCCTGATGACCGCCGATCAGGAAAGGCGAAAATTTGGTGCCGCGCCGGATATAGAGAACGCCGATTCCTTTCGGAGCGTGCAGTTTGTGGCCGGATATAGACAACATATCAATGACATTATTTTTCATGTTGATGGGAATTTTACCGGTGGTCTGAACCGCGTCGGTATGAAAAAGGATTCCTTTTTCATGAGCCAATTTTGCCGCCTCTTCCACCGGAAAAATAACGCCCGTTTCATTGTTCCCCCACATGAGACTGACAATCGCGGTATCCGGCGTCAGACTTTTTTCCAGGTATTCCAGATCCAGAATGCCGCTTTTGTCCACAGGCAGTTCCGTGATTTTATATCCCTGCGTGCTCAAGTGCGTACAGAGGGCGTGGACGGCCGGGTGCTCCACGCGGCTGGTCACGATGTGTTTCTTGTCCGGCCGGGTCAGCAATGCCGAGCGAATGGCGGAATTATCGCTTTCCGTACCGCAACTGGTAAAAACGATTTCTTCAGGAGAGGCTCCTAACAGCGCCGCCACCTGCTCGCGCGCGTCACGAATCCTCTGACCGACCTGACCGCCGAAGGTATGCATGCTCGATGGATTGCCGTATAACTGATTAAAGTAGGGAAGCATTGCTTCCAGAACTTCATCGGCAACTTTGGTTGTTGCGTTATTATCCAGATATATTGTTTTCATTTGGAAGCCTCCTCAACTGTAATGTCCGGTGAAACCAGCTCTCTGAGCCGGTGCTCTACAAAATCCTTCAGGGTGATATTCGAAGCCTTGCACGTCGCGCACGAGCCCCGCATGGCTACGATCACACGATTGCCGATGATATCGATGATTTCGATATCACCGCCGTCGTGCTTCAACGAGGGCCGAATTTCCCGTTCAATGGTCTCCTCGATCAGTCTTATTTTTTGAAGATTTGTCAGCTTCGGCTTGCCCCCGGGTTTCGCTTCCGCCTTCACCCGCTCCAGGATCTGGGCAATGGCGTCCCGGCAGTTACCGCAGCCGCCGCCGGCCTTGGTATAATTGGTCACATCTTCCACGGTCGCCAGGTTGTTTTCACGAATGGCCCGCTCGATTTCTTTATCCGTCACACCGAAACATTCACAAATAATCTTTGCCCCTGCCTCCAGCGCCGGAGCGCCGCGGTAGTTTTCCACCGCCTTTTCCAGCGCCTGCTGGCCCATCACCGAGCAGTGCATTTTTTCATCGGGCAGGCCGCCCAGATACCGGGCAATATCCTGGTTGGTCACTTGGAGCGCTTCATCAACCGTCATCCCTTTGATTATTTCCGTCAGAGCAGACGACGAGGCAATGGCACTGGCGCAGCCGAATGTTTTGAACTTGGCATCCTTGATGCGCATATTTTCATCCAGTTTGAATGACAGCATCAAAGCATCGCCCCAGGCAAGCGACCCGACTTCGGCTATCGCGTGCGGATTTTCAATCTCGCCCACATTGCGCGGATTAAGAAAGTGCTCTTTGACTTTATCTGTATATTCCCACATAAACACTCCTTAAATCTAAAGAATAATGATTATTTTGATAATTGTAGAATTCTATACGCG
>JAJFTS010000098.1 GCA_021372815.1 Deltaproteobacteria bacterium | reverse complement strand
GCGGCTGAGCTGTCCCGTGTAACGGGATCGGTTCTAGTCGCTTGTTCGACCGCCGCAGGCGGTAGAGCAAGCGACCTTCAGACGCGGCTCCGTTCGCTCGACGCCAAAGGCGGCGGGCGAACATTGTTTATATGGATCGGTTATAATATTACAAACACCGACCGTACTGTCGGCATAATACCCCGCTGAAAAATCTGTAATTTTAAACCTAATAGCTTAATATTAAACATTAATCAACATGATTTCTGCTTTTGTATTTGGGATATTATGCCGATCCACATAATATCCCAAATACATTTCTAAAGATTATCCGCCGGACTTCTCACTGCAGATGGTCCTTTATTGAGAACATGGGTATAAATCATCGTTGTTTTTAAATCTTTGTGTCCAAGGAGCTCTTGAACCGTCCTGATATCATAGCCATCCTCAAGCAAATGTGTTGCAAATGAATGACGGAAAGTATGGCAGGTTGCTCTTTTTACAATGCCGGCCTTTATCACGGCATCTTTGACTGATTTTTGAATAATAGATTCATCAATATGATGTCGGCCACGCTCGCCGGTCTTTTTATTTTGCCACAAAGTTTCCTGAGGGAAAACCCACTGCCAACGCCATTCTTTGGAGGCATTTGGATACTTGCGTGCCAAGGCATCAGGCAAGAGCACACGGCCAAAACCATTGGTGACATCGGATTCATGAATTTTTTTGACTTTGTTTAAATATTCAATCAGTGATTTTTTCACCGATTCGGGAAACATCGTTATGCGATCTTTATCACCTTTACCGCTTCTAACAATTATTTGGTTTTTGCTGAAATCCAAATCTTGAACTCTCAAACGCAGACATTCCATCAATCTGAGACCCGCACCATACATAAGATAAGCGATAATCCATTTATCGCCCGTCAGATTACTCAAAACGGCTTTAACTTCGTCCTTGGTCATAACAACAGGCAACCTCACGGGCTTTCTTGCGCGGATGATCTCGCCTAAATCACCAATCTTGCGGTTTATAACATACTTGTAGAGAAAAATAATTGCGCATAGGGCCTGATTTTGTGTTGAAGAACTAACATTTTCCTTGACGGCCAGATGGGTTAGGAAAGCATTAATTTCCGGTTCGGCCATGTCTTTCGGATGTCGGACATGATGGAAGAAGATAAACCGTTTGATCCAGTGAACATAAGTGGATTCGGTGTTCCTGCTGTAATGCCTCGAACGCATTGCCTGGCTAAGTTGATCAAGGAGCTTCGGTTTGCTGTCAGTTGTCGGCATCGGCATAACGACTCTTATTGCCGGAATGGTTGCCGCCGCAGGTTTTTCTTTGAAAGATGTTGTGTGATTAATTTCAGGCTGAATCATTTTTAAGATCCTCATATCAAATCACTGCAAAACTTCATTTGTGATATTTCCTCACCACCGCCGTTATGACTCCGGCAATGCGCAGTTCTTCCTGCGGGATTATCGGCGGGTACTTCGGATTGGCTGCTTCCAGTGTCACCTTCTTTCCTTTCTTGCGGAAATATTTCATCGTCCATTGACCGTCCACTTCCGCCAGAATGATGTCGCCGTTTTTCGGTTCCCGTCCCCGTTCCACGATCACCAGGTCCTTTTCCTTGATGCCTTCGCCGATCATGGAATCGCCGGTAACAGACAGAACGAAAGACGACGTCCGGTTGTTGACGAGATATTCGTCGAAGGAAATCGTATCCCGCAGTTCTTCTTCCGCAGGCGATGGAAATCCCGCCGCCACACTGCCCACCAGCGGAAGACTAAGGGACAAACGGGCCGGTTTTAAAAAACCTTTGGCGTCTTTTTCCAGAGCGCCCGCAGCCAGCAGCTTCTTTGTCCAGTACTCGGCGGCGCTTTTGGCTCTGACACCTAAAAGCGGAAGCATTTCCGAATAGGTGGGCATTCTTCTTTGTTCCCTGAAAAAGGAGGCAAATTTTTGTTCCACAGCGTTAATGTCCGTTCTTTTTTTCATAGGAAGTATTTTATAGGACGAACGTCCTATTGTCAAGATAAAATTAATTTAAACAAAATGGAACACGCCCGGTAGGATTCGAACCTACGAGCAGAGGGGATTTACCGGTACGTTGTCGGTACGCTTATTTGAAGAAGTTTTATTGAAATTATTGAAAATTTATGGCTGGGGAAACAGGATTCGAACCTATATAAACGGAGTCAGAGTCCGTTGTCCTACCATTGAACGATTCCCCAGCAGGATATGTTAAAAAATTGCCGTCCGCCCGGCTGATTCAGCCGGCGGGCTTTCAGGCGGGCGTGAATATAATGCGATTGATATTTTATGTCAACAACTTTTCTCATACCTTATTCAGCTTAAAAAATTGCCAGTTTATCCTTGACATTCATTTTCGGTATTTCTATGCTTTCCCCGTTGAGAAACAGCGGAATAAATGTTTACCGGAGAAATCTATGAAACGTAATTTCATTTTGGCGCTAGTCATTTGTTTATTCTGTTGGTCTTGCGGTGGCGGTGGCGGAGGAACGTCAAGCGGCTCAGGTTCCGGAGCGCCTTCCGATACCGGTCCTATCCCGACCGCCATCAGTGATACCCCATACGCGGTTTCAGTCGCGGCCACGCAGGATACGGCTCATTACAAGGCGGAAGACATTGTCGGGAACAATACCTTTGATTACACCATCAATATCGATTTTACAAACCAAACTGCGCAGCTCTCCGGCGGTTCAGTTCTGGATTATTCGTCGGGATCGGTTACGCCGGTCACCGGAGTGACAGTCGGGAATTCAACCTACGGTGTAACCGTCACTTCCACTATTGCCGCGAAAGTAAGATATAACCTCACCGGCGGATTAAACGGAACACTCACTGTTAACAGCTCCGGTGAATACCAGCTTTATCTTAACGGGGTAGAGATCAGAGCTGAAGACGGTCCCGCCCTTGATCTGGAATCATCGCAGAAAGTTTTTATTGTTTCAGCGTCAGGAACGGCCAATACATTGGCTGATTCTGACAACCGCATTTTGACAATGAAAGCTTCCGTTTACGGAAAAGGCGCCATGATCTTCAGCGGTGACGGAACGATATCGGTGACAGGCAGTTACAAGCACGGTATCTTCAGTAATGATTATATCCGGGTTAACGGTGGAACGCTCAATGTGACTGTCGGCACGAAAGATGCGGTACGTTCGGTTAACGCTTTCATTTTCGATGACGGCAATCTGACGATCAACGCCACCGGGACAACAACCGATGATGAAAGCAAGGGCATCAAGGTTGAAGGTAAAGAAGGTTCAGGTGTTGGAAAAGGGTATATTGTAATCAACGGAGGACATATAACCGTCCACTCCACCGGTAAGGCTATCACCGCGGGATGGGATATTGATGAAGATGCGACAACAGTAGATACATCGGATGATCCCAACCCGGACGTAATCGTAAATAACGGCATCATCAACATTACGACCACGGTAGTGCCTTATGAAAATGCATCCGGCAGTTGCAGTCCCGAAGGCATTGAGGCAAAATCAGATCTGACAATTAATAATGGTTATTTTGTCATAAATTCCACAGATGACGTTCTCAACGCCGGAAGTTCAATCACTATTAACAACGGCTATATCTACGGAAGAAGTACATACGCCGACGCTTTTGATTCCAACGGCCCCATGACCATCAATGGCGGCGTAATCGTGGCCATCGGCACAATCGGTTCAGGTGGCCAGGAAAGCTCATTTGACAGCGATGGCACATTTACCATCAACGGCGGTATCCTTGTCGGCATTGCCGCCAATACACGACAGCCGGCAGTTAATCAAAACACGGTGGTGCTCGGCAGTTTGACATCGGGAACAACCATGGCTTTGTGGTCCAATGACGGCACGACCGCCTTCGCCTTCACCATTCCGCAGGATTACGAAACGCTGATAATTTCTTCTCCGGATATCGCGTCCGGAAAAACATACAAGGTATATACGGGAGGCACCGCCTATGCAGACAACATCTTTAACAACTGCCTGTACATCGGCAATTTAGGTTATAACGGCGGCACCGCCGGAAGCAGTTTAACCACGACATCCGGCGTCGGTATCACAAAAATCGGCGGTGAATATTTTCCTTAAATATTATTTAACAAAATTTTGAAAGAACCGGATGTTAATTATCTGTCAATTTTAAAGAAGGAGATATGTATGATGAAAAAGACTTTGATTATTTTTACCGTCGTCCTGTCCATACTCTGGACAGCAAGCGCTTTCGCGGAATTCAAGGAAGGGCTCTGGGAAATCACCACCCAGGTGGAGATGAAAGGAATGCCGCAATCGATGCCGCCGACCACGTTCCGTCAATGCATCACCAAAAACGAAGCCGTTCCCCAGAATAAAGATAAGAGTTATGAATGTAAGACCGTAAATCAAAAGATAAGCGGCAACACGGTCAGCTATACCGTCGAATGCAAAGGCAAAGAAGGCGCAATGCAGACATCGGGAACAACAACCTATACGGACAAATCCATGAACGGCGAATCGACCACCACCTTCAAGATGAAAGGACAGCCGGAAATGAAGATGGCCAATAAGATCAAAGGTAAATATATAGGCGTCTGCCCTAAATAAAAATCAGTATCTGCCAAGCAGAAGATGTCCGCACACATCCTCCGCTTGGCAGATTCATCAAGACAGCAAAAAATCATGCCATCCGACTTAATAGGCGGCGTTATTTCGATTTCAAGCCATTGAAAAATGCCATAACCGGAACCGGAATGAAATCGGAAAGCCTCCGGGTCAGCAATCGGGAAAGTCTGTTCAAAATGCTGTGAGGTGTGAACTTGGACAGTCCCAGATAGAAGATTCTGTTGAATAAACCGGGAACATATCTTTCTTTGCCCCGCATAAACGCCTTCACCCCGGAGGAAACAACCTCATCTACCGTCATGAAAGACATCTTCACGGGGATATAATCCAGGGGGACTCCCGCATCCTCGATAAGATGAGTTCTGGTAAACGGGGGATTCAACGTGGAGACTACCACCCTGCTCCCATTGGGCAGCTCCGCTCTGATTGCCTCAGTGAGGCTCTGCGTCAGAGCTTTGGTCGAGGCATACAGTCCGAGGGTCGGAACGGGTTGAAAGGCCGATACCGATGAAACATTCAGGATGCCCCCTTCCGAGCGCTGAATCATGGCGGGCAGAAAGAGGCGGCTCATCTTTGCATAAGCCAGACAATTAAGCAGAATCATAGTATGGAGCCTCTCCATGGGCATTTCCAAAAACCTGCCGAACCAGCAAATGCCGGCGTTGTTCACCAAGACATGAACTTCAGGCACATCCCGGACAACCTGTTTATAGAGTTGTTCCGGACCATCGGATTCCGTGAGATCCCTGTAAAAAGTCCAGATCCTGACACCAAAGGTTTTCCGGAGTTTTGCCGCCCAGTCAGTAAGACATTCTTTCTGTGCCGGAAGATCGACTAAAATAAGATTCGCCCCTTCTCTGGCAAAACATTCCGACAATCCCTTGCCAATGCCCATTGCCGCCCCGGTCACAAGTACATTCCTGCCTTTCACCTGCAATTTCATAATCATGATCCTTTCTCGAATTTAATTTCAGTATCTCCTTAAAATTTCATCCCGGAAATGTAACCGCAGTTTTGGAAATACCTTTGTCATACAATCCAAGGCATCGACTTTATGACACGCAATAAAAACGCGATTTACACGGATATCCGTTCTTCTGAACTCATGATATGGTTCTCCCCTACATTCTTAAATCGTCTGTTTGGAGGTATTGTGATTGATTTATTGTGTTTTATCCGGACCAATCCACGGCGTCGGATCATATAAAACAAAGGCATTGGGATTGAACCGATGCCCCACCGGTATGACCATTCCCATGCAAATATAAAGCCTGTCGTTTATCCGCCGGACTTCATCCTTCATGTAGTAATCAATACCGCCGTTGAAAGGACTGTAGTCGAGTTGGAAAGAATCCCTGCCGTCAATCCTGGATTTCCCGATGAACGTTCTCATTTTAACAGTGCGAATGATCTTCGGCTGTCCGTTTTCCTTGATCTCCCACAGGTTATATCCCCAGCCGGCATCTTTTTGGAACGGATAAAAAGCCTTGGCCTTCCAGTCACCGGGGCCGAGAAGATATTTTGTATAGAATGGAGCAACGGGTCCCATGATACCGACCTGAAGGATTTTAGCTTTGTATTCACCGTTGACGCTGGTGAACTCAGGCGGAGGAGCGGCATAAAAGAGCTGCATGACTTCAGATTTCGAAAGTTTTTCGATATCAGCCACCGTAGCCTGCTGAGGCGGAACTCCCAGAATCTTCTCCACAGACCGGCCATCCCATCCGCCGGTGCCGTTCTGAAGGATGTTAATGACCACTGCAACAAGCAGCACGATGACCAGGATTCCAATACCCAGCAGAAATTTTTTCCACATCTTCATAGCACGTCTCCTTTACCTTAGCCTCTTAAAGAATTTTTCATTTTTCATATTTTGTAATTTCATAATCCCTGTTTACCGGTCAGGTCGACTATGAATAATCACGGTTTCTTTTCTGACGAAAACCGGCAATCGCATCGACCGATTTACCGGATTCCGTCATGTATCTTTACATGCCGGGCAAAATCCACAAAGGCCTCCCTGGTGGTATATTTAAAGCGATAGCCCGTCTCCTCTTTGATTTTCGCATTGCTCGCTATCCATGGGTAGCGGATCATGTTCAGACACGGGCTGGGAAACTCCGTCATAAAGGTCATACGCAACCGCCACATGAGGTTGTTCATCGGCCATAAAAGCCATACCGGAATTTTTAACGGCCACCCGCCGAGAATGCGGAGCATCTCTTCAAAGGTCAGGGTGCCGTCCGCCGCGAGATTGAATATTCCCGTTTTTCTTTCTTTAAGAAGAAGGTACATGATCTCCACCAGGTCATCCTCGTGGATGTACTGGAACGGCGCGTTTTCCAGGGGCAAGATGCATATTTTTTTTGCAAGGTGTCGCGCCAGAGGATTGGTAAATCCCGGCCCCACCACAAAACACGGTCGTACCGTGGTAAAGAGAATGTCGGGATGGTCTTTTTCAAAACATCTCATCCACGCCTCGATTTCCTTCTTGTTTTTGGCATAGGTAAAATCATCATTGCCCCGAAGCGGACTTTCCTCGGTAAGGAGTTCGGGATTATCGGGATGAAATCCATAAGCGGTGCTTGAAGAACAGTCGAGGATCTGTTTGACGCCGCAGGCAGCCGCGGCATTTAAAACGTTCTTCGTTCCGTTAATGTTGATGTCTTCCATGAGAGACACATCGTGGATCGGAGGCAGGATATAGGCGGTATGGATGACACAATCTATGTTCCGTCCGCGGAATACTTTCTCCAGATTATCTCTGACATCGCATTTTATGAATTTTAGTTTAGGAGAATTGAACGCGGGAGGTTTGATATCGATCCCCGTGATGCAGTTCACCTCGGTTTTACTTTCGAGGAGTCTGACAAGCTTTTGCCCGAAATAACCTGAAACGCCTGTGATGAGTATGTGCTCCATAGAAAAATCCTTTTCCCCTTTATTTTTCACAAACACATTACATCCGGGCAAATCACCCGAATACGATTACCAGCCGGCTACGTCCCTGACAGTTCCATGAAAGGAACTCATTCCCGGACATTTTCTTCCGGAATGTTCTTGTACAATTTGTATATTTTTTATCTTATCCTATCCTATCCTATCCTATTTGATCCCGAGAACTTCCCTGTTTACGAATTTGTCTGCCCGAACTTTTCCGCGGTATGGAAGGACCCTTGCATTGAAATTCTCCGTTATATTCCCCGCTCCCCCGGTATCCTTAATCCCATGGACAGGCAGGCGCTTTCGATGAGGGCCTTGGTCAAACCCTCCTTGGGTCCCGCAGAGTCCGACAGGCCCTTGGCCATGCGGACCGTCATGGCCGGGACGGAACCGGGCCTGATTTGACTTATGAAAAGCCCTTCCAGTTCTTTTTCCAACTCCGGAAAACTCCGGAGCCGTTTCGGCAGCCGGAACACCTGTTCGGCAAGATCGATGGCCACGCGGACAGGGTCGGACGGGTTCCTCCGGAATGCCTCCATCTGCATGCCGCAGGTGGAATTTTCCATGACGATGGCTTCCACAAGCTTGGCGGATGTCATTGCCTCATCTTCCTCCTTCCAGGTTTTCGTTCAGAAGGCGCGCCGTATGGAATCCCTCGTGCACCGCGTTCATGATATTTCTAGCCCGTACGGCATCGCCCGCGATGACGACAGGAACATCCATGTCTTCAAGTTCCCGGGCCAAGGTCTGATCCGCCGCATACCCCACGGCAAGGACCACCAAATCGGTCTCCATGAAGTGTTCAGATCCTGATGGATCCTCGTAAATCGCGCCATTTTCCCGGATTTCCTTCACCCGCGCCCCGGTAATAAACATGATGTTCGTGTTTCGCATGCGCTCATGAAAATCGAGCGATAGGAAGAGGCCCATGTCCGCGGCAATCGTATCGAGCATTTCCAGAACCACGACCTTGTTGCCCCTGCTCCAGAGAAGCTCCGCCGTCTCCGCACCAACGGATCCGCCGCCGACGATGAGAACCTTTTTGTTTTGGATGTCGTTGTGCCTCTCGATAACATCTTTGGCCAGAAAAACCTGTTTGCCGTCAGATCCGGGAATAGGCGGCAGCACCGGCACGGCTCCTGTGGTTATGATCACTGCATCGGGTTTCATCTGCCGGATGAGTCCTTTGTCGAGCATTGTTTTCAACCGGACATCCACGCCGAGTATTTCCATCTGTCCCGCGAGATACTCTACCAGGTTGGAAAGCTCTTCTTTGTGCGGCGGAACCGAGGCTTGAAGGAGTTGACCGCCGAGCGCATCCTTTTTTTCGCAAAGAACTACCCGGTGCCCGGCCATTGCAGCGACCCTTGCCGCCTCCATCCCTGCGGGCCCACCGCCGGCAACCAGGATGGTTTTCGACTCACCGGTTTTTCTAATCCGGTATTCACGTTCGAACCCCAGCCGGGCGTTTACCGCACACCGTATGGGCTTGTTGAGCCCCAGTTGGTCTACGCAGGTGTTGCAGGCGAGACACTTTCTAATCTCCCGTGTCCTGCCGGTCCTCACCTTCGCCGGAAAATCCGGATCTGCGAGCATGGCTCTGCCCAAAAGGATAATATCGCATACACCGTCCTGCAGAAGCTTTTCCGCAAGGATCGCATCGTTGATGCGTTGACCCAGCATAACCTTCGCCCTGAGCCGATTCTTGAGCATGGCTCCCAGCGGAGCATTGACGCCCCTTGGCGTCGCCATGGTGGGAAACATGCGGTTGTACGTCTCGAGGACAACACCGTGCACCCTGAAGGCGTTGACGCCGGCCTCTTCCAACGCCAGGGCTATCCTTACCCCGTCGTCCGGAATAATACCTCCGGGCACATATTCATCCATCGGCAGGTCGAAAACCATGGGATAATTTCTTCCGACAACCTCCCTCACCCTGGACACAATCTCAAGGGCGAACCTCATCCTCTTGTCAAAAGTTCCGCCCCACTCGTCGCATCTTTTATTGGTGTACGGGGACATGAACTGCTGAATCAGATAACCGGCTCCTCCGTCGATGTCTATCGCGTCGAATCCCGCGGTTTTGGCGCGGCTCGCGGCCAGCACGAAGGACCGTATGGCACACTCGATATCCGCTTTCGTCATCTCCACGGCGTCAGGAAAGGGTATGAGCCCCAGCATCTTTGTGGACACCGCCGAAGGTGCGATAGGCTCTTTGCCGCCGCGCTTGGCAAGAGTGGTCTGGCGTCCCGCATGGTAGAGCTGGATACAGGTTTTCACCCCTTCGTTGCGCAGGGCATCGGTAAACCGTGCGTAAGCTGAGATCTGCCTGTCATTGTCAAAATAGGGTAGATTTGCTCCGACGCTGAGTTGGTGGCCTCTGTCCACAGCCACACCGTCTGTGAAAACAAGCGCCGCTCCGCCGCGGGCCCGTTCGGTCATATAGGCGATCTCGATGTCCGTGAAGCACCCGTCTACAGCGCCGAATGCCGTCGTAATGGGTGGAAACGCCATTCGGTTCTTAAGCTCCATTCCTTCGATAGTGATCTTCTCTAAGAGCTTCACTCCTGATGACCTCTCCCCAATTTATCCGGCGCTACCGACGTCCACCCGCGCCCCCATCCCATCATAATGCAGACGGGTTCTATCTCATCCAAAGCGTTTGAAAAAGCGGCACTCTGTTTTGATTCTCAACAGCCTGATGAAATTCCATACATCGGAAATATTTGTTTCTACGCTCTACTCTACCCATTCGACTTTTGGGAACTCACGGTCTACCGGTTTTGCCAAATCAACGGCAGGATAGCCGAGGGTAAGAACCGTTGCCACGGAATCGTAGGGCCACTTGATCCCGAGTTTCTTCCCGACTTTCGATTTGGTCATGGGATCGAGGTTCAAGGCATTGGAAACAAAGCCTACATAGCACGTGCCCAGCCCCAGGGAATGCGCGGCAAGGACCATATTCTGTCCGCAGATGCCCATGCCGAGTTCAGGCTCCGAGATATGCAGACGATGGGTCAACAGCAGAATGGCAACCGGCGCGCCGAAGAAACAATCGAGTTTACTGTCGCCGAATTTGGGCGTCGACAAGGCCTGAATAGCCACCATGGGCCGCTGATCGATAGAGTTGGGCTTGACGAAGGCAAGCATCTTTTTGAGCGCCGTCCGGCCGGGATCCTTCCCCTGGTAGAGTTTCGTGAATATGCTGAGGAATTTTATCGTGGACGCTGATAATTCATTCATGACATTACGATCGGTTAACACGACAAATTTCCATCCCTGGCAGTTTCCCGCCGACGGAGCAAATCTGCCCGCTTCCAGAACACGTTTGATAAGTTCTTTCGGCACCGGATCCTTTTTATAGACCCGCACAGAGCGACGACGGTAAATAACCTTCTCAACATCCGTGAGTTGCGATTCGATTTCACTCAAGGGCACGGGCTTATCCAGCATGAGCGGGTTGGGAATACCCTGCCCGGGTTTGGGGTAATTAAAATCATAAGCCCACCTTCCCCCGGCCACCCGATAGTAATGGGGAAATTCGAGGGCCTGCTGGGGACAAACCGCTTCGCAGTTATGGCAGGCAAGACAAATTTTGCCGAAGTATCCCATTCCGGTAAATTTTGGCTCCTGCAAACCGCAACCGAGGCATCTCTTGCTTTCGGCAACGACCTGTGTCCCGTCCAGAGCAAGGTTAACTTCGGCATCGGTCATGCTCAGTCTCTCCGCCACGCCGAGTTCTGCCGCATTGTTGCGGGAAATCTTCTTCTTGTCGTTCAGCGGCACGCTGGAATAGTCTATCTCTTTTTTAGCCGGCCATTCCGCCTTCTTTCCGTTGATGAACGCATCAATGGTCCAAGCGGCCTTTCTACCGGCTCCGATGGCTTCGCTGACCAGGCTTGGTCCGGTAACGGCATCGCCGCCTGCAAATATTCCCTTTTCCTTGGTCAGTCCCAGCGAATCGGCTGCAATCCAGGAAGAACCCAGCAAACTGTTAAACCCTTCCTGCTTAAGTTCCTGACCCACAGCCGCGATGATCGTGTCGAAATCGACATTGAACTCACTGCCCTTGATGGGAACAGGTCTGAGTCTGCCGCTTTCATCGGCGGGTCCGAGTTCCATTTTCAGGCAGGTGAGGGTTTCCTTACTGTTATTCACCAAGGCAACGGGAGCGCACAGGAAATTGATTTTTACCCCTTCCTGCACGGCTGCATCAACTTCTTCTTTGTGTGCCGGCATTTCGGCAGCTGTTCTGCGGTAGAGGATGGTCACAGTAGAGCCCATTCTGCGTGCCATACGCGCCGCATCGATGGCGGTGTTGCCGCCCCCGATGACCACCACATTCTTACCTAATGCCAGGGGATGACCCTGCTTGGCCGATTTCAAAAAAGCAAGGCCGGAATAAATACAGTTTTCCTCACCCTTTATGCCGAGCGCAGTGCTGCCTTGTGCACCAGGGGCCACATACACGGCCGCAAATTCTTTCCTGATCTCATCAAGGGAAACATCTTTGCCCAGGGAGACACCAAGTTTCATGGTGATGCCGAGATCGACAATCCTCTTGATCTCGGCATCCACAACATAATCGGGCAAACGATACCGGGGAATGGAGGAGAGCATACCGCCCGGTTTGCTGTCCGACTCATAAATCGTAACATTGTATCCCAGACGGGCGAGTTGATAAGCGCAGGACAAACCCGACGGGCCCGAGCCTATGACCGCCACTTTTTGCTTTAGAGATTTTTCCGGTTTTGCAAAGGAAAGACCTTTTTCAATGCCATAGTCGCCTATGGCGCGTTCCATGCCGTGAATGTTCAGGGCATGGTCCACTCCCTCGCGGTTGCAGCCGCCCTCACAGGGATGAGGACACACTCTTCCCGTAACAGCCGGGAAAGGATTTGTCTCGGTGATGATCTTCCAGGCTTCCTCCAGGGAACCTTCTCTGGACAAGGCTGCTGTATACTTCCGGATGTCCGTTCCGGCGGGACATTGATACTGGCAGGCCGGAAACTGTTGGTTCGACGCCTCGTCCCTCGGAACCATTTCGATCGTCTGGCAGGGGCATTGCTTTATGCAGACACCGCAACCGATGCATTTGTCCCGGTCAACTTTGATACTGTAGGGACTGTCCACAACCGGCGGGTCGTTCAAATATTTAAACTTGTTTGCCTTAAAAGATTCCGACATATGCATTACCCCCTTTTCATAAACATATCGTGTCCTGCTCGAACAGACATGGATCTACACCCTTTTCCTCTGCAAAAAATGCACAGAGACCTTACACATTAAACTTATAATAAACCAATAATTTTCAGGAGACTGGCTGCCCTGAAGGCGAATATTGCCACATTCCACCATTCAGGGCAACCTCTATTGCAAAGCCGGTCAAGGTATATTCAAAACCTTTACCTCTTGACCTTCTCGAGTATATGAATGCCCATGGCTGCTTCTTCGACGCCGATATTACCTCCGCCATTTTCCGCCAGCGCCAGTCTTGCCCCTTCGACTTGCCGTTTCCCGGCTTCTCCCCGGAGTTGTGTGACCAGTTCATGAATCTGAGAAAGGCCTGACGCGCCGATGGGATGTCCTTTGCATTCCAACCCGCCGCTGGTGTTAACAGGCATTTTGCCGCCCAGTTTTGTTGCACCTGATTCCGCAAAAGGTCCACCCTCTCCCATGGGACAGAACCCCATGGATTCCGTCTGGTGCAGTTCCCCCCACGACGTGGCATCGTGAACTTCTGCAACATTGATGTCTTGAGGACCAACGCCCGCTGCCATATAGGCCTTTTTCGCCAGACGCTCGCCTATATCCGGGGCATCGATGTCACGGTCGGAACCCGTTCCGAGAATGGACGCTCTGATCCGCACGGCTCGGACGTTAGTCAATTTTTTGAGAAATTTCTCCGAGCAGACAATGGCCGCCGCCGCGCCGTCGCCGACGGGGGCGCACATGGGCCGCGTTAAGGGATAGGCTACAGGCTTTGCAGCCAGGACCTCTTCCGCACTCATGACTTCCTGATACTGGGACAAAGGATTCAGAGAACCATGGAAATGATTCTTGGCACAGATCACCGCCAGCTGCTGCTGAGTTGAATTG
>JAJFTS010000096.1 GCA_021372815.1 Deltaproteobacteria bacterium | reverse complement strand
ACCAAAGTGATCAACGTGATAATCGATAGAAATTTTATCAGTCAACAAAACCGGGTCATAGCGCCAGATGATTCGTTTCTTCCCGATTTTATCGGAAAGCCGCAGAAGCGTATCGATCAATTCAGACTTTGGCGGCAGATTGGGTTCGACGTCCCTGTCGTAAGGCGTCAGAGTAAACTGAAAATATTTGGGATAATCCTTGAGTAGATGCAGACGATCCAGCATCGGCGCCGGGTTTTTCGTCCAAAAGACGATGCAGTCAACGTCCGGTAGAGCAAGCGATACATTCCGAACCTGCCTGGCATTCATTGGATTGAGCACCAGAACATATCCCTCGCTGAGCCGGTTAAAAAACCAGTCGCTGTAAAATGCGGGAACATCCGTCCGTCGGCTGCAACTGATGATCATATTAATTTCAACTAAAACCTGGGTATCCACCATAACTGATCATTATGGTCTGAAAGAATGCGCGCGATTGACTTCTTTCGCCTGTAATCCAAGAGCATCAGCGATTGATGCTCTTGTTTGGAATAGTATGCGGCTAATCAGGGCAGGATTATGGTCCGATTGCCGTTTTATCTTCACAGTATGATTTGTAAAGGTTTCTATATTTCATACATCCGATGCGACATCCGTCAGCAAACATGTTTTTTGCTTCCTGACTGTGACCATAACAACACTCAGAATAAGCATTCGCACACTGATTCTGACACTCTGTCATGACTGAATTAAAAGATTTAGAGCACCAGTTGTTTATAGCTTCGGCGTTTTTGGGTAGAGAAAAAGTCACGATGGCTGGCGCCGTTTTGTCTTTTTGAGTAACGCTTACGTGCAGTCCAATCACCATAAAAAGAGCAACTCCAGCACATGCGATAGCTATTAACATAACCAAGCCTTTTCTTGTCATCGAACGCCTCCTGTTGACCTATTTTGTGTATCGAAAGATTGTGCCTATTCAAGATTTGAATAAGTTTATCACCAACTTCGACTGAATTCCAGCATGATCATGTTATGTTCCTCAAGTCACGTTTGTCTCGATATTGATTGATGCATCGGATGTGATTAATCTTCATACGGCCCAAGGAAACGCTCGCCATTGAAGTGGATCAAGTGTGTTGGCGAATCGGCAACCCAAACCTCTGTTTCCCAGGAGATGTCGTTTAAGTATTTCAGCATGGCGTGTCGGTCCATAAAGGCTGTCACAAATACCAATCCGGCTGATGATCCGGCAAATAGTGTTTTTAACTCCTGCCGTCGCTTTGGGTTAACCGGTCCGTGACTGGTCACGGCTTCAATCAGAATCAGCCAGTTTTTCTTTACGTGATGCACAACCACATCAGGCATTTTACCGTGTTCTTCTATTGTGACACCAAGCGCCACCAGAGCCTTTGCATCATAAAAAGACCACTTTAATTGAGTGTCACCCACATAAATCATCCGTCCTCCTGATGTAAACAGAGAGCAGAAATCTTCGACGATCTTCTTTACGAGAATATTCTGTCCGCCGGGAGATAGTTTGATTTCCTTACCATCTGCCATTTTGACTGGCAAGCGCTGCATCTCCCTCTCTTGGTCATACAGTTTTTTGAGAGTTTTCACAGTGCGTAGATATTTCTGTAAATTCCTCTTCCATTCCGTCTTATCAAAACTCTTAAGTAACTTCAGCACGGATGGTTCAATCTGGTAAACCGCTTTCGGGCTGTTGGTTGGTCTGGAGGGTTTATCAGGATTGGCGACAATCAATGCGGCATGGAGAAACTGATGCACAGTTTGACGACGTACGGTTTTCCGTGTATTCGGCGCATATTTTTTACCATAGTGTTCGGAAAAGAAGTCCATCATGGGCGTGATTCCCATTAAAGGATTACTCGCATCCGCCCATTCGGTTTCAGGTTCAAGGGCCAGTAAAGAAAGCAGGGTTAGCGCTGATCGGTCATTGAGCTGCTGCCTGGGCAACCCCAAGGCATTGAGTATGTCCAAAGCATCCTGTATTTTTTGTTCAGCCTTTTTCTTGTTTATTTTTTTAGACACGATTTTCACACTCCTTCCCTATGATCTTATCAATAGTCTCCTGATCCGGCATTTTTTTCTGTAGATGGTTGCCCAGTCTAATAAGCTGTCTTTCGCTCGGGTACGGCAATTTACGAAGGTCTGTAGCATTAACCTGCGTGTGACCGCTGAATAACCGAAAATATTGATCAACAACCGAAGAATTGAGATATAGGGCAAGTCCTTTTGCCAGCTTTTCAGGCAATCCTTCGCCATTCCAGTGGAAGTAATTCAAGTGATTTTCAAAACTGACAAACGGAGCATTTATTTTTGAGGGATCATAGATCGCCGCCATTACGCGCCGCTTCTGCTCTTTTGAAGAAAATCTTTTTATGAGGACGTAATAACCTTTTTCGACTAAAAGATCAGACGTGTCATGCGTTGACATTATGGCATTGGGTTTCTTTCCTGATTCGAGAGGCCAACTAATAAATCCGTCTTGAAAATGACACGGATATATCAATGGTACGGTGTCTTTTTCTGGGGATTGACGCAAATGTTCCTTTGCCCTGAAATCCACAGTGCGTCCCGTGGAAACACTCAAATTCAGTTTGTCGAGGGTGAATTTAAAACACTGCATTTGCTCCATGACGGAAATAGCTGTGTCATCAATACCGAGATGAATAAAAACATCCCGATCACCAGGATATACGATTTGGTCATAGAATATGTTCAACATGCTGGCATGATCAAAATCATCGCTTTCGGATGCCGAGATGATGACCTGTTTCGGTTTTTCGTTTTTAAGAATAGCGGAATAAATAATATTCTCCTGAAGCACATTGTCATCACCGAAAGCTTTGTTGCGTGAATTGAACACATGAATTTGCCTGAGACTCAACATTTCCAGAAAGGCAACTCGGAACTTCTTAAAATAAGGCCCGTTACAGAAACTCCGGGGTGTGATAGCCACTATTTGCCCTCCAGGTTCCAGCAAGCGCATCGTCAGCCACACAAAGGCGGCGTAAAGGTTTGCCACTTCCAGCCCCGCTGAATAAAGCATTGTTCTAGTGTTTTCTTCGCCATTGATTTTTTTGTAAGGCGGATTAAGGATGGCGTGGGTGAAGCATCTGCCCGGAACAGCAAAAAAAGATTCTTCTGTTTCAGATATTGCGGAAGCAATAAAATCATCTTCTTTTATGATTCCATTGAAACTGACATTACATGATGCACAAAGGATTGCGCACCGATCCATGGTTTCCTGAAGATGCGGCAAGATAGCTGAGTCTGTTTCGTAGGCAACAATTTCTATCGAAAAAGGGCGCTTTTTTTGCGATAGAAACTTGTCTACGCAGGCTGCAAAAAGGACACCCGCACCCGCACCAGGATCAAGAATTCTAACTTCTTTTGCTCTGGTTTCAAACAAAGACGACATAAAATCGGCGATAGAAGCTGGGGTGAGGAATTGACCGATCTGTGAACGATAAATTCTGCTCGTCGAGGCGTTAAACGATTGACGAACATGATCTAACATATTTAAAGATTCAAGCGTCATATCGACTTCTTCTATTGTTTAAGGATCAATCAAATCTAAAACGCCCTACGGTCGTTTACTTTATTAATAATTTTTCTAAAGCCGGGAACACATTGCTCAAATTCTCCGGCTGGGCGCCGCCGGCCTGGGCCATGTCGGGTCGGCCACCGCCTTTGCCGCCGACGAGCGGGGCCAGTTCCTTGATGATGTTACCGGCATGATACTTTCCGGCGAGGTCTTTGGTGACCATGCACAGGAGCAATGCTTTATCATCGGCCTTGCTGCCCAGAAGAATAATGCCGGAAGTCATTTTATCGCGCAGCTTGTCGCCGAAGTCTCGCAGGGTCTTGGCATCGGCAATGCTCACTTCCGCGGCCAGCACTTTCACGCCATTGATTTCCTTCGCCTGGCTCATCAGATCGCCGGAAGCATTGGCGGCAAGTTTTCCCTTGAGGGCTTCGATTTCTTTTTCCAGATCCCTGACGTGTTTGAGTAATTTATCGGTGCGGTCATAAACTTCTAACGCACCGGCTTTGAACAATTCCGCCGTCCGTTTTAATTCTTCTTCCGCTTTCTGCATATGCGCAAGGGCTTCACGGCCGGTGACGGCTTCAATTCTGCGCACGCCTGCCGCAATGGCTGATTCGTGAACGACTTTCAGCAAACCGATATCGCCGGTACGCTGCACGTGCGTGCCGCCGCAAAGCTCCATGCTCATCTCGCCCATTTTCACGATGCGGACGGTCGCGCCGTATTTTTCGTCAAACACGGCCGTCGCGCCGGTCTTCAGCGCGTCCTCCAGGGCGCAGACTTCCGTCTGCACGTCCAGATTGCGGCGAATGATGTCGTTGGCAATATCTTCCACCCGCTGCATTTCCTCGTCACTGATTTTAGAGAAATGGGTGAAGTCAAAACGCAGCCGTTCGGCCGTAACCTGCGACCCGGATTGTTTGATATGATCCCCCAGCACCGCTTTGAGCGCGGCCTGCAAAATGTGTGTGCCCGAATGATTGGCGGCAATG
>JAJFTS010000093.1 GCA_021372815.1 Deltaproteobacteria bacterium | reverse complement strand
GATTGATTCCAGAGACCCTGATTTTTCATTGACGGCTTGTCTGCCGAAGGCGGGCATTCCGGCTCTGCCGGCGTTTCTTGGCGCCGCGGGTGTATTCGGGAGAAGAGCGCCTTCCACCGTTTCTTTGATCTTAAGCGTTGTTTCCTGATCGCCGTTTTTCAGGGTCACCGTGTTGCGGGTTATTCTGGTCAGTTTGCCGGATCCGACTTTATCTCCCAGCCGGTACAGTTTCTGTTTGTTGGTGCCACGTTCTTCCAGGACGGCAAACCCGAAGGCGGAATTGGAGGCTACGGTTCCTCTCAGATCAAAATCTATATTTTTCTGTTCGGAATCGAAAACTCCTCCCGACTCGCTGCCTCCGGCAACCTTCAGGGTTGTCCGGAAAAGATTGCGTTCGATGATGACGACGTAATCCTCAAGTTGATGAAACTGGCGGCTGTCTTTGATGGAGGATATCCCGGTGCCTTGCACGATTGCGGTTTGTTTCATCAGCGGGAAACTGATGATTTTATAAAAAAGATCGGTGGCCTCGTAAGATAAGATCGTTATGGCCAGAATGATTAACAGGGAATTCAGCCTTCCGGCGTTCATGGACTGAATGAAGCCGATATTTTTCATTTGCTGAAAGCGTTCTTTTATTTGCAATGTTATGTCAGGAAACATAATTCTTTACCGTTAAATATAGCGTAGAGCCGGATTGGCCAGTGTTCCCTCGATGGTTATATTCATCTTAACTTTCCTGTCCGATATGACCATTTCACCTTTCAGATTGAGCTGGCTGTTTTTGAACTCATCGGCAAGCAATATATCGCCGTTCAGGAAACAATTGATCTGTTGGCCGGATATCTGCAGTTTTTCGATCCTGATCGTGCCGTTTTCCAGCCGGGCCTGTATTTCGCCCCCGTCGAAATCAATCCGGTTCAGCCCCAGAAAAGGTTCGGCTAACGGATAAGTCCCCTTGTTTAAAAAAAGCGCGATCGTGCCGGCAATATTTCCTCCCGCCGGATTATGGGAGCCGTATGACCAGGATCCTTTCGCTTTTCCGGTGATTTCTTTGCCCAGCAGTGCTTTGAGAAAAGTGTATTTGCCCAGATCAATGTTTTCGAATCTTAAATTCCCTCCCTGGGGCGGATAAATCCGGGAAGAGGCCGTTTTGAAGCGTCCGGAAAAATTGCCTCCGTAAGCTTTCCCGCTAAGTTTGACCGTTTTACTTTTTTTGAAAAAATTCAGCGGATTGAACTGCACATCCAGCACATCTCCCTGAAAGTAAGGATTTTCCGCCGGTCCGGAACTCAGGGTAATCTTCTTCATTTTTAAGCCGAAAGGCAGGGATGGTTTCAATGAGCCGGTCTTCAAAATAAAACCGGACGAATTGACGGCTTCCTCCAGAGAGCTTTTCGCGATATCCGAAGGAAACAGCAGGTACAGAAAACTCATGGTGATCAACACTCCGTAGAGCGTGTACCATAAAATATTATTTTTAAGTATTTTCATATTATTACCTGTTTACCTGCTTTGACTCAGCGGCTGAAAAGAAGATATCTGTATCTGCGCGCTCAAGTATTCCGGGCTTTCCTTCATTTTGTTTATGGTAATCTTTTTTATCCTGATTAAATCCGCCGGTGATTCGGCGAAATACAGAAAATCGGTAAGCTGTTTAACAGTAATCTTATCCAGCTTCATGTCGATCAGCGATTCTTCAAAAGAAGCGGTTTGCGTTCCCCGGGAAGAATTCATGTATTTGATTCTTCCCCGGACATTGGCCTGCGTCGCCTTTTTTTCCAGATAGGAAAACAGAGTAAAATTACCTCCGTGGGTCATAGCGGCTCTTTTTATGGCCGAGGTTTTTACTTCCATTTCCTTAAACTCGGCGGCCAGTTCGCTGATTTCAACCAGTTTTTTCTGATTGGTATTGATTGCTTTGGTGAGCTTTTTTTTGGCCTCCCAGAAGGGAAAGACGGCTATTTCCATAATCAGGGCAATTACAACAAAGATCGCCGCGCCGGCGAAAAGTTTCTGCTGTTTGGCGTCTAATTTATTCCAGAATTCTTTTAT
This sequence comes from Deltaproteobacteria bacterium, assembly GCA_021372815.1. Classification (GTDB taxonomy): domain Bacteria; phylum Desulfobacterota; class Syntrophia; order Syntrophales; family Smithellaceae; genus Smithella. Next base: position 824 of record JAJFTS010000093.1, on the reverse strand, counting down.
CATTTAACTTCGATCCTCAAACTGAAATTAACTTTGCCGCCGTCTTTGGTCAGACTGGTGGGCCCCATGGTCACGTCCTTGAAATATTTGGATTGCAGAAGATCGTTTTTTACCGCGGTGACGTCGTCTATCGTTTTGGCCTCGCCATTTAAGGAAATATATCTGTTTTCGTAACTTAATCCGGTGATCACCACGTCCAGAGATGATGAAATCCGGCCGGAAATTTCCTTTAATAACTCCACGGTTGTCGCTTCCGGCAAGCCTTCTCCGAATCCGAAAGTTTTTTTGTCTTCGGCGATCTTTGATTTCAACTGCTGTATGGGATCAACCATGGCCTGCGCTTCGGGAAAGTTCTTTTTGAAAATCTGGGTAATTTGTTTCTTGATGCCGTTTAGCTGTCTGGTCTTCAGGCTGTAGTCCAGAATCTGATTGACCACTGCCAGGAGAAGAATCACACCGGCTACAATGGCTATCCGCCTTGTTTGTTTTTTCAGATCGAAGTGTACCGCTTCAGTTTCGAATTCCCCCTGCCGGAAATTAAAAGACCTGTGCCGCGACGAAATTCTCAGCGCGGCGGCAACCGCCGTGTTCTTGATTTGCGGTTGGAACTGGCTTCGAACACTTTCCTCAAATTCCAGATTTTTCAGGTGAATCAGGTCGGCCGTCTCCACCGGGCAGGAAAAATAATTTTCCATTTTCCGGATCAGGGGACCATACAGAGAGCCTCCGCCGGTTACGGTTATCTGAGCGGGCTGGTTTTGAAGAATGCCGTTTAAGTTCATATACTCAATGGTATTTTTCAATTCCGCGCAAAAACGACTGCA
>JAJFTS010000064.1 GCA_021372815.1 Deltaproteobacteria bacterium | reverse complement strand
GCTCTGCCGGTTATTGAAACGCAGGCCGGTGACGTTTCGGCCTACATTCCGACCAACGTTATTTCGATTACAGACGGTCAGGTTTATCTGGAACCGAGTTTGTTCTTCTCCGGTATCCGTCCGGCCATCAACGTCGGTCTTTCGGTTTCCCGCGTCGGCGGCGCGGCTCAGGTGAAGGCAATGAAACAGGTTGCCGGTACGTTGAAACTCGATCTGGCTCAGTATCGTGAACTCGCGGCCTTCGCCCAGTTCGGCTCCGACCTGGATAAAGCCACACAGGCACAGCTGGATCGCGGTGTTCGTCTGGTGGAATTGCTCAAACAGCCGCAGTTCAAACCGATGTCTTTGGGACAGGAAATTGTCATTCTCTTTGCGGGAACGAGAGGGTTCATCGATAAATACGACATCGAAAAGGTCCGTATCTATGAAGAACAGCTTCTGAGTTTTGTGGAAAGCAAACACCCCGATATCATGAAAGAAATAGAGGATAAGAAGATTATCTCTCCCGAACTCGAAAAGAAGATGAAGGAAGTTATGACCGCTTTTGATTCGGTTTTCGTAGCGGAGTAAATGTAACCTTTCACTGGTTCAGTATAAATTAAGGTTGAGGAGAAAATCAGGTGGCCTCGCTAAAAGATATAAAAAGAAAAGTCGGCGCCGTTTCAAAAACGAAGCAAATTACGCGTGCGATGAATATGGTTGCCGCGTCGAAATTCAAGGCAGCGCAGGTGAAAATGGAAAATTTCCGTCCGTACGCCGGAAAATTCATGGATGTGCTTAATAGTCTTGCCCTGCGCGTGGAAAGCATGTCGCATCCTCTGTTGTCCGTTCGTGATCCTAAGAGAATTCGTGTGATCTGTATGACATCGGACCGCGGTCTTTGCGGTGGTTTTAACACGAATTTGATCAAGGCAACGGAAAAGTTCATCAAAGAGAAAGTGAAAGACGGCAAAGAAGTAGGTCTGATCAATGTCGGTCGTAAAGGACGTGATTATTTCCGTAAAAAAGCGAATGTTCTGGCGCAAAAGGTCGATGTTTTAAGCAAATTTGACATGACGCTGGCCATATCCGTTGCCGATGAAGTGATTACGCCTTTCATCAAAGAAGAGTACGATGAACTCTATCTGATTTATAATCAGTTTGTTAATGTTTCAGTTCAGAAACCCACCATTGTGAGGTTGTTCCCCCTCCCTTCCATCGGGCAGGAGACTGAAGTTGAACCCGACAAGATGGTCGATTATGCTTATGAACCGTCGGAAGAAGTTTTGCTGCAGAGACTGCTGCCGATGTACGTGCACGTTCTGGTATACCGGGCTCTGCTGGAGACATCAGCCGGTGAAAACGGCGCTCGTATGGCGGCGATGGATAATGCGACCAGTAACTGCGAAGATTTGATTAGTTCGTTAACATTGAAAATGAATAAAGCCCGACAGGCGGCGATTACTGCGGAGTTGATGGATATCGTCGGCGGTACCGAAGCTTTGGCTAAAGGCTAAATGCTGATTTTTCTGCGGCACGCGCCGCATGTAAAATAAATTAATACGACTATTGGCAAGGAGATAGTTATGAATATCGGAAAAATTGTTCAAGTTATTGGTCCTGTTGTTGACGTGGCCTTTGAAGAAGGGAAACTTCCCAGTATTTTAAACGCAATTACCATTACCAATCCCGCCATCAATGATGAGGAAGATAATTTGGTCGTTGAAGTTGCGCTGCATTTGGGCGACAATGTTGTCCGTTGTATCGCCATGGATATTACCGA
>JAJFTS010000053.1 GCA_021372815.1 Deltaproteobacteria bacterium | reverse complement strand
TGAATCAGACGTTCTTCAACGGCACTTGTTTCAAGTAATTGAATATATTAACATTAAATCACGATTTAATTGTTATTATCAACAATGGAAAGGAGCAAGTATGAAAAGGTACGGGGCAGAATTTTTCGGAACATTCTGGCTGGTCCTGGGGGGATGTGGCAGCGCGGTTCTCGCCGCCGCCTTTCCCAATGCCGGTATCGGTTTCCTTGGTGTTGCGTTAGCCTTCGGTCTGACGTTGCTGACCATGGCTTTCGCAATCGGACACATCTCCGGCTGCCATCTGAATCCCGCTGTGTCTATCGGACTTTGGGCGGGAGGACGCTTTCAGGCAAAAGAACTTCTTCCTTACATCATTGCCCAGGTCTTAGGTGCAATTGTTGCAGGAGGAGTCCTGTATCTTATCGCCAGCGGCAAAGCAGGTTTTACGCTGGCATCCGGTTTTGCTTCCAACGGTTACGGGGAACATTCACCGGGAGGCTATTCGATGCAGGCGGCGCTGATCACTGAAATTGTCATGTCGATGATGTTTTTGATTGTTATTATGGGCGCAACCGACAAGCGCGCACCGCAGGGATTTGCGCCGATTGCCATCGGCCTTTGTCTGACATTGATTCATCTGATCAGTATCCCGGTAACCAATACTTCCGTGAATCCCGCTCGCAGTACCGGTGTCGCTGTGTTTGCCGGAGACTGGGCGCTGACGCAGTTATGGCTTTTCTGGCTGGCTCCGATTGTCGGCGGTATTATCGGAGCTGTTGTTTATCGGTTGATCGGCGCTGTTGAAGAATAAGCGTCAGCAGCTCTGATAATTCATTGAGTTTGAGGCGGATTTCAATATTTGTATTGCTATAAATTTGTAAATTATCATGTCGTCCGTGGTGCTACCGATAAGGTATTTAAATAAAAACGTTATCTTAAAAATCAATTATCAAAGATTAGACGAAAGGAGATTCTTATGAAAAAAATAGTGTCCCTGATTTTTATTGTAATAATGATGGCTTTTGTTACCGTAACACGAGTGGACGCACGTCCGGGCGGATTACCGGATCTTACTGTTGATCCGGCAATAAAAGCTTGTGACTGTCGCCTTTTCCCCCAGTGCTGCCCGCAGCCGGTAGTTGAACCGCCTCCGGCACCTGAACCGGCTCCAGCCCCAGCCCCAGCACCTGAACCGGCGCCGGCGCCTCCTCCCCCTCCTCCCCCTCCGCCTCCTCCGGAACCTGTGAAAGAGAAAATCACGATAACGCTTAATGTGCAATTTGATACCGCCAAAGCAGTGGTTAAGGAAAAATATTATGACGACATTAAGCGGGTTGCGGATTTCATGAAAGAATATCCTGAGACAAGCGCTTCCATAGAAGGTTATACTGATGAAATAGGCACTAAAGAATATAATCAGAAATTATCCGAAGCTCGTGCTAACAGTGTTCGTCAGTATCTTATTGATAAATTCGGCATTGACGGGTCCCGGCTGACAGCCAGGGGCTATGGAGAAGATAACCCGATTGCCAGCAATGCAACCGTGGAAGGACGCCGGCAGAATCGCCGGGTTGAAGCTGTCATCGAAACGATAAGGATCATTAGATAAATTTTAATATTCCGAAGAAAATGAAGGCTCCATAATTGCATCAGGATTATGGAGCCTTTTTTCTGCCGTACTTTTGTCGTGACAAAACAAGTCAATGTTTTTTATCCGGTTTGACGGAGATTTGCGAATGCTGCCCGGTCAACTACAGGTATGCTCCCATGTTCAGCGCGCCTATATTCATGGTGAAACCCAACTTTGTATGAACGAGTTCTCCGGCGCTGATTTTGAATGGATGAAGAACCAGAGAAGAATCTTCCAGTGTAAAATTGCATGAAGACACTAAGTCCACGGGTGTTTTTTTGTCAATATTTACACCGTTTAGAATAACAAGAGAACTTTTTACATTGAACCCGAGCTTTTCATGAACCGTTTCTCTGGCGCTGATTTTGAGAGGAAGAGGATCTAAAGGAAAATCTTCCAGCGTAAAATTGGATGAAGGCGCCGTCTCGACAAGATTTGTTTTATTGCCCATCAGACTGCTCAAAGTAACGAGAGAACTCTCCAGCGCTTCATTTAAAGGAAGCGTTACCTGATGAATATTTTTTGCCGGCAAAGCATCAACTAAATCTTTGGGCGATGGTGTTACGGTTAATTGCCTGCACCAGCGTAAAAACAAAGCCGGATTAAGTTTGAACGCCGGAGCATGAAAATAAAAAGGTGTTTTTTGCCAAACTTCTGTGGGAGCTTTGGGCAGGTTGGCCACTTTAATCAAATCGGCGTAGGTTTCCAGTTGAATGCCGCTGACCTTCACTTTTAATTGCCAGAAGGGAAGGTAAGTGATGTTTTCTCCTTCTTCCCGCCACGTGAAAAATTTAACTTTGGTGAAATTTTTGTTTGATGAATTCCAGGCGGAATGACAATTATCGCAAAAAAGGACTAAAGCGTCTTTTTCTCCGGACAGATCAGCTCCGCAGTCGGGACAAAGCAGGGGCAGAAAATCCACGTGCCATTTTTCATCCCGAGCGGAGATAAGATCCTGCTCTACTTCCAGGTCTTTTGCTCGAAGGTCAAGGGGTTTTCTTAAAACGGCGTCATAGACGCGGCCATGGGCCAGGTAAACGGGAGTATAAATAACGCTGGCGGTTTCACCGATAAATATTTCCCGCAGGGCGCCGGCCTGCGTTTTATAATTTTTCAGTATATTTTCTTTTGTCTTATCGGAAGATGCAATGAATTTTCCCTCGTTGTCGGCGTTGCCCACGAATCTTAATTTCATGGCCTGCGGCCGCAGGCCTAATGAATGTGGAAGAAGGGGGGAATCAAAAGAAAGAAAATTGGCGTCGAAATATTTGTAGGAGATATCATTTGCTTTGACAGCATAGGACAGCCCCTTAAGACGCCAGTAAGGGATAAAATAAATATTTTCAGAAATCCCTTGAGCAGGCGGAATATAAAAACGGAAGTGGTCGTCGGTTGCCAGAAACACGTGCGTGCGGCAGAATTTGCACGAAAGAATACGATCCGTTTCGTCGAGAATTATCGGCGCTCCGCATTGAGGACACTGCTGTTCTATCTGAAAGTTAGAGCCGTTCACCGCACTTATTACAATAGATGGATTCCGGTAAATTTTCAAAGCCGCACTTGGCGCATGCCTTGACCGCCGGCTTTACGTTTACCGCCGTACCGCAGCTGACACAGAAATTGGCGTTGACCGGTAAGTTTTTTCCGCAATGCGCGCACCTGCTGATAACGAGCATCTGGTGTCCGCAAGCGGGACAAAAACGCGCCTCTTTCGGGACGGTTTGTTTACAGTCCGGACAGGTGTAAACTTCCGGTGCTGCCGGAGCTGAAGTGCCTCTGAAAGCCTCGGCCAGCATGCCGGGCATCATAAAGCCCATACCCATGCCCAGTCCCGCTCCGGCTTCGGATTGTGTCTGGGATGCCGTTTCCAGGGCCATTGCCGCTTTCATCTTTATCAGCTTGTTGAGATCGTCAAAGACACCCAGCCGGCTCTTGTCGTCTATCGCTTTCTGCACTTCCGGCGGCGGGGTGATGGAGTTGATGTAAAGGTCGGTCAGGGCCAGACCGAATTTGCTCAAGTCGTTCTGCAGCGTTTTTTTCAGTCCTTCGGAAAATTCATTGTATTTTCCGGGGAGGTTGAAAATGGTTTCCACTTTTTCTCCCATGTAATCGTTGAAACGCGAAACGATGACGCGGTTCAGATATTCTTCGATTTCTTCCGTGCTGAAAATTCCCTGAGTTCCCACCAGGGAATTAATCAGCAGCAGCGGCTGGATGACGCGGAGATTGAAGACGCCGAAAGCGCGCAGGCGGATCAATCCCAGTTCTTTGTCGCGGAAGGCGACCGGATCACGTGTGCCCCATTTCAAGTCGGTGAACACTTTCATGTTGATAAAATAGACTTCCGCGCGCAACGGGCTGGTCATGCCCCAGGGAATGGCAATGACTTTGGTCAGCAGAGGAATATTGGCCGTTTTCAGCGTATGCCGTCCCGGTCCGAAGGCATCGTAGGCTTTGCCGTTGTAAAAAAAGACGGCGGTCTGACTTTCTCGGACGGTCAGCTGAGCGCCGAACTTAATTTCACCGGAGCCCTTTTGAGGGATTCGGTGGACGATTTCTTTTCCCGATTCATCGAACCATTCGATAACTTCCAAAAATATCAGGTTGTCTGTTCCCATAATCATCTGCTCCCTTCAGGTTGTGCCGATCGCTGATGTTAAAAAAACCATAACTTTAAAAATAATAAGAGAGGCCCCATGAATAGTCAAGCTAAATATACCGTTTGGGAAGTTGCTCCCTGCAAAATGGTCTTTACAAGCGAATTCGCCTAAATGAATAAATTTGATTTTTTGCACTATATATTATAAACAAGCCATCATGAAAAAAATCGATTTTCCCCATCACAATGTTTATAACGGACTGGCGCTGATCGCCGATCCGATTCATCAATATATCCTTTTTACCGTCCCGGTAAACAAATCCGCCGCCGAAACGACGGAGCAAAATATCATTGATTCCCCGTGGATGCAAAGATTGAGGAGAATTTATCAACTGCAAAGCGCGCGCTGGGTTTATCCGGCGGCGGAGCACTCGCGCTTTCAGCACTCTCTGGGGACGATGCACATGGCCGGAGAATTCGCCAAAAGCATCTATCCCAGTTTGTCGTCTGTCTGCAAGGGAGTTCCTTCCTGCAATTACGTCGAGGAATTGCTGAGACTGGCCGGTCTTCTTCATGATGTCGGCCACGGTCCTTACGGTCATTTTTTTGATGATAATTTTTTAAAAGATTGGGGATTGACACACGAAACGGTGGGGCAGAAAATTATCGTGAAAAAGCTTGGCGCCGACATTGCCCGTATCCGGCGAAGCCCGTCCGGCCCCTTTGCGCAGGGCGAAAAAATGGACGCGCAGAAGGTCGCTTTTTTGATCAAGATGCCCGAAGCCGGTGAAGAGAACAAACCGCGCTGGCTGCAAATGCTCAGGCAGTTATTTTCCGGCGTTTATACCGTGGATAATCTCGATTATGTTCAGCGCGACGCCTACATGACCGGATTTTCTCTGGACATGGTGGACATTCCCCGCCTGCGCTACTATTCTTTTTTTACGAAAGAAGGTCTTACGCTTCATCAGTCGGGCATTTCCGCCTTGACGCGTTTTTTAAACGCCCGTCTGAATTTGTATACGAATGTTTATTTTCACCGTACCACTCGCGGTCTGGATTTGCATCTGCAGGAATTTTTCCACGACACGATGAAATTTATTCTGCCCGGCAATCCTCTGGACAACCTCGACGATTACCTGAAATGCGATGAATGGAATCTCTTCTATCATGTGCAGAACTGGCAGGAATCCGGAGATGAAAAAAAGGAAAAACTCGCCGGTGAGTGGAAAAAACTCCACGACCGGGAAGTCAAATGGAAGATGTCCTTTGTGGCCGAAATTTCTCTGGACCAGATCCAGCGCGGAGTCGGTTTTTCCCGGGCTGCCGATTATGAAATCAAAATCAGAGAGCGCCTGCCGAAGACATTAAAAAACCTTCCCTTTAAGGTCGATCTGGCCACGCAGGACCCGCGTCCGCTCAATCCCATTACCGAGAGGGGGAAAAGGGTAAATATTTTCAATCCCGTAACGGAAACGACATCTCCGGAACCGCTGCTGGAAATTTACCGTTTTATTCCCGCACGCGTCATGCACTTCCGGGTTTTTTCTCTGAATCATGATCATGACGGAGAATTATCCGCCGCCGCGGAAAAAGTGCTGGGAAGCTCCGAAAGATCGATACTGACGAATATTTAATATGGCTGAAAACTCCGAAACTACAGATCTGACTCTTTTTGTCCGCACCTCGGGAGAAGAAATTGCCCTTTGGGACCGCCAGCGCATCGTGGACGCTCTGGTGCGTGAAGCGGATATCGATGATGAGATAGCAACGCAGATATCCAAAGAAGTGGAAAAACAGATTATCGCTTCGGGAATCAGCGTCCTCACCACCGCGTTGATTCGCGAACTGGTCAATGTCCGGCTCATCGAAAGAGGTTTGGAAAAAGAACGCCGGCTCCACGGCCGTCTGGGCTTTCCCCTTTATGACGTGCGGCAGTTGATTCTGCATCAGAACAAGCAGGACGCCAATATTCCCCATTCTCCGGAAGGCACGAATCTGATTTTTGCCGAAGGCATCAAAAGGGAACTTTCTCTTTACGATGTTTTTTCCGCCGATGTCGGCGAAGCCCATATCACGGGCGACATCCACATTCACGCCCTGGGTCAAATTGACCGCCCCTACAGCTGCTGTCAGTCGCTGGAATACCTGAAGATAAACGGATTGAATCTGCCGCAGGCGATCAATTCCGCCAATCCCGCCAAATACGCCGAAGTTCTTCTGGCGCACATGGTGCGTTTCAGCGCGGTTCTGCAGGGACATTTCGCGAGCACCATCGGCTGGGACGCGCTCAATATCTCCTTTGCGCCGTATCTCACCTCCATGTCGGACAAGGAAGTAAAGCAATTCGCGCAAATGCTGATCTATGAATTTTCGCAGCTGTCCGCCACGCGCGGCGGACAGGCGCTGTATACCGATATCCATATCTATTATGAAATGCCTTCAACCTGGGCGAATCTTCCCGCCATCGGAGCGGAGGGAAAACCGACAGGGAAAAAATACGGCGACTACACCCGCGACGCGCAGCGCTTTGCCCGCGCCATTCTGGAAGTGTTTGAAAAAGGCGACGCCAAGGGGAAACCTTTTATATTGCCGCGTCCTTTGCTGCATATCACTGAGACTTTCTGGAAAAATAAGGACGCTCAGGCATTTCTGCTTTATGCCTGCGACGTGGCCAATCTGATGGGCAATACCTGCTTTGTTTTTGACCGGGACGAAAAGGAAATCTCCCCGGCTTTCAGCGATGAAGAGGAGGATAAACCGTGGCTGGCGCGCCGGGCGGCTGTTCAAACGGTAACCCTGAATCTGCCGCGGCTGGGTTACAGGTCAGAAGGCGATGAAAAAAAATTGTTTGCCCTGCTTGGCAAATTCATCGAAAAGGCCGTCAAGGCTCACGTGCAGAAAAAAGATTTTCTGGAAAAACTTCTTTCCTACGCTGAAGAAGGACCCCTTGCGGTTCTGGCCATGAACCACGACGGATTCCCTTTTTTAAGAATGAACATGGCTAACTATGTTATCGGCATTATCGGATTGAATGAGCTGGCGCAAATAGTTGCCGGAAGCGAACTGCATCAAACACCGGAGGCAATGGAGTTCGGCCTGAAAATTGTTGATTTTATCCGGCAGGAAGCCCTGCGGTTAAGCAGGGAATTCAAAATGAAGTTTGTTTTGGGGCAGTCGCTGGCGGAGACAACCGCATACCGTTTCGCC
>JAJFTS010000034.1 GCA_021372815.1 Deltaproteobacteria bacterium | reverse complement strand
GAAGTCGAATCCGCCATCGGGCAGAAAAGGGAATTTATTTCCATTCTCTGCAATCAATGCAACAATCCGCCCTGCGTTCGCGCGTGTCCAGTGGTGGCGACTTATAAGGATAAGAAAAACGGCATCGTTATGATGAACAATAAAAAATGCATCGGCTGCAAGATCTGCATCGCGGCCTGTCCTTACGACGCCAGATATTTCAATGAAGAAAAGGGCGCGATTGACAAATGCGATTTCTGCTTTGAGTCGAGACTTTCACGCGGGGAAAAAAGCACGGCCTGCTCGGTGGCCTGTCCGGCGGATGTACGCGTTTTCGGCGACCTGTCCGATACGCGGGACAGAGTGTATCAATTGATTCACCAGATGCAAAATCCGGTCTGGGTGCTCAAAAAAGAAACAAATGCTCAGCCCAATATTTTTTATATGCGAGGGTAGAGGAGACGGCCAAATGCGAAAGTTCATCATTATGCTTAGCTTGTTTCTGATTTATTTCACGCTTCCCGCTTTTGCTGCGGCGGATAATGTTCCCTCGGGCATTCTTTATACCCAGCCTCTCGAGTCCGTCATTTTCAGCCATCAGGACCACGTACAAAAAGATTTTTCCTGCCTGACCTGTCACAGCGGTCTTTTTGAAATGGAAGCCTTCAACGTCCAGAAGAAAAAAGATTTTAATATGAAATCCCTTTACAAGGGAAAATACTGCGGAGCCTGTCATAACGGCAAGAAAGCCTTTGCCGCCAATACGCAATGCGCGCGCTGCCACGTCGGCGTCGGCGCCCGCGCGACGCAAAAAGATATTCCCTCCTATAAATCATCTGTGATTCTGGGCAAGGGCGTAAAGGGCGTAACTTTCAATCACGAAAACCACATTCAAAAAGCATCGTGCCGCAGTTGCCATTCTTCCTTGTTTAAACCCGGGGAAGGAGCGGACAAAATCGCTATGGTTGATCACAGCCGGGGAAAATTCTGCTTTGCCTGCCATGATCAGAAAGGATTAAAAGCTTTTTCTTGGAATGACTGCGCACGCTGTCATCGTGGGATAATTTCCGGTCCAACGGAAGCCGTCAAATTCGGCGAGGGCGTAAAAGCCGTCTCTTTCCGGCATGAAACACATCAACTCAAAGCCGGCTGTCAGGCCTGTCATCCTAAGCTGTTCGCCTTTCAGAAGAGTGTTGCAAAAATCGATTTCGACGATCATCTCAACCGGCAGGCCTGCTTTACCTGCCATGCCAAAAAGAACGGAACGGCTTCTTACGACTGTAACCGCTGTCATAAAGATAAACCGGCGGTTAAACCGGGAATGTCCTATCCGGACACGTTAAAATATGAGACCAAAATGCAGAATGTTTACTTTCATCACGAAAGCCACGCGATATTTTCATGTATGATCTGTCACGGCGGCATGTTTGCCATGAAAAAAGGCCAGACGGAAATGAAAATGTCGGATATGCTGCACGGGAAAACATGCGGTTCCTGCCACGACGGACAAAAAGCGTTTAATGTCCGCGAATGCGCCCGCTGTCATAAAAAGTAAACAGGTTTTTTAATCCGTTTTTCCAAAGCGCTTTCATATCGGCAGATAGATGAGGGAAGTACGCGCTCGATTGCATCGCCTGTTGATGATAAATCTTGCAGCATTATAGTTTGAAGGAGAATTTTGCTTGACCACAAAAAAATCCGCTCTATGGTCTTTCTTTTCATCGGTTCAACTGGCAGTGGTTCTTCTTTCGCTGATCGCTTTCTTTGCGGTTATCGGCACGCTTGTTCCCCAGCGTGAAGCCGCTGTGGAACTGGCGGGTCGCCTGTCGCCGGGGATGTTTTCCTTCTTAGACAAAATGCAAATCTTTGATTTGTATCATTCCATCTGGTTTTTCCTGCTGATGATTCTTCTGGCGGTTAATCTGATTGTCTGTTCGCTGGATAGATTTCCCATGGCCTGGCGGCGTTTCCGACTGCGGCCTGTGACTTCAGACGAAAATGTTTATAAGAATCTTCCGGAAGAAAACAATTTTCAGACAACACTGGAATCCTTCCGGGTCAAAGCCGTCGTCGCCGATTTATTGAAAAAAAGATTCCGCCGTTTTGAAAGCGATGATGAGCGAGGGAGCAGTTTCTTTTACGCTGAAAAGGGCCGTTTTTCTTTATTCGGTGTTTATATCGTTCACTTGAGTATTCTGGTGTTGATTGCCGGAGCCCTGATCGGATTTTTTTCCGGCCTGGAAGGGTATGTGAATATTATCGAAGGCCGGACGGTGAACGCCCTTAACCTCCGCAACGGCAATGAGACGCTGAATCTTCCCTTCGACGTGCGTTGCGATAAATTCAGCATTGAATTTTACGAAAACGGCGCGCCCAAATCCTACCAATCCGATCTCACTTTTCTGCGCAACAATCAGGTCATCTCTTCGGGAAAACTTCGGGTCAACCATCCCCTGGAACTGGAAGGCTTCCGGTTTTATCAGGCCAGCTACGGCGCCTCTCCGGAAATAAAAGCGACGCTCACTGTTTTAAAAAACGGCAAAAAGACAATGGACAAAACGATCGGTCTCGGAGAAATTTTTAATTTGCCGGGCGGTGAGGCAGTGCAGGTTATTCGCGTTGAAGAGAACCTGATGAGGATGGGACCGGCGGTAAAACTTGTCGTGCGGGGAGCGCAGGAAGAGGCGGCTTTCTGGGTTTTTCAGCAGATTGATAAAATCAGGGAAATGAATCCGGGTATGGTCGAACAGGTGCCGATGTTTAATCCCGGCAGTTTCCGGCCTTATCTTTTTGTTCTGACCGGTGTGGAAGAAAAATATTATACCGGCCTGCAGATCACCCGCGATCCCGGAACGCCGGTGGTATTTGCCGCCGCAGTGCTTTTGATTTGCGGATTGATGCTGGTCCTGTTTTCTTATTTCCGCCAGATCTGGATTCGTATTGACGAAGAAAAAGATCGGTCAAAAATCACCATCGCGGGACGCAGTTATAAAAACAGGGAAGGTCTGGAGCGGGAAGTCCGGTATCTTCTCGCGGAACTTAAGAATAATCTGGAGCATTCCAAATGATGGATACAACCATTCTCAGTTGGGTGACCTTTATCTATTTTGCCGCGTTTGTCTTTTATCTTTTCCGGATAATTCTGGGGCGTGAATTCTGGGGAAAACTGGCAACCGGCACGGCGCTGGCGGGCCTTGCCGCCCAGAGTGTTGCGCTGATTATCCGCTGGAAAACATCCTACGACCTCGGCATCGGGCATGCTCCTCTTTCCAATTTTTACGAATCGCTGATTTTTTTCGCTTGGGCGATTGTTCTTTTGTACCTGCTGATGGAGTGGCGGCTGAAAAATCGCAGCATCGGCGCCTTTGTCCTGCCGGTGGCGTTTTTGCTCATGGCTTACGCCTCCATTGCTCCGGGCATCAACAACCGCATCGAGCCTTTGATTCCCGCTCTGCAAAGCAACTGGCTGACCTCGCACGTTCTGACCTGCTTTATGGGATATGCCTCTTTTACCGTCGCCTTCGCGCTGGGTATTATGTTCTTTCTCAAAAAAGATACCAATGCAGAATCGACCAACCCAGGCGTTTTTGCCCGTCTGCTTCCTTCAGAATTTCTGGTCGATGAACTGATTTATTCCAGCGTCGCTTTAGGTTTTATATTCTTAAGTCTGGGCATTATCACCGGTTCTGTCTGGGCGCATTATGCCTGGGGATCCTACTGGAGCTGGGATCCGAAAGAAACCTGGTCCCTGATAACCTGGCTGGTTTATGCCGTCATGCTGCATACCCGGCTGGTGCGCGGCTGGCGCGGAAAGCGAATGGCTATCTTGGCAGTTGTCGGTTTCGGCTGTGTTTTATTCACCTATCTGGGCGTAAACCTTTTGCCCAGCCTGCACAGCTATATGACCTGATGCTGCCGGTTTTTCCAAAAAAATCAGATAATTTGCTTTTGCATATATTAAATCTTTTCTTTGACAAAACTCATCTAAGTGTCTATATTAAAAGCAAATCAAAGAAAGGGGGCGTCACGGTTTCGACGGGGACATTTGAAGTTGTAGAAGCGTGCCGAGGTTCCTACAGGCCTCGTTAAACAGGTAGGAAACATATAATCGCAGAAAACTACGATTACGCTTTAGCAGCTTAGGCTGCTAACGTCGAACCTGGTTCTCCTGTTGACTGGGGGAGACGTCATTTAGACAGGATAGCCAAACTTCATGCCTGGAGGAGGGCGGCGAAAACTTACAGGATAGCGCGGGGCGATCCGGCCTTAGGGAGCAAACCAGCGTGAAGGTTCTAAAACGAAGGCTACGCACGTAGAAGCTCCAGCGGAAGGTTTTCGGACGCGGGTTCAATTCCCGCCGCCTCCACCAAAAATACTAATTAATTTCGATTACTTAGTATTTTTTGCCCTTCAAAAAGCGTTACCAGTTTCTTACCAGTTTCATTAATCGGTATTACTTTGGCACTTTTGCGGTAAATTGACAAAATGTCGTCATCTTCGGCCTGTCCAAGGTATCGCTCAAAGGCTTTATTTGTCTTGCTCATTGCCGCCTCTTTGATCTGCTCAGGGGAATAGTGTTTTCTCAATGCTCGAACAGTCGAATGTCTTGTGCCGCCATCAAGATCAATGCCTTCAATATTCAAATTCGCACAAGCACGTTTCCACCATTTATAGAAATACTTTTCACCATATGCCTGATCTTTTTTTGTGCCTTGAAGTCCTCCATCATGACGGAAAAAAGGCATGGTAGGAAACGAAAAAGTGAAGGTCTTTAATAAGACAACATCCGGCTCCGACGAGGTCAGGTTTGGCCCATTCTCGCCGGAACCGATAATATTTATTTTGAATTGGGCAATCAGTTACTTTTATGTGGTATGTAAAATAATGGTGCATCTGGTTGATAGTTGACTGAAAGGGAGCATCCGGCATTTATAAGTAACATGCAAGGTTTCAAACGATACTCATCAACATCGTT
>JAJFTS010000017.1 GCA_021372815.1 Deltaproteobacteria bacterium | reverse complement strand
TTTAAAAAAAGCGTTTGCTGTCGGTGTGTTGCCGTTTATTCCGGGTGATATCATCA
The DNA here is from genome assembly GCA_021372815.1 of Deltaproteobacteria bacterium. GTDB lineage: Bacteria > Desulfobacterota > Syntrophia > Syntrophales > Smithellaceae > Smithella. The sequence goes on along the minus strand of JAJFTS010000017.1, from coordinate 2,272 downwards.
AAATTCTGCTGGCAGCCATTGTCAGTTCACGGTTCAAGGGCCGCATAAAAGTTTAGTAAGTCAGAAATTATTTTCTGCGTTTTTCTGGCAGAAATAATTTCGTTAACGCATTTATCCCGCATGAGCGGGGCTTACCCCGTTTATCGGGGTTAGGATTTGCCGGGTGATAATTTTAAGAGAAGTTTATTATAAATATGAGCCGGAAGGAATTGATGCCCTGCGCGGTGTGTCGCTGCAAATCAAAGAAGGGGAACACCTTGCCATCATCGGCCCGAACGGCTGCGGCAAGACCACGCTGATCCGTCATTTGAACGCTCTGCTTATGCCCGCAGGCGGCCGGGTCATGACAGGCGGTTTTGATACAAAAGATCCCGGGCATCAGGCGGACATCAGGTCGCTGGTGGGTATGGTTTTTCAAAATCCCGATCATCAGATCGTCGGCATGACGGTGGAAGAAGATGTGGCCTTCGGCCCGGAAAATTTACGCCTGCCGACCGCGGAAATTAAGAGCAGGGTTGCCGAAGCGCTGGCCCGAACGGGGATTTCCGAACTGGCGGGCCGCAATACGGAAACTCTTTCCGGGGGAGAAAAAAGGCTGGTAGCCATCGCCGGGGTTCTGGCCATGCGGCCGCGTTACATCGCTCTTGACGAGCCGACGGCTTTTCTCGATCCCGCGGCGGCCAGGCTGGTTTTGGATATCATCGACAAGCTGAATTCCGAAGGCGTGGGCATCATTCATATCACGCATAATATGACGGAAGCATCGCTCACGCAGAGAATCGTGGTAATGAATGAAGGTCGTGTTTATCTGGAAGGAACACCGCGGGAAATTTTCGGACAAGCAGAAAAGCTGAAGGAAATAGGAATGCAGTTGCCCCAGATAACGGAACTTTTGATTCATTTGAAAAAGGCGGGCTTTCCGGTGAGAACGGACATTGTCGGGATAGAAGAAACTTTGGAGCAAATCCAAATGCTCACCGGCATAAACAAGGATTAATTATGTACCGCACCGGCGTTTTTGTAAAAGGCGATTCCTTCCTTTATAATCTTGATCCGCGTCTGAAACTTGCCGTTACCGTCCTGTTCAGTTTATTTATTCTTTGGGTAAATCCGCAAGTTGCATTGATTACGGGGATTGTTTTGCTTTGCCTCGCGCCAGCCGGCGGCATAAAATTGCGGACAATCGGACAGGCCGTCAAGCCGCTTTTGTTTTTTATCGTTTTAATTTTTTTGGTTCACCTCATCTTCGACAAAGGCGAGTCGCTTGTTGAAATTCCTTTTCCCGGGTTTTCTTTCTCCCGTGAGGGTTTACAGCAGGGATTTCTTGTTGTCTGGCGGTTTTTGTGCCTGATTGTCATGGCTGTTTTACTGACGATGACCACGCCGCCGTCTCAAATGATTGCGGCCATAAAATATTTTTTGAAGCCGTTGAAGGTACTGCGGGTGCCGGTTGATGACGTTGCCGTCATGATGATGCTGGCTTTAAGGCTCATGCCCATATTGCTTACGGAAAAAGAGAGGATCGATGTTGCCCGGAAAGCGCGGGGTTATGACTTAAAACGTTCGGGTTACATTCCGCGGCTTAAAGCGTTTTTGTCTTTAACCTTAACGATTTTGCTCGGTGTTTTCCGGCGTGCTGATGAAATAGCCCTGGCCATGGAGTCGAGAAGCTATCGGCGCGGAGAACGCTCTTCTTTCGTAGAACTGAAACTGACCCCCTCCGATTATCTGGCCCTTATTTTTTCCGGTGTCCTTATCATCATTTTTGTAGCTTTAAATTCGCATTTCGGTTAAATTGCGCCGCATGGAAGCAAAATGGCTTTATGTGGATACGCAAAAAAAAATGCAGCGTGCGGTTAATGACTTTGAGCGGGCGAAAGTCTTAAGCATCGATACGGAATATGATTCGTTTCATTATTTTAATGAAAAACTCTGCCTGATTCAAATTCATGCCAACAGCACAACCTATGTTTTCGATCCTCTGGATAATTTGAACCTGTCTTTTTTGGGCAAATATTTTGACGATCAATCCGTCGTTAAGGTTCTGCATGCCGCACACAACGATATCCGTCTTCTCAAAAGAGATTACCAGTTTAATTTCAGAAATATTTTCGATACCCATCGGGCGGCGTTTCTCCTGGGATTTCAACAGCTTTCGCTGGAAAAAATGATTTTGCAGTTCGTGGGCGTTGATTTGAAAAAAAACAAAAAAATACAGCGTTCGCATTGGGATTATCGCCCTCTGACGGAAGAACAATTGGCGTATGCCGTT
>JAJFTS010000009.1 GCA_021372815.1 Deltaproteobacteria bacterium | reverse complement strand
GGGAATCCAGACAGCCGGCGACGTAATCCAGTCCCAGCGGATACACCGGATACGGAATTTTCAGGGTATTTGCCGAAATGAGCAGTACTTTCATAAAAGGAATAGAACCACGCGACAACTTTTATGGATTATTCATTGCGTAAAAAAAGCTAATCCTTCTTTTTCTGATTCTGGAAAATGTGAGTGGCCAGGGCGCGCACGGAAGCAAAAACTTTCACGCCCACTTCCTTGCTTTCGATTTTGACGCCATAGTCCTTTTCAATCATCATCACCAGTTCCAGAACATCAATGGAATCGATTCCCAGATCGCCGCCCACCAGCCTGTCATCATCCTTGATATCTTCAGGCACAACATCAATCAAGCCCAGCGTTTCAATAATTTTAACTTTAAGTTCCTTGATGATTTCTTCAATCTGACCCATTTAACACCTCTTTTTTTTCAACATTTCCGTCAGGATTCGACGCGATCTTTTTCGCCTCATCACTAAGAATTCCCTCCAGTACAATCCTGACAATCCACTTGCCCAGAGCTTTCGCGTAATCCGGGCCGGTAAGATACATGCCCAGCATTAAAATCAGCCACGAAAAACCGTAAGCCAGCGGTATCCCGATAACACCGATCATTGGTTTTTTCAACCTGGCGGCAATCAACCCTACCGCAAAAAAAGAGGGGATGACCATAAGATAACTGAGAACAATCAGAAAAAGGCCGATGATGACCGGCAATGTATGCTTTTCTTTAATAAAGTTCAAATCAGCGCATTCATTGATCGCGTTTCTGCAAAATTCTTTACGGGCGAAATGAAGCGCCGCTTTTTTTATGATACCCAAAACATTTCCTGTAAAAAATATTTTTGATATTTTTTAACGGCAATTTAAAACAGAGACAGTGAATCACCTTTATGAATTTACCGATTATCTTTCCATGATTCCGCCGACTGAATATTTTGAACGAAGCGGATAATCTTTATAAGCGATGTCTTTAAAAATACCCGTGCGAGCCTGCCCCACGGTGGCGATCAATTCATCATCTACATAAATACGGCCGTCACCGATGACGATGCTCGCACCGGATTCCTTCAACCGCGAATAACGCCGCACATCAACCTCATAACGGACACATTTGTTATACGGACGAATCTGGCCGCTGAAAGCCACCTCTCCACAACCCAACGCCCTGCCCGTACCCAGCGAACCGCTCCAGACACAGAAAAAACCAAGCAATTGCCATATCGCATCCACGCCCAGGCATCCGGGCTGCACCGGATCGCCAAGGAAATGACAATGAAAATACCAGGCATCCAGCCTTATATCCTGTTCGGCGATTATTTTACCTTTTTTCCCGTCGCTTTCAATTGACAGGATACGATCAACCATCAAAAAAGGCGGCGCCGGAAATTTCGCATCAAAATGTTCCGGAGGATCGGAAATCAGCGTCCCATAGGCAAAAGCAAGAATTTCTTCGAAATTAAAATGGTCTTTCTTTAAAAATTCCTGATATTTCATAATTATATTCTCTTTTGTGATGAACTGGGAGCAGGAAACGGTCTCCGGATAAAAATTTATTTCGTTTCTGTTGAAAATCCGGACGGAACAAACCACGCGATAAATTTTAAGACCGGATTTTAATTCTGATTCCGGTCAATTATAAGAAAAGAACTTTTTTGTCAAAAGAAAAATATTTATTCAATGTATCAAAATACCATATTTTTGAGGGTCTTATCTTTGACTCAATTCTATTTGCGCTGGAATTAAAATTGGGTTATAAAATTATTCGACAAAAAGTCGAAAAAAAGGAGAAGATTAATGAACAGAGCCGCTCTTCACAAAATCAGCTATGGCCTTTATATCGTAACTTCCGGCCAGGACGGTAAATTCAACGGCCAAATCGCCAACTCCATGTTTCAGGTCACCTCGGATCCGGCAACCGTAGCCATCAGCATCAACAAACAAAACTACACCAGTGAATTGATTAAACTCAGCCGCAAATTTGTCGTCTCCATCCTTTCCGAAGAAACGCCCATGACTTTTATCGGCCTTTTCGGTTTCAAGAGCGGACGCGAAGTCAACAAACTGCAAAACGTAAAAGCAAAAACAGGGGCAACCAAAGTGCCCATCGTTCTGGAAAATGCTGTTTCCTACATTGAAGTGGAAGTAGAAAAGGAACTGGATTGCGGAACACATACCATTTTTATCGGCAATATCGTGGACTGCGACGTATTGAGCGATGCCGTCCCCATGACGTATGCTTATTATCAGAAAGTCAAGGGCGGCAGATCACCGAAAACCGCTCCGACTTATTCGAAAGAAGAACCGGCGACAGCGCCTCAGGCCGCATCCAATTATGTTTGCAGCGTGTGCGGCTACGTTTATGATCCGGTAAAGGGCGATCCGGACAACGGCATCGCACCCGGAACCAAGTTTGAAGATTTGCCGGATTCCTGGACATGCCCTGTCTGCGGAGCCGACAAATCGAAATTTGAGAAAGAAAAATAAATAAGATGCAAAAAAAAATCATAACAACGGAAAAACTTTCAGTCTTTTTGCTATGCCTGATCTTGACTTTGATCATCATTCCCGGGCGACAGGCTTATGCCGCTCTGGGCGGATCATCCGATTCCATCGCTTCGGATAAGAAAGCTTTAAAGGCAGTCCGTAGCGCAACCGTAACCTCTTCAAAATACACCGTTCATGAGTTCCAGTCCGGAGGGACTATTATCCGGGAATATGTTTCGTCTTCCGGCATTGTCTTCGGTATCGCCTGGAAAGGCCTGACTCATCCTGATCTGACACCGCTTCTGGGAACCTACGCTCCCGAACATAAAAAGGCGGCAAGTCACGCAAAGCGACAGCCGGGGAGCAGACACTCGAGGATTAAATCTGATAATATTGTCGTGGAGAAATGGGGTCACATGAGAAATTTGCAGGGACGCGCCTATGTGCCAGCTCTCATACCTGAAGGAATCGGTATTAATGAAATTAAATAAACTCTTTTTTTTCGTTTTTATTCTCTTTTTGATAATAAGTTGTGGAGGCGGCGGTGGTTCTTCTCCCGCAACATTAACCTCTATTGAAATAACTCCATCAAGCGTGTCTATCGCCCCGGAAACAACCGGACAATTCACCGCCACAGGAACCTATTCAGACAACTCGTCTAAAGATATAACAGCATCGGTGACGTGGAGTTCATCCGATACCGCTGTCGCTACAATCAACAATTCTTCGGGCCTGGCCACCGCCATAGCCGCAGGCACAACAACCATTACTGCTTCATCAGGAAGCATATCAGGCACCGCCACAATGACGGTAGCCACCCTAACATCTCTGGCAATAACTCCGGCATCCCCGGCTATTGCGCTGGGAGCAACGCAACAATTTATCGCCACGGGAACACTGTTAAACGGCACAAATCAGATTATGACAAACGTGGTAAGTTGGAGTTCATCGTCGCCGTCCGTTGCTACAATCAGCAATACAACCGGATCCAAAGGCCTGGCCACCTCATTTGCCGCGGGGAATGCGACAATAACTGCCAGTTTAAGCGGCTTGTCCGATTCCACCCAAATGACAGTTACACCGATGGATAACGTGATGAAAGTTTCGGTGAATGGTTCTCTTTGCTCAGCCAGCTCTTACGTAAACAAGCCTTGTGTCAGCGTCACCGTCTGTGAACCGGGCACTTCCAATTGCAAAACAATCAATGATATTCTTCTGGATACGGGAAGTATCGGTCTGCGGGTTTTCAAATCCGTTCTTGCAGATCTTACCCTGACACAAGCAACAAGCGGCGCCGGATCACTCGCAAGTTGTATTCAATATGTTGACGAATCGGCAAACTGGGGACCTGTTCAGATAGCCGATGTCATTTTGGGAAATGAAAAAGCATCTCATGTACCCATCCAGATTATTGATTCCACCTTCGGCACCGTTCCTTCATCATGCGGGACGCCGGACGAGTCTCCGACACAGGCGGGATACAACGGAATTCTGGGCATCGGCCTTTTTACCGCAGACTGCGGTTCGGAATGCGTCAGTTCTTCAAGTATTGAATTCTACTATTCCTGCAGCGGTTCCACATGCACGACAACAGCAGTCCCGTTATCCGACCAGGTTCAAAATCCGGTAGCGCTTCTTCCCGTGGACAATAACGGTTTTATCATTCGGCTGCCTGCTGTTGCCAGCGGAGGAGCAGTCTCTGTTGACGGAATCCTTATTCTGGGCATCGGCACACAGTCAAACAATTCACCCTCCGTAATTACCGCCGCTTTTGCAACGGATGCCAACGGAGAATTCACTACTGCTTTTAACGGAATAAGCTACAGCGACAGTTTCATGGACAGCGGATCAAACGGATTATTCTTTAACAGAAATTACGTGACTGCTCTTACAATATGCGGTGATTGGTACTGTCCTTCTTCCACTCAGAGTTTGTCCGCGACCATTGAAGGAAATTACACTGTTTCGTTTCAGATAGGCAACGCTTCAACTCTTTTTGCTTCCGTAAACAATGTTTTTAGCGAACTGGGCGGTACTTACGAATCGTTTGACTGGGGACTCCCGTTTTTCCTGGGACGAAGCGTTTATGTCGGAATTGAGGGGAAAACATCGAGCATCGGCACCGGCCCCTATCTGGCTTATTAAAAGTCGAGCTTAAGGAAAATATCCACGAGTTCCGGATCGAACATTTTTCCCTTCTGCTCTTCAAAAAATTTGAAGACCTCTTCCCGGCTCCAGGCCTTGCGGTAAGGACGGTCTTCCGTCAGCGCGTCATAAACATCGGCGATACAGATAATTCTCGCAAAAAGAGGAATATCCTTTTCCCGAAGGCCCTGCGGGTAGCCGCCTCCCTCCCAGCGCTCGTGATGATGGAGGATTCCCGGGAGAATCTTTTCATAAGAAGGAATGGAGGAAATGATGTCCGCTCCCGCCCGCGGATGTTTCTTGACAACGGCGAATTCTTCATCGGTCAGCTTTCCCGGTTTATCCAGAATCTGTTCCGGAACGGCGATTTTGCCGATGTCGTGGAGAATGGCGGAAACCGTCAGAACCTGCATCTGATCGTCACTCAGGTTCAGGCCGCGGCCGATTAATTCCGCAAATCTGGTAACCCGCTCGCTGTGGCCCGCGGTCCACGGCGACTTGGCATCAATCGCCCTGGTCAGAGCAATCAATATTCCGATCAGAATATTTTCTCTTTCCCTTGTCCCGTCGATAATCCGGGAAGCCATGGTATTGAGCGCTTCCGCCAGCATTCCGATTTCATCTTTTCGTCCGGTTGTAAAACGGCGCTCATACTGTCCCGAGGCGATGATTTCCGCCTCCCGTGAAAGCTGCTCGATGGGCCGGGCCAGCCGGGCGCTGAAAATCTGTCCCAGTGTGCGTGAAATAAGCAGCAAAAGGAAAAAGAAAAGAATCGCCTTGTAGATATTTTCTCTGATGATTTTCAGAAATCCTTCGCGATGAATATCGAAGGAAATTATTTGCGTATAATTGCTTCCAATGGGACTGATATTGATTTTTACATTAACCGTATCTCTGGCGCCGTAAAAAAAATGCGAAGAGGTCAGAACCCTTTTGACTTTCACCTTCTCCAGCGTCGCGGAAACGGCCGGACTGTTTATCTCTTCCGATTTAACGGCTCCCTCTTCATTCATGAAAGTGTGCTGCCACGACCTGTCCTTCTGCAAATAAAGATCGAATTTCAAATCGGGAAATATTCCTTGAAAAGCTTTCGCTTCGTTGACAATGCTGATCATGCGCTGGTTGATGATCTTAAGAAGTTCATCCTGATTTTCGCTCATACTTTCTCTGGAAACGGATTCCAGATACCGTTGAATCGAATCGGATGTCAGTTTAACGAAGGTATTGGTCGAGGTAACGGCAAAGAAAATAAAAACGGCGTAGCCGATGACCAGACCGAAAACGGTAAAGGACAGGGTCAATCTTCTGGACAACGTTGGTTTCCAGAAAGTGAAAAAATTTTTTAAAGCTGATTTTAAAGGGCTAACTTCCATTAACGTACCGGATTCATTTTCTCTTGCGGCAGCAAATTTGTAAAGAACCATAGCACGAAAATCTTTGAAGAAAAAGCTTTTCCGGATGCAATTAGTTTTTCTTTGACATACAGATATAAATCACCTATTGTTTGTGCAGGATCAGAGATCGGCAAAACTGCTCTTTCCGGCATTCCGGCGCAGGACGAAATTCAGGGAATTCATAAATCTTTCCGGATACCGGCTTTCGACCGGATGACACTTTATACGTTCTGAACCGTTTTGCAAAATGCCCAAAATATCAGAAGGAATTTCTTATGGAATATAAAAATGTAGATGATGTTCAATCAAAACTGACCAACGCGGGATATATTCCTTCCCGGGAAATAGCCACGGTTGTTTTTCTGGCCGCCGCAACGCAAAAACCGGTTTTAGTTGAGGGACCCGCCGGCGTCGGCAAGACGGAACTGGCCAAGGCTATCGCCCGTTCTCTGGACAGGGAACTTATCCGTCTCCAATGCTATGAAGGCCTGGATGAAGCCAAGGCGCTTTACGAGTGGGAATACGCCAAGCAGCTTCTTTACACCCAAATGGTCAAGGACAGGCTCAACGACATCATTTCTTCCGCTTCAACCCTGACCCAGGCCGTTGACCAGATAGCCGCGCAGGAGGACGCTTTTTTCTCCGACCGTTTCATTCAGCACCGTCCGCTTCTGCAGGCCATCAGTTCGGAACGCCCTGTCGTTTTGCTGGTTGATGAAGTGGATAAATCCGATCCGGAATTCGAAGCGTTTCTCCTGGAACTGCTGAGCGACTTCCAGGTCTCCATTCCCGAGTTAGGCACGCGCAAGGCCATTCAGATTCCTTTTGTCCTTTTGACTTCCAACAATTATCGCGACATGAGCGATGCACTGAAGCGCCGCTGCGTTCATCTCTACATCGATTACCCTGCGCGGGAGGCGGAAATTTCCATTGTCCGGCTGAAAATCCCGGGGATAGAAGAAAATCTCTGCGCAGCTCTGGTTGACGCGATCCGTAAAATCCGCAAGCTGGATTTGAAAAAAAGCCCCAGCATCTCGGAAACGATTGACTGGGCGCAATCACTGATTGCTCTGCAGATCAACGAACTGACACCGGAAGTTGTTTCGGAAACGCTCAACATCATCTGCAAGCACCAGGTGGATATGGAAAAAGTCCGAAAAAATATCAACCGGATTTTACAGTAACGTAAATCATTATGGTCAAACTCATCCAACAATTCGTCGCCTGCTGCCGTGCGGCAGGAATGCGGGTATCGACATCGGAAGTTCTTGACAGTCTCAACCAGATGCAATTGATCGATCCAACCGATGAACAGCAGTTCCGTTCCCTGCTTCGTTCCAATTTTGCCAAAAGCATGAAAGACATCCAGCACTTCGACAGGCTCTACCATCTTTTTTTCCATGAAATGCGCATGGAAACAGCCGATATCAGACAGGCGGCTTCTTATTCCGAACAGATAAGACAAACCGCAGAAGCTCTCAAGCGAAGGCCTCACGACAATCCGCTTTACGACGCCGTGGTGGACTTTATGCAGGGAAATCCCATCGCTCTTTTGCGGGAAATGCGTCGGATTCAAACGGAAGAAGAAGCGGTAATGCTGCGTTTTAATCTCGGACCTTTGGGCAACCGTCTCAATGTCATGATGCAGATTAATAAAGCCGCATCGGCTGCACAGGAGCTTGTTGAGGACAATTATGCCAAAACCGATTTGGCCGCCGGGCGTGAGCTTGCCGCCTATTTCGAGGAGCGCGTGGCCGCCGCCCGCTCCATGCTCATCCATGAGCCGAACCAGGGAGACAGCGGCACCCGAAAAACAAAAACGGAAGAGCAAAAGCTCAGAGGACTGGGCGAAAAATCGTTTTCTTCCTTTTCCCGCGAAGAAGTCGAAGAAATGCGCGAAGCAATCGACAAGCTGGTGCGCAAATTGAAAAACATCGTCAGCCGCCGCTATGCCGTCCGCAACAGAGGAAGCATCGATGTCAAGAAAACGCTGCGTGCTTCGGCCAAATATAACGGTGTGCCCGTGGAAGTAAAATATCGCCGCAGGGCAAAACGCAAAAGCCGGATTGTTACGCTGTGCGATGTTTCCGGTTCCGTCTGGGCGGCGGCGCGTTTCATGCTGAACCTGCTTTATTCCCTGCAGGACTGCTTTGACAAGGTTCACAGTTTCGTTTTTATCGACCACTTGTCGGACGTAACCGGCATCTTCGAAGAAAATGACATCAATGAAGCAATCCGTCTGGTCCTGGAGAAATCAGACGTGAACTATAATGCTTCAACCGATTACGGCGAAACGCTGCGCAATTTCAAAAAAGATTATATGGAACTCCTGACCAAGAAAACAACTTTGATTATTGTCGGCGACGGCCGCACCAATTATATGAACCCGGAAGACGCGATTCTCGGCCAGATGCGCGAACGCTGCCGTCGCGTCATCTGGCTCAATCCCGAGCAGGAAAATCTCTGGGGCTCAGGCGACAGTGAAATCAGGTCTTACATGCCTCACTGTCACGAGGTGCGCCAGTGCCGCAACGTCAATCAATTATTTACTTTCATTGAGGAGCTGGTTTTATAAATGAACAACAAGACACCGGATCAATCTTACAGTTGGATATCGCGTTTTGCAATAGAGCATGTGGCTTCCCGCACCGATCTTCAGACCATGCAGGATTTTCCCCACGACATCTGGCAGAAAATGGGTGAAGCGGGATTCTTCAAGATAGGAATCGCGAAGGATTTCGGCGGCAGCGGCGGCGGATTCAAACAGCTCACCGAAGCGGGGGAAGTTTTCGTCCGCAGCGGTTTTAATATGGGACTGGCATTGTCATGGCTTTATCAGCAGATTATCGCCATTCGTATTATCTCCTGCTTCGGAGATAAAAAACAAAAAGAAAAGTATCTGCCGCTGATGGCTCAGGGTAAACTGACCGTGTCCTTTGCCGTTTCCGAGCCCAAGCACGGAGCGCGTCCCAAGTTACTGACCTCTACGGCAACGCCCGAAGGGACAGGCTACAAGCTTAACGGCGAAAAAACCTATCTGACCAATGCGCCTATTGCCGGACTTTTTATCGTCATTGCCGTAACCGGTGAAGAAAAGGAACAGAAAAAATTCACCGCTTTTCTAGTATCGACGAACGATGAAGGTCTTGCGGTCAGACCGCGGATGAAATTCGATTTTCTCAAACCGGCGCCTCACGGCGGCATTAAATTAAACGATTGCCGTCTGCCCGCTTCCGCCGTACTGGGCGAAAAAGACACCGCCTACACGAATATCGTCATACCGTTCAGCGACGCGGAAAATGTCGTCCTGATGGGCGCCGTCACCGGTGGAATGGGCGCGGAACTTATGGATCTCATCATGGAAAGCGATAAACGTAATATTCACAGAGACAAATCCCTGCAGAGCGCAGTTGGTGCGCTGGATTCCCTGCTGGAAACCATGCGCGCCATTTCGCGCGAGGCCGCTCGAAAACTGGATGAGCAGGACAGCGCCGCCGTGCCGCTCATGGTGACTTTTAAGGAACTGGCTGCCGGTTTTCAGGCAAGAATATCGGCTGCCCTCGCCAAATGGGAAATCAAAACCAGAGATCGCTACAATATTCTTCAAACCGACATTAACGTTCTGGGTGCGCTTCAGGAAAAAACCCTGCAGGACAAGCAGGCCAAGCTGGGAGACGAACTGCTGCACGGCGCACGATAAACATCTTACCAATTTTCAGTCAAAGTTCTGTCGTTGTTGACAGAATCAGTCCTCGGCTCAAGCCGGGGTTGGTGTTTTTTTCATCGTTTGCACAATACGTCTCGTTGTCTTCCCTGCCGCCTCAATATCAACTTTGATCCGACTTTTATATTGTTCTTCTTATTTCTCCGTTTGTATTTCATTGACATATAAAAAACTTCTTTATATGTTCTCCGCATGAAAAAGAGATCCTTATCAGAAAATATCATTAAAAATATTTATCCCATGAAACGAACGCTGTTTTTTATGGTTTTCATTTTTCTCATTTCAGCAGTTTTTGCCCAGGCAGGGATAACGGAAAAAAACACCGGTTTGATTCAAGCCGCAGAAAAAGGAATCCTTCAGGACGTCAGGACAGCGCTTGCTGACGGCGCTGATATTAACGCAATGACACTAAAAAAATATTACGGCGTTTTTGCAAAAGGAATAACCGCTCTTATTGCGGCATCCGAAAACGGCCATACAGAGGTGGTTAAACTCCTTCTGGACAGAGGTGCCGATATAAACATACACAGGACACCCGACAACGTTACGGCCTTGATGCTGGCTGCGGAAAACGGCCATACGGAAGTCGTGAAACTGCTTTTAAATAAAGGCAATGATGTAAACGCAACGAGTAAATTTGGTGTAACCGCCCTGATGACGGCAGCGCAAAACGGCCATGCGGAAATTGTCAAACTCCTCATGGATAAGGGCGCCGATGTAAATATAAAGAGAAACATCGAAAAAATAACGGCTCTCATAGCGGCATCAGAGAACGGTCACGCTGCAGTTGTCAAACTCCTGCTGGATAAGGGCGCTGATGTAAACGTAAAGAGGGCTGCCGACGGCGCAACCGCTCTGATTATTTCTGCGGAAAAAGGCCATACGGAGGTTGTCAAACTCCTGCTGGACAAGGGCGCTGACGCCGATGAAAAGAGAGGCTCCGACAACGTAACCGCTCTGATGATGGCAGCGGAAAACGGCCATGCGGAAATTGTCAAACTCCTGCTGGATAAAGGTGCTGATACAAATGTAAAGAGTAAATTAAACGGCGCAACCGCCCTCATTATGGCGGCACAAAAAGGTTATATAGCGATTGTTAAACAGCTCCTGGATAAGGGCGCTAATGTAAATGCAAAAACAAACTTCAACAACGTTACCGCCCTGATGATGGCAGCGGAAAACGGTCATACGGAAATTGTCAAACTCCTTCTGGATAAGGACGCCGATATAAACACAAAGAATAACGACGGAATAACAGCGTTAATGGTAACATCGCAAAACGGTCATCTGGATACTGTAAAACTTCTTCTTGATCGGGGTGCTGATGTCAACGTCAAGGCAACGATTGACGGCGTTGATTATACCGCTCTGAAAATCGCAAAATATCGCAATAGAAGCGATATTGCGGAAATCCTGGAAAAATCCGGCGCCAGGGAATAAACGACTGACAAAATACTTTTCAAGTCCTGCCGGTAGGCAGGCTATTCTGTCGCCTTTCAGATGATCAGGTTATCAACCGAGTTGACTTTTTTTCCCAAACTCTGCGCAGGCGCAAAGAATTGCTCACAACGGAAAATGAACTCAAAGCCATCGCAGCAGCAGCAAATTCAGGATTCAAAAGTATTCCCAAGAAGGGATACAGAACGCCCGCAGCAATCGGGATACCGACCACGTTGTAAAAAAATGCCCAGAACAGATTTTGTTTGATGACGCGCATTGTAGCAAGCGACAAGCTGATGGCTTCGGGCACTCCCAGTAAATCATCACGGATTAGAGTTATATCGCTGGCTTCAATAGCTACATCAGTTCCTGCACCGATGGCAATGCCGACATCAGCCGCCGCCAGTGCCGGAGCGTCGTTGATCCCGTCGCCGACCATCGCCACGACTTCACCCGCGACCTGCAGACTTCTTATCTCTTCAGCTTTTTTACCGGGGAGAACTTCCGCCAGTACCCGTCCAATACCCAGCTGAGCGGCAATGGACTCAGCGGTGCTAACGTTGTCGCCGGTAATCATCGCCACTTTCAATCCCCTGTTTTTCAGGTTTTCGACCGCCCGTTTAGCCGAAGTTTTCGGCGTATCGGCCAGAGCGATGATGCCGAGGATGGATTGTTCGGAAGCAATAAAAATAGTGGTTTTTCCTTCCCTCGCAAGTTTTGCCGCCTTTGTATCCCAGTCTTTTACAGAAATACCCTCGCTTTTCATAAAATAGAGGTTGCCGACAATACTTGTTTTATTTTCAATTAAAGCCTTTGCGCCCATACCCGATACGGCAGAGAATTTTTCAGCCGCGGCAATATTTATTCCATCAGCTTTCGCTTTGAGCAGAATTGCCTGCGCCAACGGATGTTCGGAATTTTTCTCCAGTGCCGCAGCACAGGCAAGAACCTGCTTTTCGTTAAAACCTTCCGCGGCCACAATATCGGTTACAGCCGGTTCGCCGCGGGTCAGAGTGCCTGTTTTATCAAAAACGACCATGGAGAGTTTATGTATTTTTTCCAGAGCTTCGCCGCCTTTGATTAAAATTCCGCTTTGCGCTCCCAGCCCCGTGCCCACCATGATTGCCGTCGGCGTGGCCAGCCCCAGCGCGCAGGGACAGGCAATCACCAGCACGGAAACAAAGTTAATCAATGCTCGGCTGAAATTGCTCTCCGCCGGTATAAAATACCATATGACAAAGGTGATAAAGGCGATAAGAAAAACTGACGGCACAAAAACGGAAGCAACCTTGTCCGCCAACCGCTGAATGGGCGCCTTGGATCCCTGCGCCTCTTCCACCAGCCGGATAATTTGCGCCAAAGCCGTCTCGGCACCCACGCCTGTCGCACGAAACGTAAAACTGCCTGTTCTGTTTATCGTGGCGGCAAACACCTTCTGTCCCGGTTCTTTTATCACCGGCATACTTTCGCCGGTCAGCATCGATTCGTCAATTGTAGATTCGCCCGTTATAATTATGCCGTCAACGGGAATTCGCTCTCCCGGTTTCACCAGCAAGGTGTCTCCGACCTCTACCTCTTCCACGGCAACTTCCAACTCCTCATCCTTTCTAATCAGATGCGCTGTTTTCGGTTTCAGATTCATCAGCTTTTTAATGGCCGTGGAAGTTTTTCCTTTTGCTTGGGCTTCCAGAAGCCTGCCCACCAGAATAAGCGTAACAATCATTGCCGCCCCGTCATAATAGACGTGAGGCATTATGCCGGCGGTTGTAAAAAACTGAGGGAAAAAAGTCGCGGCGGCGGAATAGACATAAGCCGAAAAAGCGCCGACGGCAACCAGGGTGTTCATATCGGAAGTTTTCTGGAGCGCGGCTTTGTATGCGCCGGTAAAAAAACGGCTGCCCACCCAGAAAACGGCGGGGGCTGTCAGAACAAACATTGTCCAAAGCATGGTCCGGCGCGGAATGAAATTCAGGAAACCGAACCAGTGCTGCATGGAACCCATAAAAATAATAACGCTTAATATCGCGCCGCAGGTTACTTTCAGTTTAAGCTCTTTGAGTTCCCGGACACGGGAAGCTTCAATGGGATCGGCAAGATTATCTTTAATTTCACCTAAAAATTCATAACCTTGTTCGGTAATAATTTCCCGAAGCGCTTCCGTACCGCCCCATTTTGCCGTATGAATAATTGTAGCGTGTCCGCTGGCCAGATTTACTGCGGCATCCATTACGCCATCAACTTCTTTAATGGCGTTTTCCACACGCCTCACACAGGCTGCGCAGGTCATTCCCCCGACGGCAACTGTTATTTTCCCCCGGTCATTCATTTTATTCAACGATTTCGTATCCCGCCTTTTTTATCGCCATGGCAAGAACTTCAGGTTCAACCGCTTTGATCTCGGTAAAAGTTGCTATTCCGCTTTTCAAATCCACCTTTACATCTTTTATGCCCTCTACGGCATTCAACGCTTTCATCACGGCCATAACACAGTGCTGACAACTCATTCCTTTTATTTTTATGCTTTTCATGAAAACGCCTCCTTACTTTTCAAATAATTTAAGAACTTTTATCATAATAGCAAGTTTAATAATTAATTTTTTAATGACCTTAATTTAAGGAGATATATCCTGCTTGATTTAAAATTTATTCTGTATTATTGCATAAACCAATAGTTTAATTCAATCCATGCTTTGAATGCCGAAGGTAAAAAATGATTATTCGCTGTTGGGGTTCCAGAGGATCTATCCCGGTTTCGGGAAAAAAATATTTGCGCTACGGCGGCAATACCACCTGTCTCGAGATTAGAACAAATGATGATAAAGTTTTAATCGTCGATGCCGGTTCCGGCATTCGTGAGGCGGGAATTTCTTTGATGGCGGAAGGTCATCGCGATCTTACTCTTTTATTGACACACGCTCACTGGGACCACATTATGGGCTTTCCTTTCTTCAAACCAATTTATTCACCTCGAATAAATTTGAATGTCTGGGGCTGTCCTTTTGCCAAGACTTCGATAAAAGAAATACTTTCACGCATCATGGCGGTTCCCAACTTCCCCATAAAATTTGATTATATCCGTGCAAGAATATCATACCAGGAAGATTTCTTTGATTCTTACAAACTCGGGTCACTGCTTATCACTCCCATTGCGTTGAGCCATCCCAATCGCGGGACGGGCTACAAATTTGAAGAAGACGGCAAATGTTTTGTTTTTCTCACCGATAATGAACTGGGATTCAAACATGAAGGCGGACTTGATTTTCAGGATTATCTCGAGTTTTCCAAAGGCGCCGATCTGCTCTTCCACGATGCCGAATATACTGAAGAAGAATATCAAAGAACCCGCAGTTGGGGACACTCTTTCTACAAGGACGTTTTGAAACTCGCGCTTGATGCCGGAGTAAGAAAACTAGGTTTATTTCATCACAATCAGGAAAGAATCGATTCCGAAATCGACGACATTGTGAGTAATTGTCATAAAGTAATCAAAAAGAGCGGCAAAAAACTGGAGTGCTTTGCCGTTGGCCAGTCCATGGAATTTAAACTTTAACTTTCCTGTCCCGGTTCCGGAAAAAGGAATTTATGTTTTTTTTCCTGCACATTTTACTGATGGCAACCGCGACGTCGGGGATCATCATCGGTGTGAGCGTGGCGATGTTCTTCCGGAAGAAAAAAAACTGGCTGAAGATTCATAGATCAGTCAATTCCTTCTGCCTGGGGGGAATCGCAGCGGGAATAATCATGGCGTTTAGCTCTGTTTATACAACAGGCGGTGAGCATTTGGACGGAATGCATCAGATTATCGGGTTGACCGCCTTTATTTCCGCTTCAGCCGCTTTTCTCGCAGGATTTTATCAATTCAAATCCCATCATATATCTGCCGTTAGAACGGCGCACCGCTGGCTGGGACGTTTTTCTCTGTTGATGTGTTTGACGGCTGTAACTTTGGGACTGTTGCTGATAAATATAATTTAGAAATCAATAATCCGTTTATTTGATTAAAATATGTTTCTTCCCACAACATCCGCTGAATTAAAAAAATTAAAATGGAATCAGCTTGATGTCATTCTTGTCACCGGCGACGCTTACATCGACAGCCCTTTTATCGGCGTTTCCGTCATCGGCCATGTTTTAGCCAACGCGGGTTTTCATGTGGGGATCATCGCCCAGCCGGACTTGCACAGCGAAGCCGACATTTGCCGTCTGGGAGAACCAAAACTTTTCTGGGGCATCACCGGCGGCTGTATGGATTCCATGGTCGCCAATTACACGGCGATAAAGAAAAAAAGGCTGAGCGACGACCTGACTGCCGGCGGCAAAAATAACCGCCGCCCCGACCGCGCCGTCGTGGTTTACGCTAATCTAATTCGCCGGTATTTCAAAGATACCAGACCGCTGATCCTCGGCGGCGTTGAAGCAAGTATGAGGCGTATTGCCCACTACGATTACTGGTCTGATTCCATTCGCCGTTCGATTTTGTTTGATGCCCGCGCTGACGCACTCGCTTACGGTATGGCCGAAAAATCCATACTGGAAATAGCTCAAAAATTGCGTGAAGGCCTGGATATAAAAGACACGAAAGGCATTTGTTATATTTCCCCAACACCGCCGCAGGGATATATGGAATTGCCAAATTATGAGAATGTTATCGCTGATAAAAAATCTTTTATCAGAATGTTCAATACCTTTTATCAGAATAACGATCCTTTGACCGCACAGGGCTTATTTCAGAAGCACGGTCCGCGTTATCTGGTGCAAAATCCGCCGCAGTTTGCTCCAAGTGTGGAGGAATTGGATAAAATCTACGCGCTCGATTTTGCCCGAGACGTTCATCCTTTTTACAGCGCGGAGGGCAAGGTCAAAGCCATGGAGACGATTAAATTTTCCCTCACCTCCCATCGCGGGTGCTACGGCGAATGCAATTTCTGTTCAATCGGCCTGCACGAAGGCAGAACGGTCATCAGCCGTTCCGAAAAATCAATTATCGACGAAGCGCGAACACTTGCCGCACTTCCCGATTTCAAAGGCTATATTCTGGATGTGGGCGGCTCTACGGCAAATATGTACGGCATCGAATGCTCAAGAAAACAGATATATGGAGCCTGTCAAAATAAAAGATGCCTCTATCCGCGAGTCTGCGGAAATTTAAAAGCGGATCATGGCCGGCAAATAAATTTATTAAAAAGTCTGCAAAAGATAAATGGCATCAAAAAAGTATTTGTCGCCTCCGGCATCCGATACGATTTGCTTCTTGCCGATAAGAAACATTGCATGGATTATATGCAGGAACTGGTAAAACATCACACCTCCGGCCAGTTGAAAGTGGCGCCTGAACATATCACTCCGAATGTTTTAAAAATCATGGGCAAGCCGCAGGCGCAGACATTGCTGCACTTCAAACAGATTTTTGAAAAAACAGTCCGATCGTCAGGTCACAGGCAGTTCCTGACCTATTACTTTATTGCCGCGCATCCGGGATGCACTGAAGAAGATATGCGTTATCTGAAATCTTTCGCTGGCCGAGAGCTCAAGACAAACCCGCGGCAGATACAGATCTTTACACCGCTGCCTTCGACATATTCGAGCCTGATGTATTTCACGGAACTCGATCCTTTTACCGGAAGGAAAATTTTTGTAGAAAAAAAAACGGATAAAAAACAAAGACAAAAAGATATCGTTATGGGAAAGATGATCCGATAACGGTTATTAAGCGTTGACACACAAAAGATCTTTGCTATACTTTTGCATTAGAGCATCATGTTCTTATCAGACAAAATCAGGTGACGTAAAATAAAAACATCAACAAAGAGATTATTCGATCTTCACAAGAAGAATCTTTATCTAAAAATCGACGGATATTTGTATTTAAAATACATTTCCATTTATGTCGGTTTTATCGCGGGGGCTTTCAATTTTGTTTCCAAGATCATCAACAAATCAAATGCGTTTATTTTCCATCCCGTAATAAAATTCCTGACAAGCCGTTATCACGGCAAAATCATAATACTGGAAGACGCGCGTAAAATTATCAGCCTGAACAAAAGCGTCTCCGTTCCGGAGGATATTGCCAAATCGGTTATCCCTTATGAAATGGCTTACAATATTATCATCAGCAATCCAGATTCAATTGTTGCCGCGCGTTGCGCGTGTCGCGATGCCCGGGGCCACGACTGCCTGCCTGCAAACAAGTGCCTGATCATCGGCGAACCGTTCGCGTCATTCATGCTGGAGCAGAATAAAACAGCCAAACCGGTCAAACTCACTTCCCGGGAAGCGATTGATCTTCTAAATACTTGCAAAGGAAAAGGGTACGTCAGCAACGCCTATTGCAAGGATGGCACGGGCAATCGAATGTATGCCATCTGTAACTGCTGTCCCGAATGCTGTGTCTCGATATCGGCGCACAGATTATTCCGTTCACTTGGGCTAAAAGAAAGTTCACTTGCCCAATCGGGTTATCTGCCGACGATAAGCTCGGAAAAATGTAAAGGAAAAGGAAAGTGCGTTCCTGCTTGTCCGTTCGGAGCTCTGTCCCGACAAGACGGCAATAAAAAGATACCCGTTGTTGACGCGGATCTCTGTATGGGATGCGGTAATTGCGCTCATGTCTGTCCCGAAGAGGCAATTGTCATGTCATCGGCAACTGATAAGGGCATTCCGCTCGACATTCACAAACTGGTAGCGAATAAAAATTAAATAAACGTAAAGCGATTCAGAAATATTGAAAAACGGATATGAACAGATCAAGCGTTCTATAATTCCCGGTCAGGCTTTTGGCACGCCACCAAAAAATTTACAAATACTATGAAAATCAGGCCAAGACATATCAAAAAGAGATTGAGGAAACGCACAATAAATAGTATTAACATCACAATCATAAGTTCACCGCCACAAAAAATTACGATTTAAGAGAACCGCGAAAATAAACGCAATGCTCATCAATATCATTGAGAGGAAATCATGAAAGTTTCCCTCTTTATACCATGTACTGTGGACCTCATGATGCCGGAGATCGGCGTGGCGGTTTATCGGATTCTCTCGCATCTTGATACAAGACCCGTATACCACAGCGGCCAGACCTGCTGCGGCCAGCCGCTTTACAATGCGGGATACCGCGATCAGGCCAAACGGGCCGCAAGGCACTTCATCAAGGTCTTCGGTGACGATGAATACATTGTAAGTCCTTCAGGATCCTGCGTTTCCACGGTTAAACAACACTACGCTGAGTTACTCGCTGACGAGCCGTCCTGGTGTGATCGTGCCCGTAATATCTCAAAGCGAATGTATGAGTTAAGCCAGTTTATCGTGGATGTTTTAGGCATCACCGACGTAGGCGCATCTTTTGAAGGCAAGGTAACCTATCATGAATCCTGTCACATTTTCAGAGCGTTGGGCATCTCCGAACAACCCCGGAAGCTTATTGCTTCGGTCAGAGGAGCGGAACTTGTGGAACTGGGCAATGCCACTGCCTGTTGCGGGTTCGGCGGAGAATTCTCTACAGGTTTTCCTGAAATATCCGAGGCCATGGTGAAGGCAAAGGCGGTAAACTTCATAAACACGGGAGCCGACGTACTTCTGCTGAACGAGCCCGGCTGTCTTCTTAACATCAGCGGTTATCTGCACCGCAATCATCCTCAAAAGCGATCCATGCATCTGGCCACCTTCCTCGCAGAAAACACCAGGGAGTTCTCCCATGCATAACCGCGTCGATAAATTCAAGGAAACCGCCCGCGCGGAAATGAAGAATGAACTCTCCCAGGCATTCCTTTTGATGTTGTCCCTTGGTGCGCCCATCATGCGTCAAATCGGCATGTCCTCCTTCCCTGACCCGGCTGCTGCCGAAGCATACGGCCGGGCTATCCGGACTGAATCCATCGAAAGGTTGCCGGAGCTGCTTGAGGAGTTCAAGAAGAATGCTCAGGCAAAAGGGGCAAAAGTGATCTGGGCAAGGGACTCTGCCGAAGCGAAAGCATCCGTTCTGGACATTGCAAAGAAACGAGGTATTAATTATATCACCAAAGGAAAATCAATGGTTACCGAAGAAATCGGCCTCAATGAGCACCTGATCAGCAACGGGGTAGATGTTTTTGAGACCGATCTTGGCGAGGTTATCACCCAGATGCTTTCCCGGGCACCCTTCCACATCGTGGGACCTGCCCTCAATGTGCCGCCCGAGGAAATTTCTGCGGTATTCCTGAAAAGAGGCGTCATCAAGCAGCCAACCGTAAATCCGGTTGAGCTCGGCAAAGCGGTACGCGAGTATATGAGAGAGAAATTCCGATATCTTGATATGGGCATCGTGGGAGTCAATATGGCTGTAGCTGAAACCGGTACCATTATTAATGTGGAAAACGAGGGTAACATCCGGATGAACAAGTCTTCACCGAGGACTCTGGTGGCCATCATGAGTATCGAAAAAGTGGTGCCCACCATGGCCGATGCTCTGCACATGGTGAGGATTCTCTCAAGGAATTGCACCGGACAGAAATTGACGGGATATGTTTCGATGGACACCGGACCGAAAAAATCCGACGAAATGGACGGACCGGAAGAACTCTTCATTATCATTGTAGACAACGGCCGCTCCGAAATCTACAGGGACATAAAAGTAAGGGAGATTCTCAAATGCATCCGCTGCGGCGCTTGCCTGAACGCCTGTCCGATCTATGCGAAGATAGGCGGTTACCCGTACGGTTTCAGCTACTCCGGTCCCATGGGGCAAATCCTCAATCCCATGCTCCTTGGTATAGAACACACCAGCGACCTCTTCCGTGCCTGCACTCTGTGCGGAGCCTGCAAAAAGATATGCCCGGCAGGTATCGACCATCCTTCGATAATTCTTGAATACCGGGCACGACAGATCAAAGACAGGAAGCATCAGACACTGTCTGCGCGTTTTGAAAACAACCTGGCCACCTGTTCGTCGCTGGCTATGAGCAGCAGCATGCTGTGGAATCTTGCAGTGAAAACCGTAAGACCGCTTTTTAACTCTCTTGCCGAAGACGGATATATTCGTGACATGCCCTTTGGTGCAAAAGGCTGGTTTTCCTGCCGGAACCTGAGAGCAATGCCGGACAAGACGTTCCATGAGATATGGAAAAAACTTAACCTTCCAAATCCTGACGACGTCCGAAAAAAGGAGACCCTATGAGTTCACAGGTCCGCAACGAAATCCTTTCTAAGATCAAATCTGCCCAAAGAAATGATCCTCTCCCCAGGCCCCAACTCCCTTTCCTGTCGGAAAGAGCACTCGACAGAGAGCAGATGCTTGAGCGTTTCACTGCGGAACTCACCTCTCAAACCGGAACCGTGTACAGAGCAAAAGACCGGAAAGATGCGGAGCGAGTATTGTCTGAAATCGCAGCAGCGGAAGGATTCAAGCAAGTCATTGCCGTCGGAAAAAATCTGCAAGGCATTGATATAAAATCGTTCGGCAATTCAAACGGCATCACGGTCAGAACCCTTGCCGATCTGAAGGACCGCGAAGCCTTACGCAAAGCGGCGTTTGCAGCAGATGCGGGCATCACATCTGCCGACTTTGCCATCGCCGAAACCGGAACTTTGGGTATTATCTTCAGTAAAGACCAGCCCCGGCTCGCCTCCATTGCGCCGCCTGTCCATATCGCGATCGTTTCGATTGAAAAACTTTACCCGGTATATGAGGATGCTGTAAAACAGGTATTCGGCAACGTGAATGAAATTCCCAGCCAGTTTGCCTTTATTACAGGTCCGAGCGCCACAGCCGATATTCAGGCGATAAGTTTCAAGGGGATGCATGGTCCAACGAAAGTAATCGTTATTTTCATTATGGGACAATAAACCTTTGCCTTAATCCGCGCCAATGGAGCGGCAAGGCAAAGAATTCACGAATATCGTGGATACGGAAATCAATAATTGAGGTAACTTTATGAGCGGCTCAAAAAAATTTTGCGGCGTATATCCTGTTGTTCCCACCCCATTGAAAGATGATGAAAGGTTCGACCCGGCGGGGATGGAACATCTTATCGAGTATTATATAACAGAAGGCTGTCATGGACTTCTGGTTCTCGGCAGCGGAGGTGAATCACCCTATTTTTCACTTGATGAAAAATGCGTTATCGTTAAAACGGCGGCTGAAAAAGTAAAAGGCAGAATACCCGTCATTGTCGGCTGCACGTTCTTCAGTCTTGCTGAAATACTTTCTTTCTTTGAGAAAGTCGATATGCTTCCCTTCGACGGTTACCTTGTAGCGCTTCCCGCCTATTACCCTTTACGCTACGATAATGTGTTCGGTTTCTATTCCCGTCTAGGTCGGCATACAAAAAAAATGATCATGTATTATCATTTCCCGCAAATAACCGGCTTGTTTTTCAACTCAAATCAGATGAACCGATTATACCATATCAAAAGCATAACGGGTGCCAAAGAAAGTTCCGTATGTGTAAGAGAAATGAAGCGGGATATTCAGACAGTGTGCGGAAAGGATTTTTCGTTATTCAGCGGAACAACCCAGCTTCTGCTGACAAATCTGGAAGCAGGCGGCGCCGGCGTCATGTGTCCCATACCGTCGGTGGCTCCCCGCGCGGTTGTCGAATGCTATAATTGCTGGATGTCCGGTGATCACGCCAGGGCACACGGGATTGAAGACGCCATATACAACCACATCGGACTAATGAACACTTTCGATATTCCCGCGGTCATTCAAAAATCTGTTTTTAAAGTCATAAGCCGTTTGCCGTTCCCCACCAGGATCGGCAGGAATTCGCGGCAGGCTGTTTTTAAAGAAACATTGCGTCAGCTGGGTCATCCGATTACCGCAACCGTTAGAAGTCCGCTGCCGCAAATTACAGACCCTGAACGAAATAATATAGCGGCGCTGATACAACGCTCCGCTATATTACGCAGTATATAAAAATACGGCATATGGGATAAAAGTCATAATCATTGATTGCCATTATCATCTTGAAGGGAGGGTTTTACAATTGACCGGCTGATCCGTGAGATGCGGGAATCCGGTGTCGACAAAGTTGCTCTCATGGACAGCCTCATGGATCTTTTTCCAAACCGTCCCGGTTTTTTAATCGGAGCGCTCCAGATTCTCCTGAAACATTCCTTCTGCAGAGGACGGGGAAAGATCAATTCGATTAAGGATTTATCAAGCGTCGAATCGAAAATATTTTCGCGGATGTAAAGATCAGAAGAAAACTCCTGGGAGAAAGCTTTGCGAATGTTGTCGGTTTATGCTAAAAAATTATGCGTAAGGACACTGTCTAAAAGTAAAAAACCATAAAGGAGAAACATATGGAAAAAATAAATTTTAATCTGGACAATAAAATTGCCCTGGTCACCGGAGCCAGCAGAGGCATCGGCGAAGCCATCGCCATTACACTGGCTGATTACGGCGCCCACTGCATTCTCGTCAGCCGAAAGGCGGATGCCCTGGAAGGCGTGGCATCCAAGATTGCATCCCGGGGCGGGAAGGCCGAAGTTATGGCCTGTCACGTTGGTGATATTAAGCAGATAGAAGGACTGTTTGCCAAGATCAAGGAGCGTCACGGCAGGCTTGACATCCTCATCAACAATGCCGCCACTAATCCCTACTTCGGGGAAATGATCGGTGCGGACGAAGGTGTGTGGAACAAGACTTTTGATGTGAATTTGAAAGGACCCTTCTTCATGATTCAGCAGGCGGCGAAACTCATGGAAACCACCGGCGGCGGTTCCATCGTCAATGTTTCCTCGGTCAACGGCGTAAAACCGGCTCCGTTTCAGGGTGTGTACTCGATCACCAAGGCGGGACTCATTTCCATGACGCAGGCTTTTGCCAAAGAGCTGGCGGGAAAGAAAATAAGGGTAAATGCGCTTCTGCCCGGTCTGGTGGCCACGCATTTCTCCAAGGCCATCATGGACAATGAAGCCATCCACGACATCGCGGTGAAGATGATTCCCCTGAACAGGCATGCCGAACCACGGGAGATCGCCGGCGTCGTTCTTTACCTGGTTTCCGACGCGGCGTCCTTCACCACCGGCGCGAGCTTTGTGGTCGATGGAGGCGCTCTTGCCTGATAAAGATCGGGCGTGACTGAATGAAAAGGATTGCTGCGTGAAACGCGGCAACGGCGTTTGGGTCTGCACTCAAAAAAGCAAACGAAAAATATTACACGGGAGAGCGGGAATTCGGCATCCGGCTCTCCTGTTTTTTAAATTATCGAATACTTCTCCCATTTAAAGATCCGGACAGTTTCTCGCGAATAGATATGATCCAATGGTTTGGATTCAGCCTGTTCCAGACATTATCTTTGTCTGTGAACTTGTCATAGTATTGCAGCCATTTGGCAAGGTTTTGCTTTTCACGTACTTCTTCCCAGTCCTCTACAATTATAACGGGAAGCCCATCGTACAGGCGATCAAGCGATGAGGTTTTCGTTATGACGATGGCGCCAAGGTAGAGCAATTCCCATGTTCGATGACAATCGATTCCATGTCCCGACGTACTGACAACAAAGGGATATTCGGCATAGCGCCGCCAAATCGCGGTTTGCGAAACGCGCTTCTTTAAAAAGTCAACATGATCGCAATCCCGCAGCGCAGTAACCGCCCGATCTCTTTCTTTCGAATTAAGACTTACATCCAGATCGCAAAACACTCTAAGCGGCAATTGATTAAGCGGCATACGACAAGCCCGAATCCGCTGCAGCCGCGCTAAAAGCCGGCTTGGACTGCTGCAAAAACGCGGCGTATGAAGATCTAGCCCGATCGGAAAAGGAAAAAGTTTGGGATGCGTATAGCCGTCGTAGTTCTGAGTATGCCATGACACCAGCCACGGATTTCCAAGCAGAGCCTCAACCGTCGATGCCGCCATGTCGGAAGGAACCGCAGCATCACCGTCTGTAGTAATCAAAGAAAAAGGTTTTCGAATTGACGGCAGCGCCCCGCGAACGAAATTATCCAAATCACACGGTTCTCCATCCTTCGTTCGAGAACTCAATCGCACCCATACAAGACCGCTGGAACCGGTATAGTATCTGCGAAAGAAAAAATCCGGCTGACATGATTCCGTTTCCTCCCGCCAGTACTCGTCGGGACCCTTGAAATCGCAATAACGGCTGATTCCCTTTGACCACAGGCAAGGCGGATCATATTTTTGAGACGATATCCACGTGGATCGGATCAATAGTCGTTTCAACCTATTACGCATATCGTTTTATCATGGGCCATACCATTTCGCTTTCAGAGGATAACGAGAGACGGCGAGAAGAAGGCACCGGAAGCAGCTATGGGCATACGCTGAGGAAGCCGACGCCCCCGGTCTGTATCGGGCAGGCTCTGCCGGCAGGGTTAGCCGAAGACCGGAAATGCATCCCGGAGGAAAACGTATAATGAACAAGCAACCCGGCCTTACCGGTAATGGCTGCTTCAAAACGGCCATTACAAGAGAAAGGGTATTAAGCCCGGCCGTATTTATCCTCGAATCGTTCTATATCATCATCGCCGCAGTATACGCCTTTCTGAATTTCGATGATGATCAAATTTTCCTCCGTATAATTTTGGACGCGGTGCTTTTCTTTTTCGGGAATATCAAGCGAACCGCCTGCCTGCAAAGATATTTTTTTATCGCCAACGACTGCGTCCCCCCTGCCGGCAACCACAAACCAGTGTTCAGAGCGGAAATGATGAAGCTGCAAACTCAGGCATCCGCCGGGTTCAACAATAATTCTCTTTACTTTATGGTCAGGGGCTTCCGACAAAACTTCAAAACTGCCCCAGGGGCATTTGGTGATTTTTTTCATTTTGCTTTCCCGAAAATTTTGCTTTTTTCACTAGCACAAAATAAATTTAATGAAAAGGCCTCTTTCATGACTTTCCGCACTCGCTTTAGACGCTGAATTATGATAATCAGATAAACTAATAATTACGACTTGAAATAATTATCTTAGATGGATATTACCTACACGGTCAACAGAAGCAGGAAAAGAAGAAAAACCATTTCTCTCCAGATCCGTAATGAAGCGGAAATTGTTATTTCCGCACCTTATTATACACCAGCGGAAGAAATCAATCGCTTCGTCGAAGAAAAACAGAACTGGATCAATAAAGTCATTCAAAAGAACAAAGAAGATTCTCTGAAAATTAGAGTCAAAGAATATAAAACCGGCGAGCATTTTTTGTATCTGGGGCAATCCTATCCCCTGGAAGTGTTTTTCGAACCGTTTGAACATGCGGGTGTTGTCTTCTGGAATAACCGATTTTATCTTAACGCGCAGGGAAATAAAGATTCAAAAAAACATTATTTCGTTTCATGGTATAAGAAAAAAGCTGATGATTTTATACGTCAACGCGTTGATTTTTTCGGCCGGATGCTTAAATTACAACCGGAAAGCATAAAAATAACATCGGCTCAAAGCCGGTGGGGTTCTTGTTCGGGGGATAGCCATCTGGCTTTCAGCTTCCGGCTGATCATGGCGCCTCCGGATATAATTGATTATGTAATTGTGCATGAGCTGACGCACATCAAAGAAAAAAATCATGCACCGCGATTCTGGCAGCGGGTGGCAGAAGTCATACCGGCGTACAAGAAGCACCGGCGCTGGCTTAAAGACAATCATCAAATTTTCAATCTTTGAGCCGTTGAAAAAAATTGAATTTTTAAAACTTATTCACATGTCATTTCGAGAATCGCAGAGACGAGAAATCTTTCTTTTATGTTCTCTGTTAGATTTCTCCCCGGCATAGCTGGACCATAGCCTTCGGTCGAAATGACAAATTGATGTTTATTAAAAAAGGATTTGGAAATATTTACATGGAAACCATTGAAACTGTTGATGTGAAACATCATGATTGTCTGACTGAGCGCTTTCATCAGATGAATTTACAGATTTCCGATTACACTTTCGCCAATGTTTATTTATTCCGCAGCATCAGCAACTACGAATTCGTCACCAAGGAATGCGGTTTGTTTGTTTCGGGCCGGAACAGGCAAAAACAAAGTTATGTCATGCCCCTGACCGATCCGCAAGGCTGCGATGTCAAAACATACAAGGAAATTCTGGGACAGCGGAATTTTTTCTTCCCCATTCCCGAGGAATGGCTTCATTATTTCCCGGAGGATAAATTTTTCATCAGTTATGAAGACAGTGAATCGGATTACATTTATCTCACCGAAAAGATGGCCGGTTTCAAGGGGAAACAATATGTCCGCCACCGCAATCATTTGAGTCAATTTCTTTCTTCCTACGTACCACAGGGCGAACCTCTATCGAATAATAATTATCATGACGCGATGAATGTTCTGCGGGAATGGCAAGACAATTCCAGAACGGCGGCGGATAAAACCGATTTTGAACAATGCAGTGAAGCCCTGCAAAAATTTTCCGGACTTGCGCTCCGGGGAACAATATATTACATTGCCGATAAACCGGCAGGATTTATTATCGGCGAAGAACTGAACAAAGATACCTTTTGCCTGCATTTTGCCAAAGCTTCCACCACGTATCACGGTATTTACGAATATATGTTCAACGATACGGCAAAAATACTGCAATCGCAGTACAAGTATCTCAATCTGGAAGAAGACATGGGCAATAAAAATCTGCGCCGGACAAAAAGTTCCTATGGCCCGGAATTTCTGCTTAAGAAATACCATGTGAGCTTAAAATAATTTAAAGTAAAAATGATGAATGATCCGATAAACATAACCTCCTTGCGTGAAGGCGATCAGGGAGTCATTTATTCCATCGAAGGCGGTTCGGCTATCACCAGCCGTCTGGCGGGAATGGGCATCGTCACGAACGCCCGCTTTCGCGTCGCTCAGGTCAGCGGCGGCCTGATCGTCATTCAGGTGGCGAACACACGCATTGCGCTGGGTCAGGGCGAAGCGTCAAAAATCATGGTTTACAAAATTGAACCTGAAGCCGAGATCTGCCTGCCTCCCATCGAAAAGGAAATCTTCGTGGCTCTTGTCGGGCAGCCCAACGTCGGCAAATCAACCGTGTTCAATATTCTCACCGGTTTGTCCCAGCACGTCGGCAACTGGCCGGGCAAAACGGTGGAGAAAAAGGAAGGGACTCATCACGCCGATAACATTTTGATCAGGATTGTCGATTTGCCGGGAACATACAGCCTGACAGCGTTCTCCGAAGAAGAAAGGGTCACTCGTGATTTTATCATCAGGGAAAAACCTGCCCTGGTGGTGCTGGTATTGAACGCGGCGGCGCTGGAGCGCGGCCTTTATCTTTTGTCCGAGGTGCTTCTGCTTAACCGGCCGGTCGTTGTGGCCGTTAATATGCTGGATGTCGCTTCCGATCAGGGAATCGAAATCGACACGCGGGCCTTACAGGACTCATTGGGAATTCCGGTTATTCCCATGGTCGCCAAACGCAACAGCGGGATAAAGGAACTGGTCAACCAGATTACCACGATTGCTTCCTTTGACAGTAAATATACACCTGACATACCGGAAGTTTCTCTCGATCATCACCAGATTTATCAGGAAATTTTGAAGCTTGTCCGGCCTTATATTAAGGAACCCTACACACCGGAATGGGTCGCGGTAAAACTGATGGAAGGCGATCCTGAAGTATCAAAGATGGTGGAACAAAGTGTTTCAAAAGCTACCTGCGAAAAGATCGATGCACTTCTCATCAAACACGAAGACGCTCTGCATGCCGTTGTCAACGGACGCTATGACTGGATTGAAAAAATCACCCGCGCCGCCGTCGCCCGATTTAAAATGGGTCAGGTGGTGCTGACCGACAGAATCGACCATATTCTCACCCGCCCCGTATTCGGCATTCCCATTCTGCTGGCGGTCATGGCCTTTGTATTTTTTCTGACCTATGCGGTGGGGGTCCCTCTTCAGGTGTGGCTGAGCGATCAAATTCAGAATTTTATCAAATTTTGTGAACCCTTTATAAAAGGATGGCCGGACTGGTTGGGTGGCTTATTGCTCAACGGCGTCATCGGCGGAGCCGGTTCCGTCCTTACTTTTCTGCCGGTTCTGCTGATATTTTTCGCCATCATGGCTCTTCTGGAAGATGTGGGTTATATGGCGCGCGCGGCTTTTGTCATGGATAGAATCATGCATCTGGTCGGCCTGCACGGGAAAAGTTTCATTCCCATGTGCCTCGGATTCGGCTGCAATGTGCCCGCTGTTCTGGGAACACGCATCATCGAAACGAAAAAAGCCAGAATGATTACCCTGCTGTTAATCCCGTTTGTTCCTTGCACCGCGCGGCTCGCCGTGCTGACGCTCATTTCCGCTGCCATTTTCGGCTCGAACGCCGCTTACGTGTCCTGGAGCATCGTGGCGCTGAACATCGCCGTGCTCGGCATTGCCGGAATTTTCGTCAACAAGACGCTCTGGAAGCAGGACGCGCCTTTTATCATGGAACTGCCCATTTATCACGCGCCCGACATGAAAACCATTCTGATGGCTGTCTGGTCGAGAACGCTGTCCTTTATCCGCAAGGCGGGAACCGTCATCCTGGGCGTGTCCCTGATTGTCTGGCTTCTGTCTTATTTCCCCACCGGAAACGTCGAGGAAAGTTTCCTGGCATCATTCGGCAGACTGCTTCAGCCTCTGGGTGTACCGCTGGGGCTGGACTGGAAAATGATTACTTCACTTTTGACCGGACTGGTGGCGAAGGAAAATGTCATCGCCACACTGGGGG
Organism: Deltaproteobacteria bacterium; assembly: GCA_021372815.1. GTDB lineage: Bacteria > Desulfobacterota > Syntrophia > Syntrophales > Smithellaceae > Smithella. The sequence continues at coordinate 6,990 of JAJFTS010000009.1, read as the reverse complement.
TTCTTTATTCCGTGGGACGGGACGGGCTGTCCAATATGCTGCCCGCCATCATGAGCCACGCATCGGCGGCGGCATTTCTCGTGGTGATGATGCTCTTCATCCCCTGCGCCGCGACCGTCGCCGTGCTGAAAAAGGAAATGAACAACAACAAATGGTTTTACGCCAGCATTATCATGACGCTTTTTGTTTCCTACCTGGGTGGAATAGCGGCGTACAACCTTGTTAAATGGCTGGGAATCTGATTTAACTTCCAACTCAAAGCGCTATCTTTGTTGGCACAGCCTGCCCCGGCGCAGGCCGGGGTCATCGACGTCCTCGACGTATTGTACTATACGACTGCGTCACCTCTTCCTCGCCGCCTCGATATCATCTTTGATTTGAAAGTTCAATAAAGCATGAAAACAATAATTGCCGAGTTCTCTTTTGAATGTAGAACTGACAACTTTATGATTATGCGTATAATCATAAATATAATTTTCTTAAAAATACTGATCCCGTGTTTCTTTCTGATAGTTACATTTTTCTGTTTTACTTTTTTATGCTTGAGTACAAATAATAATCATCACTTGACTGATATTCAGTATTTGACATAATGCTGGGAAAAGAAATAATGTAAAAGATAAATGTTGCGGACTTATTGTGAAGAAAATATGAAAAGAAGATTTATTATTTTTAGTTTGCTCGTGTTTGCTGGTTTATGGTTAGGTTTCCCTGCCCAAGCTGCGGACATCCATGTTGCAGCGAAGAGTGGTGATGTTGCGAAAGTAAAGCAGCTGATCGACAGGGGTGCAGATGTAAATGCCAGAGACAAAGGACAGAATACCCCGATGCACGAAGCAGCCATGACTGGAAGTGTTGAGGTAGTCAAGCTCTTAATTGAAAAGGGTGCGGACGTTAATGCAAAGAATATTGGCCAAGTTACCCCTCTGCACTGGGCAGCCAATGCCGAAATAGCGAGGCTTCTTATTGAGAAGGGCGCGGATGTGAATGCAAAGCAGGCAACCAGGATGACCCCTCTGCAGCATGCAGCTTCCTATGGCAATGACGAGGTAGTCAAACTCTTGATTGAGAATGGTGCTGATGTTAATGCAAAAGATATCGGCCAAAATACAGCTCTGCACTTTGCAACCACAGCTGAAGTAGCTAAGCTTCTGATAGCGAAAGGAGCAGACGTGAATGCCAGGAACAATGAGCAAGCAACTCCGCTCCACTGGGCAATGTTCTCCATGAAAAAGGTCGAGATAAGGGTCAAGATAGCAAAGCTTCTTATAGAAAAGGGCGCAGATGTGAATACCAGAGATAAAGAACAGAATACACCGCTGCACAAGGCGGTCATTCAGGCTGAAAATGCTGAATTAGTAAAGCTTTTGATTGAGAAAGGTGCTGATGTTAATGCTAAAAACGATTCCCAAAATACCCCTCTGAATGTGGCAGACTTTCAACAAAATGCCAATTTAGCCAAGTTGCTAATCGATAAGGGTGCAGATGTTAATTCTGTTGACAATAATAACAGTGATGAACAATGTTTTGAGAAGTCGCAGTCGCATATTGAAGAGGTTCAATGCCTCAACAAAACCTTGGAAAAGCAAGATAGAAAGCTAAACCAAGTTTATAAACAAGCACTCGCATTGTTACCCGAAAAACACAACTATGACTCTCGGAAGCAGAGGGATCAGCTCGTCAAAGCTCAAAGGGCTTGGTTAAAGTATCGAGATGATAATTGTACTCTCATAGGCGGCCAAGAAGGAGGTAGCAATCTTTGGGTTACGCATCAGTCTGCCTTATGTATACAAGATGAAACGGATAAGCGAATTAAATTCCTCAAGTCCATCGTTGATAGCAAAAAGCCCTGAAAATTCTGGGGACGAGGATAATTAATTATTCAATCAGCGAAATAAATCGGCATGGGTTCCTGTACGTTCAAAAATTATTCTGTCTCCGTCAAACCGGTAGATCAAAAGCCAATCCGGTTCCAGGTGGCATTCACGACGATCTTTAAAATTACCACGAAGCAGATGGTCTTTCAATCGCACATCCAGAGATTTTTCATCTATTAATGAAGTCATTGCTACTTTTATTTTGGAGATATCATATCCGCGTTTTTTTACTCGCTTCAAATCTTTTTCAAAACGGGTTGTATAGACCGGAATAAGCATTAGATGCCCAATTTACGGAACATATCTTTGGCGGATTTACTTTCCACAAGCCCTTTGCCGGATTCGCTTTTTCTGAATGTCTTTAGGGTTTCTTCATTGGGAATTTCCACGGAAAAAGGAAGACCGCGTCTCATCTTTACCTGATGAAAAAAGAGATTTAACGCGGCAGTTGTGGAAAGCCCTAACGCTGAAAATATTGCTTCCACTTCTTTTTTCAATTCCGTCTCCGTGCGGGCGTGAATCATTGCTGATTTTGCCATAATTTCACCTCTTGCATTTAGATCTCTTGGCGTTTTTGTATCACATTTGAGATACATAGTCAATTGGTAATTTCGGAATCCAGTGTTTTCATCAATTGTGCTTTATTTTTTATTTATAACTAGATACCGGCCTTCGCCGGTATGACAAGATAAAGCAATCTCTTAGAAAGTTTTTAATACCCAACTTCCCTCACCACCGGCCGGTAGAGAAACAAATTGCGGCGTATAAAGCTGGTCTGGCTCTGCATATCTTCCGAAGAGTTACATACGTATGTGACAACGAGATTTTTATCCCGCGAAAACTCAATATGCTCTTTGCCCGCGTAACAAAAAGTATTCCTGTCATACAGCGGGCTGCGCGGATCAACTTCGGAAACATTGACGTTCAAAGGTTTGGGCTCGCTCCACGGACCTTCGGGCCTGTCGGCTGACTGATATAATAACTTATTTCCTTTGTTTTGCGTGGTTAAATAAACAGCCAGCCATTTCTTGTCGGAATCATGGTATCTTACACTTAACTCGGAAACACAGGCATTCAGCACCACTTTAATTTTTTCGGGATTGAGCTTATTCTCCCATGTTCCATCGTTCGTAAAATATTCAATAGCCCCCGCAGGATTATCAATCCTGCTTAGAGGAACGCGGACAAGGATATTGCCCAGGATATTCAACTTGTCCTGCGAATAGGAATAAAAAGGATAAAAATAGACATAAAGATCATGAACCACAGACGTCGTCGCGAAAGCGGCTATCTCTTTAGGGAGCGCCGGCGTTAAATCAATATAATCGTATTTCCATTCGCGGGGATCGGCGGATGAAAAATCTTTTATTCTGGCAAATTTATGACCCGTAATCTTGAAATTAAAAACTTCGCCTTCTTTGTTCGCGGGAGCAACCGCTACCAAAGGAATATATAAAACATAATTTACGATAAACGGATCCTGCGGCCAGAGCCATTCGTTCCCGTCAAACGATGATACAAACTTTCCGTTTTTATTTTTCAGATAATACTGAATCTTAAATTCGTTATTGACGGAGCACGAAGAGACAGCCACTGTCGTTCCGAGAATAACGTCCATGTCAACCCGGTCTCTTCTGCCAGCCTCGGGAGCAACAAACGTATCTCCGAAAAGCCATAAGGTTCTTTCCTGATCAAGCTTGATAGAGTAGGCACCGTCGCCGCCGTACCAGCCGTCCTTATCGGGAAAAGCGGGCAGGCACTGATTCGGAGTAATACCGGCCGTGTACTTTTCAGGAAGAAGCGACGAACACGAAAAAAGGAAAAGGCTTAAAAGTAATAAGACAAGGGATGCTGTTTTTTTCATCATACTGAATAAATTATAATTTTTTCTGTTTTTTTAAAGTCCACATATTTTAGGCTGTTCAAAAATGCTTAGATGAAGGCGCGCAATAACCGTATCGCGAGGCGTATATAGATATACGTTGAGCGGTGCGGTTTGCAGCGCAACGCAGCAGATGAGTATTTTTCAACAGCCTGTCACACCCAATGATCGATTAGTATCTTTATCCCTATCCCGATCAAAACCAGTCCGCCGAATATTTCCACTTTCTTGCCGAATATTTTTGCCAGCACCTTGCCGAAAATCATGCCGGTGACCGTCATCAGGAAACAGACAATGCCAATGATTATCGCCGGCAGCAGGATCTGATTTTTCAAGATGGAGAAGCTGAAACCCACCGCCAGCGCGTCGATGCTGGTGGCAATGGAAAGCATCAGCAGAGGCCAGCCGCGCGTCGGATCATTTTTTTCCTCATCACTTTCTTTTTCAAATCCCTCCCAGATCATCTTGCCTCCGATCAGAGCCAGCAGCGCGAAAGCAATCCAGTGATCGTAACCGGCAATTATATCGACAACCGTCTTGCCGGCCAGCCAGCCGATAACCGGCATGACAAACTGAAATAATCCGAAGGCTGTCGCCAGTCTCAGCACCGGAGACCAGGATTTTTTATTGTTGGTTGCACCGATGCCGATGGCCACCGAAAAAGCGTCAATCCCCAGTCCGATAGCAATGATAAAAATTGTTATTAAGCTCATATTCCGTCATTATCATTGTCATGTCGAATCGCAGGAAGACATCTTGTCCCTTTAAAAAAGATTTCTCGTCTCTGCGATCCTCGAAATGACAATTTTCTTACCCCAGTCTCTTGATACCTGTTACTTATTTTTTATTCCTTGCTTTTTAACGTATTATAAATCTTTTCCGCCAGAGACTTACCAATTCCCGGAACTTTTTGCAATTCATCAGGCGTCGCTTCCTTTATCCGCTCGCTGGAACCGAAATATTTCAACAGCATTTTTCTGCGTTCCCCTCCGATATCTGTAATATTATCCAGCACGGAACGCAAATCCTCTTTGAGTTTCAACTGATGATGATAGCTTAAGGCGAAACGGTGCGCCTCGTCGCGAATCTGCTGCAGCAGACGCAATGCCTGCGGCCAGGCGGATAAATAAACGGCGTCTTTCCGTCCCGGCAGGTAAACACGGTCTTCCGATTTGGCAACTTTCTTTTTCATGACCGCGCCGCCGGAAACAACGGTGCGTTCTTCCTTGGCCAGACCGATGACATCCAATTTAATTTTTAAATCCCTCAGGACCAGAAGGGCAATGTTGAGCTGCCCCTTGCCTCCATCGACAACGACGAGATCCGGCAGATGTTCTCCCCCCTCAAACCTGCGTGAAAGCACTTCATACATCATTCCGTAATCATCCGGTTCCGCCGGCGCTTTGATACGATAGCGCCGGTAACTGTTTTTATCAGGTTCCCCGTCCTGAAAAACAACCATCGAACCGACTGCGTGCTTGCCACCGATATTGGAAATATCATAGCACTCCATGCGTCGCGGCAATCCGGTAAGCGATAATTTTTCCTGAAGAATCTGCATGGCCGCATCTTTCTGCTCGCGGCTCTTATGCGCCGCTTCCCAGAGATTGCGGGCATTCTCATGAGCCATATCCAAAAGAGCGTTTTTTGTTCCGATAGCGGGCACAGTCAATACGACTTTTTTATTTTTTTTCTCCGTCAACCACTCGACTATTACTTCTTCGTCCGGCAGGCGGCACGGAATAATAATCTCATCGGGAATATTCACGTCGCCGTCATAATACTGGGTCAGGCAGGAGGACACGATTTCGGCCGTATCCGTCCTGACTTTAACCGGCGAGAACGATTTACTGCCCAGAAGCTTTCCTCCGCGCACAAATAAAATACAGAGCTGATAATGATCGTCGTGTTGATATAATCCAAGCACATCCTGATCTTTTGCGCCGCCCCAGTCGACATTCTGCTTTTCCAGGGCATGCTCCAGCGCCGCGATGCGGTCGCGCAGGCGCGCCGCTTCCTCGTAATTGAGCTCCTGCGACGCGTCAGACATCTGTTTTTTCAGTTCGGAGATCAATTCGCGGCGACGCCCCTGAAGAAAGGATACCGTGCCCTGTATCAGTTTCCGGTACGCTTCTTCATCGATCAATCCTTTACAGGGGGCCGGACAACGGCCGATCTGATATTCCAGGCACGGTCTGGAACGAAGATTAAAATCGCGGTTGCGACAGGTTCGCAGCGGAAATATCTGCTGAACAAAACGCAGTGTTTCCTTTGCCGCCAGTCCCGAAGGATAAGGGCCGAAATAAAGCGCGGCGTTATTCAAGCGTTTGCGCACCAGTTGCAGGCGGGGGAATTTATCCGTCGGGTCCAACGACAAATGATAGTAGGTTTTATCGTCGCGCAGAGTGACATTGTAACGCGGGCGATGACGCTTGATTAAATTGTTTTCCAGAATCAAAGCTTCTTTGGGCGTCGTGGTGTTGATGAATTCGATGTCATGCACTCGCGCCATCAGAAAAGGCGCCATCGGGCGGGTGTCCTTGCCCGTAAAATAGGAGGCAACGCGACTTTTCAAATCATTGGCCTTACCGACGTAAATGATCTTTTGCGCCGAGTCCTTCATTAAATAAACGCCGGGACTGCGCGGGAAAGACGAGATTTTATCTTTTAGAGCGTATTCTTTTTTCATAAATTCAATACAAAACCTCTCGATAAAAAGCTGAAAAATCGGCTTCGGTTCAGAAGATATCCCCTGTAGTTTTTAGTCGTTATTTTTGATTTAATCAAGCCCGGTATCACACAAAATTAAACTGAAAAGTTGTCCCGCTTTTCATCTATGTCCGGGTTCGAAGATAAAGATAAAAAAGAACGCTCCCGCAGCTGAAAGCGGATTTTTTAAAGTGTCGGGATTTTCATTTCATCAACGTCTTCTCGGCTGTCCGCTTATTCGGTGAACTGAGGTATGTAATTTTTAAACCGTTTTCTTATTTCAGGATTTTTTTCCATGTCGTAAAGCCGTTCCATAATGCCTCTGACGCCATGTTTGGACCTCACGAGAGAATCTCCCTGTTCTTTATAAAGGCTGACGGCTGTCTGGGAAACCGCCGAACATATGGCGTCGATGAACCTTTGCCAGAGGTTGAATTCTTTGCCGTTCTTGGTGGGATGAATAAAAGACCTTATAAAAATAATAGCGGAATTAATCGAGGCTCTGACCGGGGCGCCGACTTT
>JAJFTS010000005.1 GCA_021372815.1 Deltaproteobacteria bacterium | reverse complement strand
ATCAATATCGATCTGGCGGAGCAAACACGAAAAATTCTGACAACACTGACTTCTCGTGAAGAGAAGGTTTTACGGATGCGTTTTGGCATAAGCGATCGTTCGAATTTCCTGACGAGGGAAGAAATTTCATCAATGGAAACGGTGGAAAAAATTGATGAAGTTGCCGAAGTTGCTGAATTAATGGAACCCCAGGAATTGAACACAGCCGGTGTCAAGGAGAAGGGCAAAGATAAGAAACGTTTCGCAAAACATTAAAATATTATTGACAATCTGTATATTTGTGTATATCAACTCACACTTTATACTATTGAGAAAGGGGCGGGCCTATAGCTCAACTGGTAGAGCCACCGGCTCATAACCGGTAGGTCCCTGGTTCGACTCCAGGTGGGCCCACCAAATTAAACCATAAAATATGACTGAAGGGAAAAATATTTTTTGCGCGGGAAAAGAAAATTCTAAAACAAGCTTTGTAGCTGCCGTGATGAGACTGACAAAGTCATCTTTTCACGGCACAAATGACAAGCTGATGAAGCAATTTGCCTAACAAAAATGCACCCCTGAAAGGTGCATTTTTTTTTAATGACGCTCGCTGAGAACGAGCTCTGCGATGTTCGAAGCGTAAGTGGAATTATCCCCGAAGCGGAGTGGGATTGACAATTGCTTTGATTAAGAAAAAATAAAATGATCATAAGTTACCTTAGGTTTCATGCCAGGGATTTTAAAAAAGGAGAAAATTATTGAAAGAAAAATTATTACTGTTGATAAAAATTCAGGAATGCGATTCGGAACTGGTTAAATTATCCGCAAAGAAAAAAACACTGCCGGAAAATATAGAAAAGCTGAATCAGGAATTCAGTGCATTCGAAGAAGGAATCAAGAAAAACAAATTGAAATATGATGAACTTAAATCGCGCCACTCGGAAAATGAAACTAAGATCAAAAAAATAAACGAAAGCATCGTGAAAACCAAAGAAAGAATGCTGGAAGTCAAAAACAATAAAGAATATCAGGCGATGCTCAAGGAGATTGAAACCGCGGAGTCGTCCCGCGGCGAAGTGGAAACATCCATCATTTCGATTCTGGATGAACTGGATAAACTGGCCGTTTTAGTGAAAAAAGATGGGGAGATTTTAAAACAGAACAGAGATAAATACGAGCAGGAAAAGAAAACAATAGAAGATGATTTGAATGCCGTGGATTCTGACGTAGTCAACTGGGAGCAGAAGAGAATCGAATTGCAGAAAAATATTCCCGATGATCTGATAGCCAGATACGAAAGAATCAGGAAAAGAAATAAAGGGATTGGCGTGACATCTGTCTGGAAAGCGGTTTGCAACGGATGCCATATGAACATTCCGCCGCAGCTATATAATGAAGTACAGCGATCTGAAGAACTGTTCAGTTGTCCCAACTGCAACCGGATTATTTATTTTCAGGATATAGAGAAACCATCTGAGATTTCATGACTGGAAAAAGTTATAAATTATTCAGCGACGGCGCCTGCCGGGGAAATCCGGGAATCGGCGGGGCCGGGGCAGTGATACTGGATGATGATGAAAATATCATCTGGGAAGGGAAGGAATATCTGGGGCAATGTACCAATAACATTGCCGAATACCGGGCGCTTATTCTGGGATTGAAAGGCGCCTTGTCTCACGGGTACAAAAATCTGAAAATCAATCTGGATTCGGAGCTTTTAGCCAAACAAATCAACGGTTCCTATCGCGTTAAAAATGAAAATCTGCAGATTTTAATGAAAGAAGTTCGCAATCTGCTGAGTTCCTTTGATAGTGTTAAAGTCGAACATGTCCGGCGGTTGCACAATAGTCATGCCGATAAACTGGCCAATCTGGCGATTGATGAAAAGCAACAATGAAAAACAGAGTACTAATCCTTTTTCTATGGTGAATTTAATTCATTGATGCAGGCGGCTTGACTTAATGATTTTTTACTGAGTTCTGGCTTTGTGATTTTGTTTAGTGATAGCCAGATTGTCACGATGGATCACTTCGTCATAATCCTTGTGTCCCAAAACCTGGCTGATTTGACTTGTTTTCAATCCCTTGATTTTATTGAGATCGGCGGAATTGAAATTAACCAGTCCTTTGGCCAGAATCGAGCCGTCACGGGCCACGCAATTTACCGCATCTCCCGGATCAAAGTTTCCTTCCACGTCAATGATGCCTGAAGGAAGAAGGCTTTTGCCTTTTTCAAGCAGGGCTTTTTGCGCGCCGTCATCGATGACCAGTTTGCCGCGGGGACGCAGGGTGAAAGCGATCCAGTATTTTTTGCTGTTCAAACGGTCGGCCATAGGCAGAAACAGAGTGCCGATTTCTTTGCCGGCCACGATATCGGTCAGAACATTCTTTTTTTTGCCCGGGGCGATAATGCAGGGAATGCCGATGGCGGTGACTTTTTTGGCGGCCAGAACTTTACTCTTCATCCCTCCCGTGCCCACCGAGGAGGTTTCTTCCGTAGCGGCCGCTTCGATTTCTTCCGAAAATTCATCGACAACACGGATCAGTTTCGCTTTTTTGGACACCGCCGGATTAGAATCATAGAGACCATCGATGCTCGTCAGATTAATGAAGAGATCGGCTTCAATGATGTTGGCAATCATTGCGGCGAGATTGTCGTTTTCACCGAATTTTATTTCATCGACGGCGACGGTGTCATTTTCGTTGATAATGGGAACGGCGCCCCATTCCATCAGGGTGGAAAGCGTGTTGCGGATATTCAAAAACCGCTGACGGTCGGTGACATCGGAAAGCGTCAGAAGAATCTGGGCGACATAATGACCGTTTTTTTCAAATGATTTGGAATAAATACGCATGAGCCTGCCCTGTCCGATGGCGGCCGCGGCTTGTTTCTCGGGCATACTTTTGAGTTTTTCCGTTATTTTCAGACGATGTTTTCCGGAGGCAATTGCACCGGACGTTACCAGCACTATCGAATATCCATTATTGACCAAATTGGACATGTCCCGAACGAGGGAATTAATGATTTTGAGATCAAGACCGTCTTTTCCGGTTAAGACCGCCGAGCCGACTTTGACCAGAATTTTTTTTGCGTGCACGAGTATTTCCTGACGAGTACTTTTCATGATTTTAATTCAGTCCGGTTTTATTTTAGTTTTTTGATTATTTTGCTTAGTATTCCCTGTATTCCTTCTCCTGTTACGGCGGAAAAAGTATGTAATATTATGCCCTTTTTTTTGAATAGCGCAACTTCTTTTTTGGCGTTTTCTCTGACGTACGGAAGATCGATTTTATTGAGCGCCACGATTTGCGGCTTTTCCAGCAATTCCGGATTATAATTTCCCAGCTCTTGATTGATAACGGTAAAATTAGACCAGGCATTAGTGTTCGGTTCTGCGGAAATATCGATGATGTGAAACAACAAAGAAGTTCGCTCCACATGTTTCAAAAATTTATCGCCCATGCCCAGACCCTCGTGCGCGCCCGGTATAAGACCGGGTATGTCGGCAACGACAAAGCTTTTGCTGTCCGAATATTTCACAACTCCCAGATGCGGTGTGAGTGTGGTAAAAGGATAATCGGCAATTTTCGGTTTGGCCGCGGATACACGGGAAATGAAGGTTGATTTGCCGGCGTTGGGAAAACCGATAATCCCCACATCAGCCAGCAGTTTGAGCTCAAGTTTAAGCGTGAATTCTTCGCCCTCCATTCCTTCCTGAGCGAAGCGGGGTGTCTGATGCGTTGAAGTGGTAAAATGAGCATTGCCTTTGCCGCCGATACCGCCGCGAGCAGCAAGGAAAGTCTGTCCCGGTTCCGATAAATCTGCCAGAACTTCTCCTGTTTCAAAGTTTTTGATGATTGTTCCCACCGGTACGTCTATCTTCAGATCTTCCGCGCTCTTGCCGGTGCGGTGATTGCCCGAGCCGTGTCCGCCGTTTTTAGCGGTTTGATGCTGCTTGTATTTTAAATCCAGCAGTGTGTGATGGCTTTCCGTGGCGTGAAAAATGACATCGCCGCCTTTACCGCCGTCACCGCCGTCGGGACCGCCTTTCGGCACGAACTTTTCCCTGCGGAAACTTACGCAGCCGCTTCCGCCGTGACCAGCCTTGACATAAATTTTTGCTTCATCGACAAATTTCATGATTATTGTCCAATTGTATATTTATTTTGAAATAACATCAACTTTATTGGATCTTCCAGTGTAAGGATCCCACGTCGTCCCTGTCAATCCCGACAAGTCGCGGATTGGCGGGATAATTCAACTTGCGCTTCCTATAGTCAGCGAGTGTCACTGCGCCTTAAGCCTCAAACCTACAGGGACCTTTATGTTAGTCACTTCGTTCGTTTTCTTCCTGGCTCACTAATCCCGCTCCGCTACGCTTCGGGGATTGTTCGACTGGCAAATTTCAATGCACTACGTTTTTGAAATTTGAGTCTTACAACAAAAAAGGCGCTCTTTGCAAAGCGCCTTTAAAGTTCAATATCTCTGATCATACTGATCATAATTTCTTATGATGTGTAAACGCTCACTTTCTTTCTTGTTTTATCAAGTCTTTCATATTTTACCACACCGTCAATCAGGGAAAACAGGGTATAATCTTTGCCCATTCCCACGTTGTTGCCCGGGTGAATTTTTGTTCCTACCTGTCGCACAATGATCGAACCGGCGTGAATTTTTTCTCCGCCGAATACTTTAATTCCCCTTCTCTGGGAATTACTGTCTCTACCATTGCGGGAACTTCCCTGACCTTTTTTATGTGCCATGACTTCCTCCGCTTATATCGAAATTTTCTTTATTTTCATGCTTGTTAAATTCTGACGATGACCGGTCTTCTTATGAAAACCCTTGCGCCGTTTCATGTGGTAAACGATAAGCTTCGGGCCTTTCTTTTGAGCGACAATTTCGCCAACAACCTTGGCTCCTTCAACAAAAGGCATGCCTATCTTAATTTCTTTGTCATTGGAGACCATCAGAACTTCATTAAAAACTACTTCATCTCCTTTATTGCCGGTCAGTTTTTCCACGGATAAAACATCACCTTCGGTTACCTTGTGCTGTTTCGCTCCTGTTTTAATTACTGCGTACATAACATATCCTTCTTGAAATAGAATTAAGACTGGCACTTATAGACAAAATGTTTTCTTTTGTCAATAAAATTTAAGTCTTAAAGAAAGAAATATTTTTCAGGGGGGTGATAACGGGTAAGCTATTGAATTAACGTGACAAAAATAAAAACAGTGAAAATTTAACCCTGGATCGGGGCTGTATCTCAAATATCGGGAGGACTGAGGAATTGAAAAAGAAAATACGCTACTTTAAAAAGAATATTTCTTTTTTCGTTAATATATGAAATATATGAAATTCAAAATATTATTCATTTAAAAATACGCAACAGTTACCAACAAGTCATAGACGGAGGTTTGCCATGAATGACGATGCCCCTGTGGCGCTTATCAGTGGTTGTTCAACCGGCATAGGCCGCGCGCTGGCGATGGAATTGGCCGCAAGGAACTGGCGGGTATTTGCCACTGCCCGGAAGCCGGCGGCTGTTGAGGATTTGAAACGCCTGAACATAGAAACAACCGCCCTCGATGTGACGGATGAAAAGTCGATTAGTGACTGCGTGAATTCGGTTATTGTGAAGGCTGGACGCATTGATATGCTGATTAACAACGCCGGGCTTCTTCTCATCGGCCCTCTTGTTGAACTGGAAACAAGCGAGTTGCGGCGTGAGTTTGAAACCAATGTGATTGGCCTGGCCGCTCTTACCCGGGCGATCGCGCCGCACATGATTAAGAAAAGAAAGGGTAAAATCGTAAACATCAGCAGTGTCTCGGGGGTGTTGCCTACACCGTTTGCCGGAGCATACTGCTCCACAAAAGCGGCGGTGACGGCTTTCTCCGATTCTCTGCGCATGGAGCTTGCGCCATTCGGCATTCAGGTTATTACGGTACAGCCCGGAGGAATCGAATCGAAACTGGCATTTAACGCGGATAAAGAACTGGAACGTTTCAAAAAAACCCCCTACGGTCCGATTCAGGATTTTATCGTGGCGCGCGCCAATTCTTCACAGGAAAAAGCAACCCCGGTGAAAGATTTTGCGCGAAAACTTGTCGATAAACTTGTGCGGGAAAAATCGCCGAATTTCATTCGTCTGGGAAAAGGTTCCGCGCTCCTTCCTTTTGTCGCCAGACTGCCCCGCGCGTTTAGCGACGCGTTGCTCAGTAAAAAGTTCGGCTTAAACAGGCTTTAGCATTACCGGAATTTGTGGATGGCCGAGTTTCATATTGCCGCCATTATTTCCTTGACATAAAAAATCATGCTATTATAGTTTTGCGTTTGAAAACTTGCTTCTCGTTAAAAATACAGTGCGGCAGTGAGATTGAATGAAATACGGAATTATTGCGAATCCTGCTTCCGGCAAGCGTTCCCTGGATGAAAAACGAAAAATTTTAAATGAAATAGCCGGTATTTTGAAGGACGCGGCCGTATCCGGCCTGGATACGAAGTCGCCTGAAGAATTCAGCCGCGCTGCTTACGAGCTGTCACAAAAGGCGGAAATCCTGCTCGTGGCCGGCGGTGACGGAACCTTTTCTCTGGTCCTGAACAATGTTTCAAAGGAAGTTCCTCTGGGATTTCTGCCTTTCGGTTCCGGTGATGTTTTACGGCATACATTTAATCTTCCCCGTTGTCCGAAAGAAAACGCGCTTTTGATTCAAAAAGGCAGGGAGCATTTGATAGACGCCATCAGCTGCGACGGGAAAACTAAAGCCTTGTTTGCAAGCATCGGCATTGAGGGAAGTATCCTTCTGGAACGTGACAGGTACCTGGAAAATAACCTGATCGGTTTTACGGCCTATGGTTTTGCAACACTCAAGATTCTTTTTGATGGTTACATTAAGGCTGATTTACGCGTTTTAATGGACAAAAATGAAATAAAAACCTCCAACTCGCTGACCGCGGTGATTACGAAACTTCCCTATTACGGATACGGATTCAAGGTTGTGCCGCAGGCTCAATTCGATGACGGATACCTGCATCTTTTGATCCTTAATGCGGGACCGGTCGGTAC
>JAJFTS010000196.1 GCA_021372815.1 Deltaproteobacteria bacterium | reverse complement strand
ACCGGTTCAGGCATCAAAGAAGAAGACCTGCCGCGGATTTACGATCCGTATTTCACGTCCAAACCGGCGGGGACCGGATTGGGGTTGGCGGTTGTTCAAAAAATTATGGATGCCCACGGCGGCCTGGTTCAAATGGAGAGCAAAGCGGGATCGGGCACAAAAGTCACGCTGCGCTTTTCTTTATCGGCAAAGGAGAGGATGAAGGAATGAAAAACGGACTGGAGATTTTAATTGTGGATGATGATCCGGCCCACCGTGTGATGCTGAAAAAACTGCTGGGCGGCTGGGGCTATCATGTGGCCTGCGCGGACGATGGCGCCGTCGCCATTGACGAAGTCCGCAGGCGCTCTTTTGACCTGATCCTGATGGATATCCGCATGATGAAAGTTTCGGGCATTGAAGCCCTGGATCAGATCAAAAAAATCAATCCGGTCATCCCGGTGATTATTATGACGGCTTACGCGTCCGTGGAGACAGCGGTCAGTGCTCTGAAAAAAGGTGCGTATGATTATCTGACCAAGCCGCTGGATTTTGATGAACTGCAAATTGTGATGAAACGTGCGACCGAGCATAGTTTGTTGAAAAAAGAAAATGAATATCTCAAAGAAAGACTGGGTGAAAAATTCAACCGGCAAAACATTATCGGCCGGAGTTCTTCCATGGTTAAGCTTCTGGAAATTGTGGAACAGGTGGCCCCGACGCAAGCAACGATCCTCATCACCGGAGAATCGGGAACCGGCAAGGAAGTGATCGCCAATGCCCTTCATGCCAATAGCAACCGCAAGGACGCGCCCTTTGTGAAAATCAACTGCGCGGCGCTTACCGAGACGCTTCTGGAATCGGAATTGTTCGGCCATGAAAAAGGTGCGTTCACCGGCGCGGATCGCAAACGGGAAGGAAAGTTTCTTCAAGCCGACGGCGGCAGCATTTTCTTGGATGAGGTAAGCGAAATGTCGCCGGCGATGCAGGTCAAACTATTGCGGGTTTTGCAGGAACGGGAGTTGACGCGCGTAGGCGGTTCGGAAGTCCTCAAGGTCGATGTCCGCGTGATTGCTGCCTCCAACAAGGATTTAAAAAAGGAAATTCAGCAGAGCCGCTTTCGCGAAGATTTGTTCTACCGGCTCAATGTGGTGGCTTTAAATGTGCCGTCGCTTCGGGAAAGAAAGGAAGATATTCCGCTTCTGGCGCAGCATTTCCTGCAGGAATTTGCCCAGAAGAATTCCAAAAACGTGACAAATTTTACGTCACAGGCCGTAGATAAGCTTGTGCAATATCCCTGGCCGGGCAATGTCCGGGAATTGATGAACGCAGTCGAGCGGGCGGTGGTGCTGTCGCGGAATCCTTATCTTGACGAAAGCGAGCTGACCCTATTGATGGCGGAGGATGATCAGGAAGGCAACGATCAAAGCGATGCCGCCAATCGATCGGCAAACACTTCAGGCAATCTGCCGCTCGAAGAAGTCGAAAAAAGAAGCATCCTGGAGGCGCTTTCCGCCTGTGGCGGCAACAAAAGCGAAGCGGCGCGCCGTCTGGGCATTACCCGCAAAACACTGCGCAAGAAGCTTACGAAGTATGAAGGGGCAAT
>JAJFTS010000293.1 GCA_021372815.1 Deltaproteobacteria bacterium | reverse complement strand
ATTTTAGAATTGGACCTTGCAAATACTGACCCAATACGCTAAATACCGACAAAATAAGACAACAATACCATCTACATACAAAGGAGCTTGAATGAAAGCAAAAAGCGCCAAGAAAAATGTACTGGTCAGCGTGGTTATGGGCAGCGATTCGGACTTGCCCATCATGACCGAAGCAACAAAAATACTGGAAGAGTTCGGAATCAGTTATGAGCTTATTCTGACTTCGGCACATCGCACACCGCTGCGGACGACGAAATTCGCCGTATCAGCGGCCGGACGCGGCGTAAAAGTTATTATCGTCGGAGCGGGAGCGGCCGCTCATCTGGCGGGCGTGATTGCCGCGCAGACCCCTCTGCCGGTCATTGGTGTCCCCATCAACGCCACAGCTTTAAACGGACTTGACGCTCTTCTTTCCACAGTGCAAATGCCCGGGGGAATTCCGGTAGCCACAATGGCTATCGGCAAAGCCGGAGCCAAAAACGCCGCTTTATTTGCCGCGCGTATTCTGGCTTTGGAAGATAAAGGACTCAGCGCCAGGCTCTCCGCTTATATCAAGAAGATGGAAAAGGATGTGGAGAAAAAACAGAAAAACCTGACTACCTCGTAAATCGTCCGGATGTCCCGCCAAAAGCGGGATTTTGCTGCTCCCCTCCCCGTGTCGGAGCACGGGGCAGGCTTGTTGCGATGTACACTAAAAGTACACCTCGCTCCCCGGGCTTTGCGCGCCTTGCCTGCGGCCTATTTACAAGGTAGCTTAACATAAGGGAATTTAATGCCGGAAATTCTGAAAATCAGCAATAAAGAATCCGAAGAAAAGATTATTGCCCGGGCGGCGGATATTCTGGCGGGAGGCGGTATTATCGCCTATCCTACGGAAACCTTTTACGGCCTGGGCGCAGACGCGACAAATGAAAAGGCCATTGAAAAAATTTTCGCCGCCAAAGGAAGAAATTTCAAAAATCCCATTTCATTGATTATCGGCAAGCCGGATGATATCCATCCTCTTGTAAAAGATATTCCCGTTTCGGCAAAAAAACTGATGGACGCTTTCTGGCCGGGAGCGCTGACAATTGTTTTTCAGGCTTCGGACAAAATATCTCCGCTGCTCACCGCGGGAAGCGGCAAGATCGGCCTGCGTGTTTCCAGCCATCCGCTTGCCCTGAAAATAGTCCAAAAGCTGAAAAGACCGCTGACCGCCACCAGCGCCAATCAATCCGGCGCGCCGGAATGTTCCGACGCTTCCGACGTCATCGTGCAGATCGGCGATAAAATCGACGCTATCGTCAACGGAGGACAAACTGAAGGCGGCAAGGCTTCCACGCTTGTTGATATTACCTGCGATCCGCCGGTCATTTTGCGCGAGGGAGTAATCAGCAAAAAAACAATCGAGAAATGTATTGATCTATAAAAAATGGCTGCCCAAAAGATATTCATTTGAGCAGCCAAAATGTCCCTCTTTATTTAGAATAAAATCCGGCAATCACAAAACTCTTTCGAGTCTGTTCACCGCACCGGATTACTGCAACTGTGGAGAAGTTTTTGGCGGAGGCGGCGGTGCTTCCGGCGTCGATGGTGCATTGTTCAATCCCTTGGCCTTCGCTTTTTAATTCATCGGCGGTTCCGGTTGAGGATCAAGCCAGTTTATGCCGTTTTTTGTCTTTATTCTTACTTTATCACCAACCTTAAGACCTTTTACATTGCTTTCAATGGTTTTCGTTTTGCCCATGTCATCCCTTACTGTTATTTTGTTACCCTCAATCTTCGTAATCGTATCCGCGAAGGATAGGCCGGATAAGCAAAAAATAAATGTCACGGCAATGATCATAACTACAAACTTCTTCATTTCATTTACCCCCCTTATTATTCTTTTACATATTTACTAAAGGGCTTCACCCTTTTCATCTGATTCCGTTCCCGGAACAGCGATATCCGAGATTATGAATCGCAGGTTATTTTTGTAAGATGTCCGCGCGGAAAAAACCACTGCGTTGAAAAAATTTGATTCGTTTACTCAAAGAACCTTTACAATCCCCGCATGTAATCCGGACGCAGCATGCTTTCATTTTTGTTTTTCAAAACCTCATCGACCATGGCAATCATTTTCTGCTTGTCCTTTTGCAGTGTACCCACGACAGGAAGATAATTGGAAGCATGAGTGCCGACAAATTTCATATTATCGGCGGTAATGTTTTCAAATATCCACTTCATCTCTTCGAGCGTTTCAAAGGGGTCCAGTAATTCAAACTCGCCACGCTGGAGCTGACGGTATAAAACCGTACCGGGCACAGGCGTTACGGTGAGCGCCGCCAGATATTGCGGTTTCATTTCATTGCATATTTTCGCCGTGGCCAGAGCATGACGTTTCGACGCCTCGCCTTTTCCGGCCAGCCCCAGAAGCACCATGGCGGAAAGATTGATTCCCGCCGCAACCAGATTTTGTCCGGCCTCCAGCATCTGGTCATAACCCACTCCTTTTTTGACTTTTTTCAAAAGTTCGTCATCTCCGGTTTCCACGCCGATATACGCCTTGGTCAAACCTGCCGCCCGCAGCGTTTTTAATTCTTCCATGGTTTTAGACAGGGTGCTTTGGGGTCCGACATAGCTTCCCACATGACGCAGCGACGGAAATGTCCCATAAAGCTTTCTCAAAATCGCCAGGAGCATGTCCGTTTCCAGGGCAATCGCGTCGCCGTCGCAAAGGAAAACTTTTTCCAGATCGCCGTAGTGGTCTTTGGCCATGGCGATGTCTTCCATGATTTCGGCAAGTGACCGCTCTCTGTACTTTTTGTCTTTGTACATGCCGCAGAAAGTGCATTGATTATGGGAACAGCCGATCGTGCACTGAAGCAGATAGCTGTTGGCCTCGCTAAACGGTCTGAATATATTTCCTTCGTATCTCAATGTTTCACCTTTTACATAAAATTAATCAGGATAACTTCATTTTGAATGGATCGACAATCAAAAGATAGGCGATGCTGATTAATCTGAAAGGAGTCGCTCCGCTCCTATCGTCACCACCGTTGTTTTGATTACACCCGAGGGTTCATTGGGAAAAACAATCATGAAAGGTATCTGTCCGCCGGGCATAATCTTGTCATTGGAATTATTGAGACCTTCCGGACGAAGAAGTTTCATCAACATTTCTTCTTCAGGCAGATTGATTAATTCTTCATCGGTCAGAATATTCCCCGCATAACTGGCACGTTCCCCTAATACGACCGAGTAGGCATCCACAATTTCACCCTTGACCTGTATCCGGGAAAGAGGATAATCGGCACGATTGACAGCCGTACCTTCCAGAACGCCGATCTGCCCCAAAACATAATTATTAACTCTTCGGTAACGCACATCCTGAAGTTTCACCATCTGATTGATAAAAGCACCGGATGTCGCCGGTTCCGAAACACCTCTATATTCATTAATTATTTTGATCACATTTTGACTGCTGTAGATAATCTGTTCGCCCAATTGCGGAAAAGCAAAGAAAACAAAATAATAGAAAATACCCGGAATAACCACGATAACCAGCAAAGACCAGAGTGCGATTTTCCATGCTTTTCCCGACTTCTTCAGGGCAGAAGCTTTTTTCTTTTTATCTTTTTCGATTTTTATTTTGACCGATTCCCCGGGTTCCGCAATCTTTTCCGTTTTCTCAATTTCATCACTGAATTTTTCCTCCGGGGGTTTTTCCATATCCAGATCAATTTCATCACTGATGCGCCTTCTTGCCGCCATAATCTTATCCAGAGATTTCATCCCGTGTTCATCTCTGTGGAACACAGACGGCATCTCATCATGCGCTTTCGATACCTTTTCTTCCGGCTCAGCCTTTTCTTCCGCAACAACAGGCTTTATTTCCTGTTCCGGTTCCGCCAACAAATCCGTCTCCGTCTTTTTCAAATGAGGATTTTCCTGAAAATAAACATGCCCGCAACGGCTGCAACGCAGCCAAACGCCGCTGCCCTGCATATAAGAATCATCAAAACGAAATTTTGTCCGGCATTGTTTACATTGAATGATCATTTACTAACCTCTGTCTCACTGCTTAATCACATAAATATCAGGTGAAAAGCGGTACTTCTCATTGAAATCCAGCCCATAACCCACGACAAAGCCGTCTTCAATGGTAAAGCCCACATAATCAGCCTCAAAAGACACTTTCCTTCTTTTTCTTTTGTCCAGAAAAACACATATCTTCAGTGACCGGGGATTTCTTTCCTCCAGCCAGTCCACGAGATATTGCATTGTCAGGCCTGTGTCAAGAATGTCCTCAACGATTAAGATATCTTTGTCTTTGATGGACGTTTCAATATCCTTGGTCATCACAACTTTACCGGAACTTTCAGAACCGGCGCCGTAACTTGCCAGCCGGGCAAAATCCACCCTGCAGGGAATGCTTATTTCACGGATTAAATCAGCCATGAAAATAAAAGCGCCTTTAAGGATACCGATAACGATCAATTCTTTCCCCTCGTAATCTTTGGATATTTGATCCGCCAGTTCCCGCACCCTTTTTTGAATCGCGTCTTTTGAAAAAAGAATTTCTTTGGATATTTTATCCATCAAAGGACCTCTAAAGTTAAACTAATTGCTTGAAAATTATCCTAGACTAGCTAAAGTGACTGTGTAATGTCAATAAAAAATTAACCCACGGGTATGTCTTTGGTTTCATAACCCTCCGCTGTGCAGGATAATTCGACCAGCGCTTCATACCTAATAGTGACCTTTAGATTATTTACTTCGTTCGTTTTCAGCGAGTCTCATTATTTTTCACGCTGATATGCAGTAACGAAATTTTCTATATTACGCCAGATCATCCCCTCCGCCGCATCAAGCCCGGCCGCATCCTGAAAAGAAGAACAAAGGCTCAATAAAATCGGGTTTAAAGGTGATACTTCCCGGCCATACTTTTCGTAATCGATATGACTGATCATATACTGTGACCCGTCAAAATAATATTTTCCCAGCCGGTTTGTCTCCTGCGAACGGAAAGGCCAGGTAATTTTCCAGGCAAAATATTCCAGGGCAATCCTTTTTAATTGTTCGTTTTCGAAGACTTCCGGTTTAAGTTCCGTGCCGATTCTGTCGGCAATAAGACGGAAATACTGCGTAACCAGATCTATGTCCGTCAGCACCAGACCATAAAGATACCAATCGTCGATTATTTTCACCAGAATTTGAGACTGGGACTGCGAAATAAAATAATGACTGGGACAGAGATGCCCGGCGCAAAGTTCCTGTCCGTAAAACGAAACGTCCCGCATATCGACACCCGAATTCTGTTCGGGATGCAGAAGACAGCCGACTTTCTTTTCATCCTTGTCCAGAAAGCCCAGATATTCGCAGCAGTGAATCACCTCGTATCTTTTTTTAAAATCTTCCGCAGCCAGCGTCGCTTCAGCAAAGCGCTTCACATCTCCCGGATTCCTGACGATCTGATGGAAGCGTTTTGTGCGTTCACGCAGCCGCCGTTCCAGAGACGAGCGGGAACTATCCACATAATTATAAAGACCGCAACAGGCGCCGCAGGATTTGCTTCCATCCGGCTGGCAAAGGACAATTATATTCGGATTAGACATCTATCAATTACCCGGTATTGCAAAAGTGAACCGGAATCACTCAAATACTATGGTTTTTGATCCGTAAACGAGAATGCGATGATCCAGATGCAGGCGTAAAGCACGCGCCAGCACGATTCTTTCCAAATCCTTGCTCTTTCTCTGAATATCGGAAACAGCGTCACGATGACTTATTTTAACTACATCCTGTGCGATAATCGGCCCTTCGTCCAGTTGCTCGGTCACATAATGGCCGGTCGCGCCGATGATTTTCACGCCGCGATCGTAGGCCTGCTGATAAGGGTTTCTACCGGCAAACGCGGGCAAAAATGAATGATGAATGTTAATGATCTTATTGGGATAATATTTCAGGAAGTCTCCGCTGAGAATCTGCATGTAACGCGCCAGAACAACCAGATCGATTTTCATCTCCCTGAGCAGTTCCAACGCCTTTTTTTCCTGCTTTCTCTTGTTTTGCTCCGTTATCGGAAAGTAAAAATATTGCAGGCCGAATTGCTCCACCAGTTCACGGCCGTCTTCATGATTGCTGATAACCGCCACCACCTTAGCCGCCAGTTCATCCATGTGCCGGCGCAAAAGAAGATCATGCAGGCAATGCATATGCCTGGAAACAAAAATAGCCATGCGCGGCACATAATCATTAAAATGCAAATCCCATTTCATTTTGTATTGCTTCACCAGCGGCAGAAAAGCTGCGGGAATTTCTTCCCGGCCAAGAGCAAAACCGTTGAGTTCCCATTCCACGCGCATAAAAAAACGCTTTTCCGCTTTGGAAGTATGCTGATCGGCATGAACGATATTGCCGTTGTGACGGAAAATAAAATCAGAAATTTTGGCGACAAGTCCCTTGCTGTCGGCACAGGACAAAAGCAAAATGGCGTTGACATCACTCATAAAACATTTAACCTTCGCTTAGTTATTCAAGCGAGTTCTTTATAGGAGGATTAAGGTTGCAGGTCAAGTGTAAAAATGCTAATACCGGGTCGCGTGTTGTCGCCCTCTGACAGAGGGCGACTACACGATAAGATGGATCAAAACTTAATTTACCAGGCACTCCCGGTCCGTTGCTAACTTTGAAGGTGACATGGTATAAGACGATACCTTAAACAAAACAATTGTGGAAACTATATGCAAATGAAGTTAATAGAAGAAATAAAACTGGCCAATGGTCTGATTTTAATGATTTTCGATTTATCCCGTGCCATAGCCGCCGACACGGTTAAAGTGGAAGTTTTTTTTCGAACAAAGGTCGCCTTGAAAAAATCATATTTCACGGATGCACGGGATTACGATAAAGTAAAAAAAATAATGGGCGATGAACTTTCCTATGAACACAGACTGGAAAGATCTTTTGTCCCGAAAAACGATGAAGATTCGACCCGTGCCGATTTGATCAGCACGTTCAAAAATAATTCTCTGAATTATCTTTCTTCCGAAAAATTTCCCCAAAATATGGCGTTATCCAGGTTAAGAGAGATAAAGAATAATCCTTTTAAATATCAAGTCTGCGGCAATACCGATCCTGAAGAATAAAATCGGGCTTGGCCGCAAATCGGGAAACCAGTCATGAGCAATGCCATTTTTGATGAACTATTACTCGGCGCCGAAAAACCCAGCCGCTATATCGGCGCGGAAGTCAACGCTGTTTGTAAAGATAAAGCGGCCGTCCGTTTTCTGCTGGCCTTCCCCGATACCTACGAAGTCGGCATGTCGCATCTTGGTTTGCAGATTTTATATTCCATCCTAAACGAAATCCCTTATGTTGCGGCCGAAAGGTGTTTCGCAGTCTGGCCGGACAGGGAAACACAATTGCGTGAAGGGAAAATACTCTTAACCTCTCTGGAGAGCCGGACGCCGCTTAAGGATTTTGATATTGTCGGCTTTTCTCTTCAGTATGAGCTCTCCTACACCAACATGCTGAACATGCTGGATTTGGGAGGCATACCGCTTGCCCGCATCAAGCGTCAAGACGGACATCCCTTGATCATAGCGGGCGGCCCCTGCTGTTTTAATCCGGCGCCGCTGACTGATTTTATAGATGCTTTTGTCATTGGGGAAGGCGAAGAAGTCGTGGAAGAAATTACAGCCGCGGTCCGGGCAGGCAAAAATAATGCTCTCTCCCGGAATAACCTGATTGAAGAGCTGGCGAAAATTCCCGGCATTTACGTCCCTGCTGTTCATAAAAAAAATGAAATCATCCAAAAAAGAACAGTCACTGACCTGAACGCATGGATGCATCCGTTAAAGCCGGTTGTCCCGCTGATGCAGACGATTCACGACCGCATCACGCTGGAAATAGCGCGCGGCTGTACCCGCGGCTGCCGTTTCTGTCAGGCGGGAATGATCTGGCGTCCCTACCGGGAAAGAAATACTGCGCTGCTTATGGAAATGGCGGAAAGTATGCTTAAAGCAACCGGCCATGAAGAAATATCGCTGCTGTCGCTCAGCTCCGGCGACTACTCCTGCCTCGAACCCCTGGTAAAAAATCTGATGAACCGCTACTATCAAAAGCGGGTGGCGCTGGCTCTGCCGTCCCTGCGCGTGGAATCCCTCAACACCGCCTTAATGGAGGAAATCAAGCGTATACGCAAAACCAGCTTCACGCTTGCGCCGGAAGCGGGAACGGACAGGATGCGTCTGATTATCAACAAGGGCAATACCTCGAGGGATTTGCTGGACACCGTGGATAAAATTTTTTCCGCCGGCTGGAAATCCATCAAGCTTTATTTCATGCTGGGGCTGCCTTACGAAACCAGGGAAGACTGGGAAGGAATCGTCAATCTGGGATACGAAACCCTGCGGGCGGCGAAAAACCGCGGTCAGGTCACCGTCAGCCTTTCCACTTTCGTACCCAAACCGCATACGCCCTTCCAATGGCAAAGACAGATTTCCCTGGAAGAAACTTATGAAAGACAGGATTTTATTCGCAGCCGAATCAAAAACCGCAACCTGAGTGTGAAATGGCACGACGCCAGAATGAGCTTTCTGGAAGGAATTTTTTCGCGCGGTGATGAAAGGGTCGGAGCCCTTCTCGAATCGGCCTTCCGCAAAGGATGCCGCTTCGACGGCTGGTCCGAAAACCTGCGCTTCGATTTCTGGCAGGAAGTAATCGCGGAATCGGAAATCAACGCGGAAGATTATACCCGCGAACGCGACACGAACGAAATATTTCCCTGGGATAATATCGACTGCGGCGTAAGCCGTGAATTCCTGCTGGAGGAAAAACAAAAATCGAAAGACCTGAACGCGACAGGAGATTGCCGTTTCGACGGCTGCCAGCATTGCGGCGTATGCGACTTTAATGAAACAAAAAATATATTTGCCACGGAAAAAGAAATCAAAACGGCTTTGTCTTCGCCGCGCTTTCCTGATGCCCTCCCCTCGAAGGAATCAAAATATCGTTTTACCTTCAGCAAACTGGGCCGCGCCGGATTTCTGTCTCATCTGGAAATATCAGCGGCGCTGATTCGCGCTTTGCGCCGAAGCACTATTGAAATTGCCTACACTGCGGGATTTCATCCGCATCCCAAGATATCCTTTGCCACCGCAACCTCGGTGGGCATGGAAAGCAGGCAGGAATATATGGACATCCAGGCTCAGGAATATTTATCGGATTTGAATTCATTAAAAAGCGAGATCAATCTTAATCTGCCCTCAGGAATTGAAATTCTTGCCATCAGAGAACTTGCACCGGATGAAATGGCTATCGCTCAGGCAACCAAGGGATTTGAATATGAACTGCATCTGCCGACCGATATCGATTCTTCCCGTCTGACAGCCATGGAAGAAAACATCAAAAATTTTCTGGCGGCTCCGGCCTTCAACATACACAAGATATCCAAGGGAAAAACCGTCATCAAAGACATCCGTCCCTTTGTCCATTGTCTGAATCTGGATAGTGACAACAAAAAAATAAAATTTATCGTCGCTTACGTTCAGGAAGGTTCCGCAAGGCCAACCGATATCATCACACACATTTTGAAATCAGACGCCGACGAAGCCCGCAAAATAAGAGTGGTCAAGACAAAAACTATCCTTAGTTAATCACCACATTAATTGTCATTTCGATCCGACACATGTCGGGGAGAAATCTTATATACATAATCCGGCAAAGAAGGATTTCTCGTCGCTTTGCTCCTCGAAATGACACGAAGAATAATTTTTCAAACGTCTTAATAAATATTTGATTTTAATGAAATATTGGTTTAAATAATTAGCCACTATTATGTATTACGTATATTAATTGTTAAACATGGAGAAATAAAATTGAACGAACATGAGTGGCTGAGATTACCAGTCGTCTCGACTGGTGCGGAGTACTTGGTTATGGGGTACTTAATGAGACGTAACATCCTTACATATAAAGCACCAGAAGGCAATGAAGGTTATGATCTCATATGTATTCATCCAGATCCACGGTATAAACCCAAAAGGAATGAATTGGCTCAAGTGCGTATCCAAGTTAAAAGCAGGTATGCAACAGATTGCGGAAAAGGCTTTCCAATTAAAGAAAAAGCTTTAGATGCTTTTGATTATCTCATTGTTGCTTTTCTAAATATTGGCAAATTCAATGGTAACCATGATGGTTCTACAGGAACTCAACCTCCAGTTTTCTACACATTGTCACAAAAATTCATTAACGCGCATCACGATATTTCATCAAGCTGGCAGAAAGTAAAATTATATAACGTGCAAAAAGAAATCGAGCCATTCAAAAATGAGGCAGGATTTGAGCTTATTGCAAAGGCATTGGGTGTACCTCTGCCAAAGAAAAATCGGACATAACATCAAGTCAATGAACTCGACCAGGGATTCCGCCAGTGGAATGGTGGGGTCTTGAAATATAAGTTTTCTGACGATAACTAAATAATAACTAGATACCGGCCTCCGCCGGTATGACCATGGGGTTAACAAGTTTTTGTGCAGGAATTAGGGAGACAGAACATTTAATTGACGAAAAAATACTCGATTGCTCTTTCTAAGTTAATACCATTTCTAAATCAAAGATGATATCGAGGCGGCAAGGAGGAGGCTCCGCAGGCGCATATGAACATACGTCGAGGAAGCCGACGACCCCGGCCTCCGCCGGGGCAGGCTGTGCCAACAAAGTTAGCCGAAGAATGCGACTTGGTATGGGGAGTTTATGTGAGAATCTGGGACGTCAACCCCGGTTATCTAAACCGGCAAAGCCTTCTGGGGGAGCACCGCGAACTGCACGCGATTGTCTCCATTATCAGGCACAGTAAAAAAGGCTACTCCCGTCATCCCGAAACGCTACGCTGGCAGGGATTCGGCTGGGCGCTTAATCAGCGCCACAGATTATTAGCGGCGGAAATGAATCTGAGAGGCTACGTGGATAGAACTCCGGTATTGCTGAAATCTCAGCGTCCAAAATGGCCGGAAGTGTTTGTTGATAGTCCAGTCACTCAATTTTCCATCCTTGCGGAAAAATACAAAGACAAGGAACAGGGCCGGATACCTCTGCCTAAAAATGCACAGCAGTTATGGGCGCAGCATAAGTATTCGGTCATGGCGCGAGACAACGTCGAATATAAACGCATCGGCCGCTGGGTCGCCTTGAAAAAGACAGATCAAGGCATGGCCGATCTTTATCCGGAACTGGTATTGCTGCTGCGGCTCCCTCCCCCCGCGGGAAATCTTCAGAACGCCGTCCAGCATATGTGGGGTTATGTTTCCGAATACAAATCAATTCCCGGAAAGGCAGTGGAAAGACTGCCGATGCAAAAACTGTTTTCAGAATTACAACGTCTGGCTTTGCTGCATCATATCGTCTATCTGATAGAATCGACGGCGCTCAGCGAACTTTTGGTCTGGAAAATTTAATATTGTCATATCGACCAACGGCTATCGTCCACATATGCTGGAGAGATCTTGCAACTGAATTTAATTATAAAGATTTCTCCCTTCGGTCGAAATGACCTTTTGTAAATCTTTTTACTTTGATATCATGTTAGAAAATCAGTTTGAGTTCTTTGGGCAATACTTTGAAGGAGAAGCTGGTTCGTTTTTCTTTTTCCGGATCGCCATTGCGCTGCAGCAACTGCTGAGTCGAAGAAGTGATATTAATCTCTTTCGCCTTGTAATACTCACCCATTCTGTTGCCTCCCGCCAGAGCAGTGGCCAGAGCATAGAGAGTACCGACCGGTCCCGCATTAAGGATCAAAAGATGCAGGTATCCGTCATCGAATTGAGCCTGCGGCACAACCTTGAATCCGTATCCGTAATAGGGAAGTTTCGTAATCACCGCGGTCAGCGAGTTGGAGGTTTTTATTTCA
>JAJFTS010000254.1 GCA_021372815.1 Deltaproteobacteria bacterium | reverse complement strand
GAGGCCATTAAAGAAGCGGTTATTGCCGGACTGGGCGTGTCCGTCATTTCCATTCATGCTGTTTCGCGTGAATTGTCGCAGGGACTGCTTTTTGAGGTTCCCATTCAGGGATGTTCGATGGAAAGAAATTTCTATTTTATTTTCAGACGTCAGTTCGAAGGCCGTCCTTTTCATAAAACATTCATTAATTTTATAAAAAGTTACACGACCGCCCCCTTTGAATTTATATTCATTTCCTTAGTCACAAACTTCTTATGCGTCTGACCTGCTTCTGTATCCATAAAAAATAGTAATAAATTTACCGCGATTATAACTATTATCTATTGGATATATTCCTTTAAACAATATATCGCTTTCTCCGCTTGATATTTCTTGCAGAAGGAGAAAATACGATGAAGGAGGACGTTGAACCGCTGGTTCATGACGGTTTTGCCGGAGAACCGGCCAAACGGTGTCTGAATTACATTCAATCTCAACGCGAGCTCGGGAAACACGTTGTCGGAATTTATTGCGGCTACGCGCCGATGGAAGTGATTCGCGCCGCAGGCCTTGTGCCGGCGGTTTTATGTGCTTTTGCCGATAAAACCATCGCGGCCGGAGAAACAGTTCTTCCCGCCAATCTCTGTCCGCTGATCAAATCGAGCTACGGTTTCATCAAGACGGATACCTGTCCTTTTTATGCCGTCTCAGAAGCCGTTATTGCCGAGACGACCTGCGACGGCAAGAAAAAAATGTTTGAATTAATCGCGGACATCAAACCGACCCATGTGATGGATCTGCCGCAGCTGCCCGATCAGAAGGAAGCCCTGGAGAATTGGACTAAAATGATCAAAAAACTCGGCGGGTTTCTGGAAAATACTTTTGACTGCAAAGTGGCCAAAAAAAATGTCGAGCAGGAAATTAAAAATACAAATTATAAGAATCAACTTCTCAACAGGATATTTAATTTTGCCGCGCTGACTCCTGTGCCTTTAACCTGGCAGGAGATTTATGATCTGACCTATCTGGGGCAGACGGCAACAATTCAGGATATGCTTCCGGTTTTAAATGCCGCCCTGGCCAAACTTCAAAAGCGTGTAGCCGACGGCGTTTATCACGGCAAACCTGATTCGCCGCGCGTGCTGGTCACCGGCTGTCCGGTGGGCGGAGACGCGACCAAGGTATTTAAAATCATTGAAGAGGCGGGTGGTGTGATCGTTGCTCTTGATTCCTGCACGGGGATGAAAGCCTATTCGGGATATATCGAGGAGGGGACACAAGATCCCTTTGCCGCGATTTCCCGACGTTACCTGGAATTGCCCTGCTCCTGCATGACTCCGAATAAGCGCCGATTGACGGAACTTGATAAATTAATCGGCAAATTTTATCCGGATGTTGTTATCGATGTGGTACTTCACGCCTGTCATTCGTATAACGTCGAATCACAAAAGGTAAAGGCGCACGTTGAAGGAAAGCACAGCCTGCCTTTTTTGAAAATCGAAACTGATTATTCGCAAAGCGACTTGGAGCAGATCCGCACACGCGTGGAAGCGCTTCTGGAAACGGTGCCAACGAAGTGAAAAGTAAAAAAACAGTTTTAAGTATTTAAAAAATAGTATTAAGTAAATAAAAAATAGTTTTAAGATTTAAGTTTTAAGTAATTAAGCAAAGAAAAGACAAATTTATATTTTACTTACCACTTAATTACTTAAATCTTAATTACTTTAATCTTTTTTATGAGTATCATTTATTTTGATAATGCCGCTACGTCGTGGCCGAAGCCGCCGGAAATAAACAAGGCCATGCAGAAATATATGCGGAAAATCGGCGCCAATCCCGGCCGTTCCGGGCATCGCTTGTCGGTGGAAGCGGCTCGGGTCATTTATGATGCCCGGGAAAAGCTGGCGCAGTTGTTCAGTGTTGCGGATCCTCTGAGAATCGTCTTGACCAAAAATGCGACGGAGGCGCTGAATATTGCCACCCTGGGTTTCTTAAAACCGGGAGATCATGTCATTACGTCCGGCATGGAACACAATTCCGTGATGAGACCGCTGAGGCTGGCGGAGGCCAGGGGTGTGGACCTGACCGTTGTCTCCTGTGATAAGGAGGGGCTGATTGATCCGGCGCGGATTTCCGGCGCGATCAAGAAAAATACCAGGGCCGTATTTATAACCCATGCCTCCAATGTGACGGGAGGGATTATGCCCGTTTCCGACATTGGACGTATTACCCGGAAGCATGGTCTGGTTTTTTGTGTTGATGCCGCCCAGACGGCGGGCAGTTATCCCATTGATGTAAGAGAGATGAATGTTGACCTGCTGGCTTTTACGGGACACAAGTCGCTTTGCGGTCCTGCGGGAACCGGCGGACTCTATATCCGCGAAGGTCTGGAAAAAAGCATCGAACCCATTTGTGTCGGCGGAACCGGAAGCCGTTCGGAGATGGAGGTGCAGCCTGACTTTATGCCGGACCGTTATGAAGCGGGTACGCCCAATACAGTCGGCATTGCCGGTTTACAGGCCGGTGTTGATTTTGTTTTGTCCGAGGGAGTCGAACAAATTAAAAACAGGGAAGAGAGTCTGGTGAAAATGTTTATGGAAGGCATCGGAGATTTGCCCGGAATTATTATTTACGGTCCGGCTTTTTCCGGCCGGCGTATACCGGTTGTTTCCTTCAACATCACCGGAAGGGATCCGGCCGCCGTTGCTCTGCAGCTCGATGATCGTTATAAAATCATGTCGCGTGCCGGTTTGCATTGCGCGCCATCCGCGCATAAAACTATCGGCACCTATCCTCAAGGGACCGTGCGCTTCAGCTTCAGCTGTTTCAATACGCGGGAGCAGGTCGCCCGGGCCGTGGAAGCTTTGAAAAAAATAAGTAAAGGGAGAAAATAATATGTCCGACATTATCATTGTGGATGCCCGGGGACTTTCCTGTCCCCAGCCGGTTGTTCTGGCCAAGCAGGCATTGGAATCGAGCAAAAAGGTCAAGGTGATTGTTGATAACGAAACCGCACTGGAAAATGTCAAACGTCTGGGAAATAAACTGGGCTGTAGTGTCAGTGTCGAGGCCCAGAGCGGCGGCCTCTACGAAATACAGCTGATTCGCGGCGCCGATTTCAATAAAGATCAATTGACGGCTGCGGAGTTCTGCGAAACAGGCGCGGCCCCGTCCGGTCCTTTTGTCATCGTCTTTGCCGAAAATAAAATGGGGCGGGGCAATGATGAACTGGGCACGGTTTTAATCAAGGCGTTTTTGCACACCGTCGCCGGTCAGGCCAAAAAGCCGGATGTAATGATTTTCTATAATACCGGTGTCAAACTGACGGTGCAGGGATCGGATGTTCTGGATGATTTGAAACAACTGGAGAGCGAAGGCGTGCAGATTCTGGTTTGCGGCACCTGCCTTAATTATTTTGAAATCAAGGATAAGCTTGCGGCGGGCGTGGTCTCCAATATGTATGACATTGTGGAAATCATGAGCAGTGCCAGTCGATTGTTGACGCCATGAAGGATAAGAAGTCATATGATGTCATTCTGTTCAAGGCGGTGAGCTACGCCTTGAAGGCGGAAAAAATTCTCAAGAATGAAAAACTTCCGCACAAGCTGATTCCCGTGCCCAAGCATATCAGCTCGGATTGCGGGGTCTGTCTCAGAATTCAGGTTGATGCCAGGGATAAAATCATGGCTGCGCTGGAGGACAAAGTTGATATCGAGCAGGTCCGGGCGCTTGAAGATAAATAAAAGCGCCGATCCTGATTTTTAATTTTCTTGACAGGCAAATTTTCGTTTCCTATAATTTTACCCCATAAGAAAAAATTCCGGTGAAAACGAGGTTCTGCTTTTTTGATGGCATATCGTATCCGCGACTTCTCTCTCTCCCTTCTCATGACCGTATTTTTCTTTCCTGTCATAGCGATCATCGGCGCCCTCATTATTTTTGTTTACGGGAGGCCGGTTTTTTATTCGGAAAAGCGAATGGGGCTTCACGGCCGGTTATTCACCCTCTATAAATTCAGAACATTGAAGCCGGTGCAGGGACAGGTCAAGGAGAAGGATGACCTGGAAGGCAGAGTCCTGAAAAACGGGACGCCGGAAAACTGTCGGGGCGGATTCTTTAAATTTCTTCGCAAATACAGCCTTGATGAGTTGCCCCAGATCTGGAATGTTCTTGCGGGAGACATGTCCATCGTCGGACCGCGTCCCATGCCCGCTCATGAGCTTCTGCACCGTTTCGGATCAGATGCCTCCAAAATTACTTCCGTCCGTCCGGGACTGACGGGTCTCTGGCAAATCAACGGCCGCAACGACTTAAGCACCGAAGAAAGACGCCGGCTTGATTTAGGTTATGTGGAAACAAGAAGCGTTCTTCTGGATTGCAAAATCATCCTTAAAACGTTTTCTGCCGTTTTATCCGGCCGGGGGGCCTACTAAATTATGGAAACGGTACGGAGGAATAAAGCATCGACGGAAATCAGGACAATAAGAATACTGCAACTGATGAAATGGCTCTCTCCGGCGGAAGATACGGGCGGCAAGATACGATCCTTCCGGATCGGCAAAGCCCTTTCGTCTTTTGCCCTTGTGGATGCCGCCGGTTTTATTTTCCCCGGTGAAGAACCCGATGGAAAAGAAGATCATCTTTCCCATTATCATCGCCTTTACACGCTTCCCATGTTGCGTGGAGCCCGGTCTGTCCGGCAGGCGCTGACTTCTTTTGCCGGAGGCCTTTCTCTGCGAACGTCCAGATTTTTCCCCGGTGCGTTCGGTTCCTTTGTGGACCGGATTCTGCGGGAAACCGCTTACGACGCTATTCACGTGGAGGAACTTCCCCTGATGGCTTCCCTGAAATCCGTTTCTTTCGACATCCCTGTTATTTTCAGCAGTCACAATGTCGAATCCGAACTCTCGTTCCGTTTGTTCAGACGTCGGAATTCCCTGTTCAAACTGCTGGCGGATATCGAGTACGGACGAACGGCGCAGGAAGAAAGGAATGCCGTGGGTCGTGCCCATGCTTGTCTTGCCGTTTCCGAAAGGGATCGGCATGCCCTGCTGCGGTTATCTCACGGAAACGTGTCTCCTGTGCATGTTCTGCCCAACTGCGCACATGACCGTTTCCGGCCCTCCCCTTCAGAGACGCCGGGTAAAGGTCTTCTGACCGTCGGGGCATTCGGCTGGTATCCCAACCGGGACGGTCTTCTATGGTTTACGGAAAAAGTTCTGCCCCTGATAAAGAAACAAAATCCTTCCGCGACGGTTCGGGTCGCGGGAAGCGGGATCGAACTGCCGCTGAGAAAGAAGTTGGAACAGCAGGGAATTGATGTTCATCCCGATGTTCCGGACGTATTGCCCTTCCTTCAGGAGGCGCGCCTTCTTTTTGTTCCTCTGCGCATCGGCGGAGGAACGAGGATAAAAATCGTGGAAGCCTGGGCGGCCGGACTGCCCGTCGTTTCCACCTCTCTCGGGGCGGAGGGGCTTCCGTACCGGTCCGGTATCGATGTGCTCGTCGCCGACGATGCGGCAAGCTTTGCTGCAGAGATTCACAGGCTTTTGGAAGATGACGGCCTTTACAGAAAACTGCGGTCGGAAGGCTTGAAAAAATCACAGGACTTACGATGGTCCGGCATGGACGCTTTACTGGCGGAGATATATAGAAACGTTTTAAAGAACGGAAAGGTCATGTATCTATGAAGATCGCTATAAACGCCCGCATGCTCACGCAAAGAAAGCCCGGCGGCATTGCCAGATACGCTCAGGAAACTCTGAAACGTATTACCGAGCGGCACCGGGAGCATGACTTTCTGTTCATCGTGGACCGGCCGTTTCCGAAAAGAAACGCCTATCCGGAAAATGTCACTGTGGTGAGAACCTTTCCTTCTTTTCACTGGCTTTTGTGGTATCCCTGGTTTGAACTGGCCGTGCCCCGTATTCTAAAAAACTTTAAGCCCGATCTTTTTCTTTCTCCCGACGGTTACTGCTGCCTGTCTACGACGGTGCCGACGGTCGCGGTTATTCACGATCTTAATTTTCACCACAATCCCGGAGATATGCCGGTTTTAATCAGCCGCTACTATAATCATTTCTTTCCCAGATTCGCAAAGAAGGCGAAGACCATCGCCACCGTTTCGGAATATTCCAAAAGCGATATTGTCAATCTTTACGGTGAGCAATCCGGTAAAATCAAAGTCACTTATTGCGGCGCAGGGGAAGATTTTTGTCCTTTACCGGAAGACGAAATAAGAAAGGTGAGAGAAGAAATAACCGGCGGCGCCCCGTATTTTCTGTCGGTGGGAGCTCTCCATCCCCGGAAGAATCTGGCGCGCCTTATTGAGGCTTTCGAAAAATTCAAAAGAGAGACGACAGACCGGACAAAACTTGTCCTGGTGGGACCGCTGTTGTTTAAAACAGGCGATGTCTTTAAAACGTGGCAGCGGATCAGCCACAAGAAGGATGTGATTTTCCCGGGGACGGTGTCCGACGCACAGCTGAAGAGAATCTATGGCGGCGCCCGCGCCTTTGTGTTCGTTTCGTATTTTGAAGGATTCGGTATGCCTGCTCTCGAATCCATGGGCTGTGAAGTTCCGGTTGTAGCCGCCGACAGAACGTCGCTGCCGGAAGTTTGCGGGGATGCGGCTCTTCTGGTGGACCCGTTTTCCGTGGATGCTATCGCGGAGGCGATGAAGTCGATATGTTTTGACGAATCATTGCGGAAGAATCTTGTGGAAAAAGGAAGGACGCGAAAAAAAATTTTCAACTGGGATAAAACGGCCGAACTTCTGTGGGAGGCCGTGGAAAGGAGCCTTCCTTGACGATTTTGGAAATCTGCTTTTGGATATTCGCAGGGATCATCTTGTATACGTACCTGGGGTACGGAGCGCTTATTATCGTCCTGGGGAAGGTGAAAGGTTTTTTTCGCGGGAAGCAGAAAATCACTTCCCGTGCCGGCGAACCATCGGTAACGCTGCTGGTTGCGGCCTTCAATGAAGAAGCCTGGCTGGAAAAGAAAATCGAAAACAGCCTGAGCCTGGACTACCCTGTAGACAAACTGAAAATTATCGTGATTACCGACGGATCAAACGACGGCTCGGCAGGGATTGCGGGCACCAATCCCCGGATTGTCCACCTCCATGAAGCTCAAAGGCGAGGCAAGATGGCCGCTATTAACCGGGCGATGAAATTTGTGGATTCGGAGATTATTATCTTTTCCGATGCCAATGCCATGCTGAACAGAGAGGCGGTGCGGGAGCTGGTGTCGTTCTTTGATGATCCTGCCGTGGGGTGCGTGAGCGGAGAAAAACGTGTATACATGGGGAATAAAAACGGGGCGGCAAGTGCCGGCGAGGGCACCTACTGGCGCTTTGAATCCCTCATCAAGAAATGGGAAGCCCGCCTGGGTTCATGCGTGAGCGCGGCAGGGGAACTCTTTGCCATTCGCCGCCGTCTGTTTATGGAAGTTCCCGAAGACACGCTTATTGAAGATTTCGTGATTTCTTTGCGTATCGCCCTGAAAGGGTACCGGATTCAATACGCTCCCGGCGCCTATGCGATAGAAACTTCGTCGTCGGACATCGGTGAGGAATTCAAACGGAAAGTCAGAATTGCCGGGGGACATCTCCAGTCCATTCTGCGGATGCCCGGACTTCTCAACCCCTTCCGGCACGGGATGCTCACCTTTCAGTATGTTTCCCACAAGTTCCTGCGGTCCTTTGCCGCACCCCTTTGCTTTATGGCCCTGATTCCCGTAAATCTGTTTCTTCTGCCGGAAGGCGGGACTTTGTACGCTGGTCTTTTCCTGCTGCAGGTTGTTTTTTATCTGGCCGCAGCGGCGGGGTATTTTCTGGAAAAACGCCGTCTGGCTTCCAGGCTTTTCTTTGTTCCTTTATATATCACCGTTATGAATGTATCGGCTCTCGCAGGATCATTGCGCTATCTGAGTGGCGGACAGACTGTTCTCTGGGAAAAGTCTGCGAGGAGTGTCGAGCCTGATTTGGAGGGAGGCGGATGAAAGAGACAAAAAAAAGTTTTCTGATTCGGTCCTACGTGGTTTTGCTTCTGCTTTCTCTGGCGGTGAATGTGCAGCTCTTTCCCCTGAAAGCCCTGTCCGTTCGATCATTGCCTCTGCCTCTTTTTGTCTTTCTCATCGGTATGGTGTTCTGTCTGATTTTTTACCGGGATTTTCTCCGTTTCCTTCGGGAAAGAAAAGTCATTCTTGTCTTTATGGGGCTGTTTCTTTTTTCCGGTATTGTTTCCGCCGGGCTTTCTCCATTGCCGGTGATTGCCGGACTGAAGTCTCTCTTTCAATACGGACTTTTTTTCGGCATTTCCTTTTTTCTTCTCTTTCTTTTTTCTCTTGAAGAAAAAAGTACCGGTCTTTTTTTCGTCCGGAGCCTGGCGGGGCTGGCGGTTTTGCTTGCTTTTGTCTCCCTGCTGGAAGTCAGGAACGAAAGCTTTTACCGCTTTCTGGCCGATACTTTCCGCGGCGGTGAATATCAGGTCATGAATGGGCGTTTCCGGGCGGGAGCAACGATGAACCATTCGAATATTTTCGGCTGCTTCATGTCTCTGGGGATTCTCATTTTCTTTTACCTGAAGGAAGAAACAAAAATGAGGGCGGGGATCTTTTATGCCGCGGTCAGTCTCCTGTCCGTCGCCATGGTCCTTTCCGGTTCGCGCAATGCCGCGTTCGTCCTTTTACTTCCTTTACTGCTGCTCTTATTAAACAGAAGAACCGTCAAGACAGCCGCCGTAGTGATGGGAATAGCCGTTTTTGCGCTGGCCGTCCTGACTCCTTCCGCCTCCAAGTTTTCGGATGTGTGGCAGCTGATTTCCGGAGCAGAAAACAGAAAATTAATTGCAGAAGAGACAACATCCCGGAAACCGGACGCCGGGAAAGCGGCGCCTCAGCAACTTGACGTCGAAAAGGCGGCGCCCCGCAAGCTGAACACAGCCGTCACGAGACTATGGCTGTGGCAAAGCGCTCTGGAAATGTTTCGTGATTATCCGCTTACGGGTATCGGTCCGGGGAACTATAATCGCGCGTTGAAGGATTACGCTTCAGATCCGCTTCTCGCCGGCGAAAAATATAAAATCGAGAAAAAATATTTAAACGCTCACAACGGCTTTTTTAATATTCTGGCGGAATTCGGATTGACGGGAACAGCCGTTGCCCTGGCGTTTGCGGCGTACCTCGCCGTTTTTCTTGTCCGCCGTTACGGTCTCTTTCCGCCTTTGCCGGTTCATGCCCTTCTTACCGGGATCGTTTTGTCCTTCTGTCCCGACGCCTTTTTTTACAGCCTGTTTTATATGGTTCTTTCCTTAACTCTCTTTTTGCTCTTCGCCTTTCCGGGGGAGACCCTGCGCCGTTGCACCGGTCCGGTGCCAGCGGATAAACCAGGCCACTAAAAGAAGCGTCAAAAGAACCTCTGTTGCTATCGTGGAGATGGCCGCTCCTTCGGCAAGATACCGGGGGATAAGGTAAAAATTCAGTCCCACGTTGAAAACAGCGCATAGGGCGGCTGCGACGGCGTAATATCTTTCTCCATTCAGGGCGATGAGTCCCTGCGTCAGGATGAAATTGGGCAGCAGAAAAAGCAAAGCGAGCAGGAGTACGGGAAGGATATCCGCCGCCGGGCTGTAAGCTTTTCCGTAGACCAGAATAATGATTCCGGGAGCGAAAAGGATGCCGGCCGCAGTGATAAAGACCGCGACAGCAATAACCCCGATCATGCTTTTACCGAATCGTCGGGAAAAAGTTTTCCTGTCGAGCCAGCTCAGGCGCAGGTATCGAAAAAGCAGGTGAACGACCGGTGTGGCCAAAAGGATTACTCCTTCCAGGAGTTGGAAGGCGGCCCCGTAATAGCCCACGAGGGCCAGATCGGGCTGGAGATGTTTGAGCATGATGATGCCGCTTTTGAAGTAGACGATCGTTGCGCCGTTGATAACAATGAAGGCGAGACAGGTCTTCCATATTCGCCAGGGAAGCAAAGTCAGCTTCGGCCGGGAGATAAATTCCCGGCCGTTTTTTGTGGTCATCAGGAGAAGCTGGCCGATGATGAATCCCAGAAAGACTTTTTCCGGCGCCGGCGGTGTCAGCCAGATAAGAACAAGCACGGGAAGAACCAGAAAAGTATAGAGTTGAAAACGCCAGAGAGCCTCTCTGGTAAAAGAGCCCTGCCCTTTCAGCAGAGCAGAGACCATATTGGTGATGCACCGGAAAGCGAGATAGATAAAAGCGAGGATGAAACCGGTTTTAAAAGCCGTCGGAGAGAGGAGGACAACAGCCGATCCGATAAGCGTAATCAGCGTTACGTAACTGAGATATCCGGAGACAAGGGTGTTGGCGGTAATTCCTGTTTTTTCCGAAGGAGCGACTTTCTCACG
>JAJFTS010000248.1 GCA_021372815.1 Deltaproteobacteria bacterium | reverse complement strand
ACCGCAATGCTTTTCGGATAAAAGAAATCCCGCAGACTTTCCCGGCCTGTGGGCGTAATATTTTCTTTAGGCGACGACTCGCTGACGAACATGCGGGCGTCAACGGTGATATATCCGTCCGGATACAAAAACAGCGGGTTGAGATCGAGTTCGCTTATCTCATGATTTTCAACAACAAGCCGGGATATTTTTAAAAGCAGTTGACTGAGCGATTCCAGATCGACGGCCTTGCCCCGGTATCCTTCCAAAATAGCGGCACCCCGGATTTCCGCGATCATCTCCGAAGCGTCTTTTTCCGTAATCGGCAGAATCCGGAAGGAGACGTCGCGCAATACTTCCACAAATACGCCGCCCAGTCCGAACATGATTAAAGGACCGAAACTCGGATCACGCGTCACACCGATGATGGCTTCAATCCCTGGTTTGGCCATTTTTTGGATGGTCACACCTTCAATATGCTGAAATTTGAATGTTTCAAGAATTTCACGGTATGCTTTGCTCACGTCTTCCGTACATGTCAGATTAAGCTTTACTCCGCCTGCGTCCGTTTTATGAACGACATCGGGTGAAACTATTTTCATGACGACCGGAAATCCGATTTTTTCGCTCATGGCCAGCGCTTCATCTTCGGAGCGGGCCACAAGGAAGCCTGTGGTCTTGATACCGATACCCTCAAGGATTTCCTTTGTTTCGTGTTCCATCAGATAACTGCGGTTGTCCCGCACCGCCTGATGAATAACTTCGGCCAATCCTTCATCTAAAAAATTGCCTTTAGAGGAAGATACATCGTTGCTTGTATCTTTCTCCTGCTTTTTTAAATTATTTAACTCTAAAGGTGTCTGGTTCATTTTGCCCCCTTCCTTGATATTCTCCGGCGTTTCATTACGCTGCGGCAAAATAATACGAAAATGAAGATGGTAATGGATTAACACAGGTATCGAAAAGATTATATCAGCGGGGTGCTGATATATTTGTCGGAACAACACTTTATGGCCTGACGGTTTTTGTCCGACAACAACCGTCCTCATTCATTAAGAATCATAAGCTAAAGGATGCTAGTTGATGAGTTTGTTGTGAACGGCGTAAAGCGTCAGTTCGGCGTTTTTTTTCATGCCCATCTTGGACATGACGCGGGTGCGATAGGTGCTGATGGTTTTAACGCTCAAACAGAGTTCACTGGCAATGTCGGAAACCGATTTGCCGCCGGCCAGCATCAGCATCACCTGATGTTCGCGGTTGGAAAGTCTTTCATGCGGCAGTTTTTGGGTGTCGACTTCCAGTTCATCAGCAAGTTTTTCCGCCAGTGATGTCGTCACGTATTTTCCGCCGCCCGCCACCTTACGGATAGCCCCGATGAGTTCCTGCGGGGCGCTGGCTTTGGTGAGATAACCGGAAGCTCCCGCTTTAAGCGCGCGGACGGCGTACTGTTCTTCCGGGTGCATACTTAAAATCAAAACGGACAGCTTGGGACGCTGGGCCTTAATATCTTCAAGTATTTCCAGCCCACTGCGGCCGGGCATGGAAATATCCAATAAAACAACGTCATACTCCTTTTCAGTAACTTTTTTCAAAGTTTCGGATCCGTTTTGTGCTTCGTCCTGGACGGTCATGTCCTTGACGTCCGCCAGAATTTGTTTGACCCCCTGACGCACTACGGCGTGATCATCTGCAACCAGTATGCGGATCATTTTTGTTTTTCTCCTTTACCCAGTGGAATCATGACTTTTACCGATGTTCCTGAAGGTTTGACATTGCGTATATAAATCGTTCCGCCCCAGAGATGAGCGCGTTCCCTCATGCCGATAATTCCGAAAGAATGAGGATCGTCGAT
Organism: Deltaproteobacteria bacterium; assembly: GCA_021372815.1. Lineage (GTDB taxonomy): Bacteria > Desulfobacterota > Syntrophia > Syntrophales > Smithellaceae > Smithella. The sequence continues at coordinate 16,092 of JAJFTS010000248.1, read as the reverse complement.
TTGCCACTGCGTGATGCCTATCCCGTTGTCCACGACTTCCAGACACACTTCTTTTTCATTTTCGGTCAGTGCCACCCGGCATTGCGTGGCTTTGGAGTGCCTCGCTATATTGGTGAGCGTTTCCTGAAAAATACGGAAGATTGTTGTCGCCAGTTCTTTTTTTATAATACCTTCGCCGCAACGGATATTCGCCTGACAGCGAATACCGGACCGTTTCTGAAAATCGCCCGCCTGCCATTCGATGGCCGCGGGCAGTCCCAAATCATCAAGCATACTGGGACGCAGTTCCATGGTGATTTTATGAACACTATCAATGGTCGAATCCACAAGATCCGACATGCTCCGTGTTTTTTCCCGGATGCTTTTGTTTCGGGCCGGCAGTTTCCCCTCCAGCCAGGACAAATCCATTTGTAAAGCGGTAAGAGACTGTCCCAGCTCATCATGAATCTTGCGCGCAACGCGTGTGCTTTCCTCTTCACGTACTGACTGAAGGTGAACGGAAAGATTGCGCAAATCCTGACGTGAACGTTCCAGTTCCTCCTGTGCTTTTTTCTCCTCCGTGATATCCTCATAGGTTACCACGATGCGTTTTTCGCGCAGTTTTTCCCCGATGCGTGAGGCCTTCATACGGCAGATAATTTCCCGGCCATCCTTGCACATGCAGGGGAACTCCGTTTCAAAGGTACGCTGGCGCTCCAGACTGGAATAAAAAATATCGCCGATTTTGTCCGCTTCTTCTTCATTGCGGTAAATCATGCGGATGCTTTTGCCGATAAGTTCTTCCCGATGCCAGCCGAAAATTATTTTGACCGCATGATTGGCGAAATTGATCCGGCGTTCATGAAGACCTAAAACCGCCTGAGGAATGGCGTCGAGAATTGATGATTCCAGAGCTTCAAGCTCTTCGAGTCTGCGACTCGCTTCTTTTCTTTCCGTCACATCCATCGAATTACCCAGAATAGCCCGCTTGCCTCTGAATTTTATGGACATGACCGTTTCCATAATCCACTTGATTCTGCCATCCTTGGTGACAATGCGGAATTCATAGGGCGAAAAACGCTGTTCCTTAAGCATCATAACCGCGTTTTTGGCTGTCTTGCGGCGATCTTCGGGCAGGATGAACAAGGCGGGATTCATTTTCAACATGTCCTCTTCCGAATACCCCGTATAATCCCGAATATGCGAATTGATAAACTTGAAATGTCTGTCCTGCATGATATAGAAACCGACCTGAGAACTCTGGGCCAGAATTTTATAGAGGTCTTCCCCGGAAGTTCCCAGTGACGCGGGAGTACCCGTTCCGTCCAACTGCTCCCGCAGACTTTTCACCATGTCCGCCAATTCTTTTTTGGACATTCTTTCCGGATTCACCCGCACCTCCATTTATCGTGATGAAATCAATTGATTTATTTAATCATAATTAACGGGAAAAATAAATACTTTTGAACCGATCAGAAAGCAAATCATGCCTCGTTTTGCTGATTCTGCACGATGCCCTTTAAACCGTTTCTTTCCGGATGCGCTTTTTTTCGGGAATACGATTGGCGCAGGGAACACCGGTCTGACATAATCCGCATCCCGCGTAACTCCCGATAAATCCGGAACCGTGCGCCCCTTCAAACCACGACTTTTGTTTTTCAAAAACCGTTTCAAAACATTTTATTTTATCATGACCTCTTTCACTGATGGCGCCTCCGGGACAACGGCGTATACATTTCCCGCATTTCCCCGTGGTATAAAAAAGACAGTTTTCCAGATAATTCGTATAAAGCCTGGCCGATGATTTCAGCTTCAAATTTGTCACCACGCTTCCGCAGCGCATGGCCATGCCCTTCGCGGTAATGAAACCGTCATTTAAGCTGAACGTTCCCAGTCCCGCCGCATAAGCCGCATGCCGCTGCGACCAGTTGGAAACAAAACCATCCGGCAACGCGATAATTTTATAGAAAGGTGATAATTCCGGCGCAATGGCGCTATGTCCCATTGATTCCAGAATGGATACCAGATAATTTGATAATTCATTGATAAACTCCTGTCCCTTCCAGCGTGTGTGATTCCAGCGCAGAGACGGTCCTTCCTTTTCCATAGCGTTAGTTTTAATTGTTTTTTTGTTTACCGGGAAAACAATGGAAATAACGCTGACACTCTCCGGACGGATAATTTCTGATTTTGTTTTCTGACTTAAGTAAAGCTCGAGAATTTCGCGCGGCAGAAAATGATTTTCATGGACAACTGTCTTATATTCCCGAAACAGCGGATCATCGCCGTCGGCAAATCCCACCAGCGGTTTTTCAAATATCGGTTCATTCTCAAAACGATCAAGGCGATTGGCGGGACTTAAGCGCACGAAATCCTTAATAGCCCGTTCAATAAAAATTTCCGGATCACGACTAAATAACTTTTGTGTCCTTTTATCCATGGAGAAAGTATTCATGGGTCTACGACGGAAGAAAATAGTTTTTCAGGATCGGTCGTTTTAATTAAAAGATCACACACTGTCCGTTGTGATAATTGGACGATAATATTTTATCCTTTTTGCATCCGCTGTGAAGAAGACTTGGATTCCAGCCAGTGTTTAATCCGGTTGGCGTCGCCGATACGCGTCATCTTGCCCTGAGAATCAAGCAGTACAATAAGCAAGGGACGCTGGGCCACATGGGCCTGCATGACCAGGCATCGTCCCGCATCATCGGTAAATCCTGTTTTGGAAAGACCGATCTGCCAGCGCGAATTCTGCACCAGTCGATTGGTATTGTGAAATTCTATTGCGCGTCTTCCGGAATAGATTGAGGCCTTCTTGCAGGTAGTGAATTCACAGATGAGACCATACCGGTAAGCGTGATCCACCAGACGCGCCAGATCCATGGCCGACGACACGTTGCCGCTGGATAGTCCGGCAGTATCCTCGAAACGGGTCTCGGACAGACCCAGGGAGCGGGCTTTGTCATTCATCGCTTTAACGCAGGCTCTCATACCGCCCGGATAAGTTCTTCCCAGCGCGTGAGCGCAGCGATTATCGGATGACATCAACGCGAGAAGCAACGCTTCTCTGCGCGTTAGATCGGTTCCCACCGGAAGGCGGGAACGACTGTGGAGAATCGTATCGACATCTTCTCTTTCAATGGTAATTGTTTCCTCCAGATCCATATTCGCGTCCAATACCACTACGGCAGTCATCAGTTTGGTTATGGACGCTATAGGCAATACGGCCTGAGGTTGTTTACTGACAAGGCACTCGCCCGTCTGCTGATCCGTCACCAGTGCGGCAGCGGAATACAAAACCAGATTACGGGAATTTTTTTGTGCTTTCGCAATTAAATTATTTTGATGATAATTTTTTTTATGAGATTTTGAACATCCTGCGGATAAGGGAAACAACAACATGCCGAAGCATAAGACAACGACCAGAAACACCCTGCTGTACTTACTACCCATTCCTTCTCCTTGATTCAGAGATATAAAATATCACAACAGCACTTCCGCAAGAATAATTTTGTAATGTATGACATAATTTTTCGGATTAGTCAATTTTCTGTTGGAATTTTTTTAGAAATTACGGCAAAAGTTCAGGTGATATCTTCTTTGTTGAAGTACCAAAACAGTAAAGCGCCCAGCACAAGACAATAAATAATAATGTTCATTAACGGATACACGGGTGCTGTTGCGCCCATTCCGTCCGCACCGATGAATGAAGCAGCGAAACTCTGCGTTCCGGAAAGTTTCGGCCATAAAAAATAGACAACCTGCCATAACGTCATGCCTGAAGGAGCATGCGTCTGCATCACTGCCTGTCCCATCGGGCTGCGGCTCATGGCGAATATTCCGTCGGCGACAAGACCGGTAATGCCTGCACCGATTATCAAGAGCAGAGCGGCGATGTCCGGCATCATCAGCGAAAAGAGAAGAACGGCAATGACAACAAAAAGCAGATTAAAAGAACACAGCAGGGAAGCGAAAAGATATTCCGGCATGACAGCATTCAATTTTACGGATGTAATGATAAACACAATGCCGTGGAGGACAAACATAAAGGCAACGGATAAAATCCACAAACCGAGAATTCTTCCGGCGACATACTGCCAGCGGTTTATCGGTTTGGAAAGGATACATGATTGTGTTCCTTCGTCCCGGTCTCGCCGGAACACGCGCATCGACAGCAGAGCGGCCAGGAACATCACACCCGCGGCAATAACATGGAAAGTTATTTTGGAAACCATCATGACGACTTTAGCGGCTTCGACTTCCTGTCCGTTCACCATGTAATCGCCCCGGTAACAGCCGCGAACCATCAGGATGAACAAAGCGCAGATAACGAACATAACGATAAAGCTTTTCTGGCGCACTTCATCGCTAAGCGTGTATTTTGCAATTTTGATGATGGGGGAAAAAGAACCCGTCATTTTCATTTCAACCTTTCACGAATCTCACAAAAACATCTTCCAACGTATCGCCGTCCTTGACCAGAGAGGAAATCTTATCTTTTACCATCAGTTTTCCCTGATGGATAATTGCGGCGTTATCGCATATTTTTTCGACTTCCGACAAAAGATGCGAATTCAGAAAGATGGTCATTCCCTGATTTTTCAACGATTCCAGAAGCTGGCGTATTTCTCTGATTCCGATGGGATCAAGGCCGGATGTGGGTTCGTCGAGAATCAGGAGTTTCGGCCCTCCGATAAGCGCGGCTCCCAGTCCGAATCTTTGAATCATTCCCTTGGAATAGGTATTGGATTTGGAGTGTTCCCTGCCCTCCATGCCGATAAGCTTGACAATGCGTTCGCATTGTTCCCGCGCCTCCGGACGGCTCATATCCGCCAGTTCCGCGCAACGCTGCAGATACTGCCATCCCGAAAGATGCGGCGGCATACGATGATTCTCCGGGAGATAACCGACCAGGGCGCGGCTTGCAGCGTTCGTACTGGATGTACCGTTCAGCGAAAGACTGCCCGATGAAGGCCTGGTAAAGTCAAGAAGCATCTTGACGATCGTTGTTTTTCCCGCACCGTTCGGGCCAAGAAGAGCGAAATACTCGCCTGCCCCGACGGAAAATGAAACATTATCCACAGCAGCCAGAGAACCGTATCGTTTAGTTACTGCATTAAGTTCGATCATGGCTGAAGACTATATTTCCACAAATCTTTTATGTCAATAAAATAGTGGCAGTAAGATTCACGACACGTTAAAATTATGCCGCCTGGTTTTTAGCGCGGGACAGAAACATCACTCAAACCATTCAGAACGATAAGCCACCCACCAACTAAGGATGACTATCGGGATGGTGGCGGCAATGCCCCACATCAAGGGCAGCGTAAAATCGGCTACCAATCCCAGAGAAATTAACAAAAGCCAGAATACTTTGTTCTTCATAAAGCAACTTAATCAGTCTGCCATTCAGGGAAAATTCAACTCCTGCTTTTTAACCCCGTTGACAACAGCATTCAAAAACTGCAAAAAAATTCTTTCCCGGCCAAAGACCCATAATATCCACACATTTTTGCGTTTAAGATTAGTTGGAAAAACCTGTCTTGTTTTGCTCATACACGGTTTGTCTTTAAATTAAATGTAGGGAATATCTGTTTTCATGTCAATTATTTTTATCTCCGGGCGAAACTTCTTTAATTCATTAGCAAAATATATTTCGTAAAAAGTAATATTAATCATTGAAATATCCGCTTGATTTAATTAAAATCAGATAAAATCTTGTAATTCTGGCTACAGGAGACCACTGTGGACAATACAAGCGGATACGATATTAAATACCTGTTTGAGCCCCGAAGCATCGCTGTCATCGGCGCTTCGCAGGACAAGAAAAAAATAGGCTATGCCGTATTCAACAATATCATTTCCGGAGGATACAAGGGGAAAGTATTTCCCGTGAGTCCCAAAGGCGGTGAAATTGACGGACATAGAATCTATACCGACATTCTGGAAATTGACGACAACATCGACTGCGTTTCCATTGTCATTCCGGCTCATCTGGTAAAGGACACGGTTTCGAAGTGCGCTCAAAAGAAAATTAAATTCATCCAGATAATCACTTCCGGATTTTCCGAAGTCGGAAACGTCAGGGAAGAAAAAGAAATCGCCAGAATCGCCAGAGAATCGGGAACGCGCATTGTGGGGCCGAACATGTTCGGTTTATACTCTTCCGTAGCTTCGCTTAATTCGACCTTCTCCGCCTCCACAATCAATCCGGGGCATGTCGCCATCCTTACTCAAAGCGGCGCTCTGGGAATAGCAATGATCGCCAAAACCGCCGTTGCCAACATGGGGCTTGCCGCCATAATTTCAATCGGGAATAAATGCGACGTTGATGAAGCCGACCTCCTCGAATATCTCATTGGCAATGACAATACAAAAGTCATCTTCATGTATATCGAGGGAGTAAAAAAAGGAGAAAGGCTGACCGAAACCCTGAAGGTCGCCACGGGGAAAAAGCCGGTCATCGTTATAAAATCAGGAAAATCGAAAAGAGGAGCGCGCGCCGCCGCCTCGCACACCGGGTCGCTGGCGGGATCGGATGAAATATTCGACGCCGTCATGAAGCAATGCGGAGTGTTGCGCGCCGAATGCCTTGAAGACGCTTTCAACTGGTGTAAATTCATGATTTCCAGTCCCGCTCCCCCCAACTACAACAGCGTCATCGTGACCAACGGCGGCGGCGTCGGTGTTATGGCAACCGACGCGTGCGAAAAGTACGGGGTTTCTCTTTACGACAATCAGGCCGTTTTAAAAAGTCTCTATGAAGATGTCACGCCCTCGTTCGGATCGACAAAAAATCCCATTGACCTCACCGGAACAGCCGGTGCGAATGAATATACACGCGCTCTGGCGGTAACCGCCGAGTCCAAAGAAATCGGTTCCACAATCGGACTTTACTGCGAAACGGCGATTTTCGATTCCGGGAATCTGTCTCAGATGATCAAAGACACCTATACCAAACATCATCAAAACGGCAAATCCATCAGCTATGCGCTGATCGGCGGAAAACAGGTGGAAAGCGCAATCGATTCTTTGATTGTAGACAGAATCCCCGTATTTAACGATGTAGAGCAGGCTGTCTCCTGTATCGGAGCATTTTACAGATATCACAAGTATCTGGACGAAGCATCTCATAAGATTGACGAATATGAAATAGACGCAACGCTGATCAATAAGATAATAGACGGTGCCGCAAACGACGGCAGGACTTTTCTTCTGGCCAATGAGGGAGCAGCGATCATGCGGGCGGCAAATATTGCGATACCGCAAAGCAAAATCGCGCGCAACATCAACGAGGCGGTGAAATATGCGTCGGAAATCGGCTATCCGGTTGTTATGAAGGTCGTGTCGAAAGACATTCTGCATAAAAGCGACGCGGGCGGAGTTATGCTGGATTTGGATGATGAAAAGGAAGTCGTCGTCGGTTATGAAGCAATCATGCACAACTGTCGGAAATATAAAACCAATGCCGTTATCGAAGGCATTGAAATCTCCGAAATGGTCAAAAAAGGAGTCGAACTTATCGTCGGGGCGCGAAGAGATCCGTCATTCGGCCCGGTTGTCATGTGCGGACTGGGAGGCATTTACGTGGAAGTGATGAAAGATATATCTTTCAGGGCGCTGCCCATTAACCGCGACATCGCGCTTTCCATGCTGGAAGAAATCAGATCGTATCCCCTGCTTCTCGGCGCCAGAGGAGAGGAAAAAAAGGATATCGAATCGGTCATCGACACAATCATTAAAATCGGTTCTATTATCAAGAATTGTGAAAGAATTACCGATATAGAAATAAATCCTGTGGTCGTATATGAAATCCAAAACGGCATCAAGGCTGTTGACGCGCGGATATTGATAAGCAAACCGAAGGAGGACGTGCAATGAAAACAATAGTTGTTTCTTCAATAAGAAGCAATGCGGGAAAAACAAGCATAATCGCCGGGACAATTTCTTTGCTGAAAGATAAAAAATTCGCTTATGCCAAGCCGCTGGGTGACAGATTGATCTACCGCAAGAAAAGAAGCTGGGATTACGACGCCAGTCTGTTGGTCAATCTTCTCGAGCGCAAAGGAGACATGGAAAACCGCTTTCAGCAAATCACGCTGGGTTTTGTCCATTCCCGTTTGAAATATATGTACGATCAGGAAGGAATAAAGAACGCTCTGACCGGCATCGTTACGGATATCGGAAACGGCAATGATGTGCTCTTCATTGAAAGCGGAAAGGACCTGGCCTATGGGTCCTACCTCAACCTCGACGCATTGTCCGTCGCCAAATATGTCAACGGCACGCTGGTGATTGTCGTCAGCGGCGACAGCGATTCGGTCCTTGACGATATCAAATTTATAGAAAAATATATGAAGATCAAAGATACGAATTTCGGCGGCGTGATCATCAACAAGATAAACGATGTTGAGGAATTTCAGGATTATTGCGCACCCAGCATAAAAGAAATGGGCATTGAGATTATCGGCGTGATTCCCTACAGCGCGCAACTGACCTATTTTACCCTTGATTTTCTCGCTGAAAAGCTTCTGGCAAGAGTTATCGCAGGCGAATGCAATCTGAAGAACATCGTCAAGAATATCGTAATCGAAACATCTTCGGCCGTGGCTGTGGATGCCCAACCCCTTCCCTTGAAACCGGGGCTGCGCGAGGGCGATCAACTGATGATAACCGGCGGAGACAGAAGCGATGTGATTCTTGCCGCGCTGGAAAGAGATACCGCGGGAATAATCATCACCGGGGATATCGTTCCCCATCAGAACATCATTTCCCTGGCCAACGAACGGGGTATTCCGATTCTCCTGGTGGGAACAGACACCTTCAAGACCGCCAGGATCATAGACGATACGGAAGCTCTGCTCCGAAAAGACGACAAAGAAAAAATAGGGCTCTTATCGGAGTTGATTGATAAACACACGCGCATGAAGGAATTTTTAAAATAGAAAAACTCAGTTTCCTAAAATTAAATTCGGCAGTGAATTTTTGGCGGAAATGACTTCAACATATCATCAAACAATAACAATTGTCTGATTGTTTTCGATTTCCGGATTACCGGCTCTCCCGCCCGCCATATGAGTGAGCGCCGAATATATATAAATCAGTTTTGTTATCCCGCTTACTCCCCTCTCGGCGATTTGTTTTTCTTCATTTCCTGAGTATCATGCCCTTGTTCCGCTTCCGGTTTTTTTATACGTTCCTTTATTCTTTTTTGCTTATCCTGCGATCGTTTCTGCCTGTCGTACTGATAACGTTGTTTTTTTTGCTCGGACTGCTGACGCACTGTACCTTGCGTGGTTTGTTTCTGGCTCCAGGAAGGCCGCTTTTCTTCCTGCTGAGGTTCTTGCCCCCATCGTGTTTTTTGATCTGTAGGCTGAGATTGCTTTTTCCAATCTCGTTTTTGTTTGGTCTGTTCGGATGTCTGCCCCCATTGAGAACGTTGTTCAGTTTGCGGCACTGTTTTGCTTTCCCATTGCGGAAGCTGATCTTCATCGCGGGACTGCTTTTGTTCCCATTGTGATTTTTGCTTCGTCTTTTGAGTCTCCTGTTCCGCTTCCGGTTTTGGGGTCTGTTTTCCCCATTCGGGGCGTTGTTGAATCTGCGGCTGCGATTCCTGCTCCCGGCGGGAAGGCTGATTCACCGGATAAGGCTGTTTTTTCTCCCACCGCGGCGGCTGCTCACCTTCGCGGGGCACACCCTGTTCTCCCTGATATCCTTTATCCTTCTGCCGTGTGGGCTGTTCAATCTTTCCCTTATTGCGGGATTTCACCCCGTAATAGGAATCGGGATGAGAAATATTATGATCGCTGCGCAGCTTTTCCCGATGACGGGATAATTCGGAACCGCGAACCCTGTTATGCCATTCTTTTGAATGAATATTCTCGGCAGTAATCCGTCTTCCGTGATCATGCCAGGGCTCATGACGGTAACGATGCCCGTTTTTCCAGAAGACGATATCCACGTACGGACCATCAGGTTCGTAGGTAAAATAATCGAAGGCAAAGGTGACGGCAATCGGCGGCGTGTAATAACAAGGTTCCCCATAAACTATCGGAGCGTCGTAATATTCGTCATCATAACCGTATCCGTATTGATCTTCATATCCGTAACCATACTCTCCGCCATAGCCGGGCTGCGAAGTCCCCACAGGCACAGGCACGGGAATGCAAGCGAATATAGAAAAAATAAAGATAAGCAGCAATAAAATTTCCATACTTTTTTTCATGAAATAATCCTCCTTATTAGCCGGATTGGAAACGTTAAAATATTCTTTTTTTATAGAGAAAATTATACACCGTCGCGCAATTAAAATCATCATATTTCTTTTTCAGCAACGTTTAACCGGGGAAGCACATCGCATTTATATATCCGCAGGATGCCCTTCCGATATCGTACTGATCATATTAAGCGGGAAGTCGCAGAAAAGAACCGAGATAATCATCAAACGAGACGGGATCGAGTTTGCACAGTCCGGCCAGGGGATAAAAAGTCATTTCACCGAAATAGATCCGGTTTCTAACGCAAATCAGATCTACCCGGACAAAAGGAAAACCCCGGGAAAGCACCTTCGCATATTCCAGCATTTTTTCATACTGCGGCGATTTTGTGACCGGTTGCGGCAGGGGAGGATTACCATACTTATTTTCTAAAAGATTCAAATCAATGTCGAACATATTTACCCGTTCTACTCCGGGTTCGCATTCATTTATCTCGACCAGGCAAGGAACACCGTCATAGCAGTAAAAACCATATTCATACAGCGTTTCATTATTTTTCGTCAGATGTTCTTCGCAGATGATACGGGGAGTTATATTTTTATATGCCCATTCCCGGTAATAGCAATGGTGATTATTTTTTAAATATTTCGTCAACAAAACGATGGTGTTATTCCAATCGAGGTGTGATTTATTATTACAAAATATATTTTGTTTACAGCTGTTATTGACTTTCAGAACGAAAGCTTCCGGCAGTTTATTGATATCAATATCCTCCGGTTTTTCATAAACACCGTATAGTTCCTTTAATAATTCCGGCCCGATTCTTTCTTTCACAAACTTTCGCGCTTCCAGTTTGTCCGCGCATTTTGTCAGGATGTCATGCCGCCAGTTTAATTTAAGCCATTGAATTTTTTCCGTAAAGGCACGGGGATGACGCAGATCAAGCCTTCGGTCCATTCTTATTCTGTATAACAGTAAAAGATATATTCTGTCAGGCAGGTTCCGGATTAAAAAACTTCTCGCAAGAACGAAAAATAATTTTCTTTTCAGCATGTAAACGCTTAACCGCTTGCCATCGGCCATCAGTATATTTTATAAAGACCTTCGCCGATGAATTCCCATGACTTCAAATAATCCAGCCGGTCTTTTTCAACCATCATCTCATCGATGTCGGCTTTTGTTTTTAAATCATAATCTTTATAGAATTTTTTAAAAACATCACCGTTATTTATTTTTTTAATAAATAATTCCTGAAAACTTCTTATGGCCACAGGATTTCTTATTGTCGTTTCGTGTACAAATTTTCTTTCAATAAAAATATTCCGGCAGGAATTTAATGCGACTTTCCGGCTATTTTCATTGTCATCGTCGCGGGTTGATTTTAACTGCGGCGCAAAATAGCTTACCATCAAATCGTGTTTACTAAAATCGACATACTTGAGAAGCGAATGATGGATAAACAATTCCGAATTGTCTTTCTTAAAAGACCATAGACGGTCATCACCATTATTTTCCCGAAATGTCTTCACAAGCTTCTTGAGTTTTACCGGCTTATCCTGAACAGACAGCCTTCTGATGAATTCCGCTTCCGTCGACACTTCGAATCGCTCTTTAATAAAAGGCAGGAATCTTTTTCTGTATGCTTTTTGCTGAAATCTGTGTTTATAAATCGAGCAACAATAGTTGACGGGCAAGCCGATGTTCTTATCCACGGCATATTTAATAATTTTCAACGCGGTCATTTCCGATTCCAAAACCGGAATATTCGGCTGATGCAAATAAGTATACCGGCGATCATTAAATTGCTTATAGCAGTGTTGATTGGCGAACAATTGATGCAAATTTAAATGCGCCACCCCTGCCGCTTTCATTCTCGCCAGACATTTCTTCAATATTTCATAATCTTCCGGAATGGCGGGAATCTCAACGGTAACCGTATCGATAATACCCACGGCCATCTTTACCGCTTTCAAATCATAATTTCTGGCAGAGATATCAAAGCGTATTTCATTGAGACCGGCTTCCTTCAAAGCTTTTAATTTATTTTTATTAACCAGGTCACCGTTGGTATACAGCCAGATATAAAATTCCTTCCCCAGTCTTTCTCTGATTTTTCTGGTATAAGTCAGCACTTTTTCATATTGCAGAAACGGTTCTCCCCCGGAATAACTGGCTCCTTTAAATTTGAACTTCTCCAGATAATCAACGTAGTCGTCCGGATTATCAAAAATAAGCCCTGATTCATTCGGCGGATTGTCTGTTCTTTTTTTTCTGTCCTGAGGGCAGTAGAAACAATGGGCCGTACACAGGAAATTAATAAAAATACAAGACCATGTTCCCCGTCCGCAATTAACACAACCGGGCGACAACTCCCCGGGCCCGATCTTGTTTCCCAGAAAATTACTATTGACCCTGCCGGATATTGATTGCAGAATTTTATTTCTTTCCCGGTCCGCTTCTTTTGCTCCGGCTTCCGTCAACCATTTCATTTCATGGTAAGCCCAGCCTGTAATTTCGCGGGTATCCTGAATATCAATCTTCTTGTTTATCATAGGGGTAACGTAACTGATCAAGTTTTCCGGATCTCCATGAGCATATTTTTCATCAGAAGTTTTTCCACAAATCCGACAACATCCTTTTCAATAACTTTTACAGGGGTTTTGAACTCGGCAGCCAGATCTTTTACGACATCCTTCAGTCTTCTGCATCCATCCAATCGCTGCCAGATAATTTGTCCTGTGGCGTTAAGGAAGTACGGTTCGTTTTCCGCATCGTCAACACCGGATGCAAAAGGGATGATAATCATCTCTTTTTCCACTTTACGCACCACAACGCCATCGGACGCCGTATAGACGCCGTCCATGTTGATTTTCGTTTTCATAAAAATCCTGGAATAAACAAGTGCCGGCTTCGGTTTAAAGACATTGCCGATTATCGCGAACCGGGTAAAGCAAACTTACTTCGTATGCATTGCCTTCCATGAATACGAATAACTAATTTACCCTTTTAAAACCGATTCCCCGAATCTGCTATACCAACTCCGTAAAAGCGGGAGGAGGCGGCACGGGAGGAGTGGGGCCTACGCCTGTACTATAGCGAACCTGTCCCTTGCGGGATGTCGCAACAACTTTACTTGTGTCTTTCTTCTTCATCGCACTGATCTCAGGCTGCTGCCACTTCTTACCTTCCTTCATTTTACGTCTCCTTTGGTTTACGAAGAAATATTCTATTGCTTGATATTGTTAAATATAGAAAAGTTCTTTTTACAAGTCAATTGATATTTTATCCGATATCATTTTGAATCTATTCTTTTTTTTTCAGCCGATGCTTCCCGTTTTCCTGAACAACAATGCCCTGCTCCACATCGGCAAACCTTGTTTTCTCATAATACAGCCGAACGGCTTCGTCATAGGCTTTGCGCTGTCCGGACGACGGTTCCTCCCATTCACCTCGAAGCCTCAACAGACGCAAGATTCGTCCTATTTCTCCCTTTACATTCATATAGAAATCATGCCAGCGCCTTTGCTTGTTAAGCCAATCCGGCCATGGAGAATCTTTAAGAAAATCCTCGTAGAGACGATAGGCCTTCAAGTCAGGAAACAGCAGCGGTTTTCCATAAGCAAACCGAAGCCAGGGTTTCTGAAGGCCCATATAGTGCATGATTACCGCATGATTATGACCGGTTTTAACTTTTTGCCATCGCGGAAAAGGGGCGGCATTCCACAACGACGTTAATTCCGCGATATTGCCGTCCAGAATGGCGTTGAGCGCATGTTCGTCCGGAAGAGAACAGAGATCGGGATTTTGCCGGATAAACTCCAGTGCCCGTTCGCCCAGCTTCTCGCTGTTCCACCTTTCAACATCAATATAGAGAACACCTGTGTTGAAAAAACGATACGGCTTGCTCATACCCAGGCTTTGACAATGATCCTCGAAACCTTTACGCTGTTTCTCACTCAAATGAACCCAAATACGTCCTGAAGGAACAGCCGCCAGCGCATATGGCGCCGTATTCAGAGAAAAAATCGAAGATATGTCATCGTGTATGGTCAGATCACAATCAAGATACAGGATTCCGTCATACCGGCCGGCAAGATGTTCGGCCAGCGATAGTTTCATCAGCGTGGCGGGGCTGAGTCTTTTCATAAACTTTCCCACTCCCCGCTGACGCGACATGTCCATATTTTCACAAAGCATGATACCGCGCTGTTCCATCCAGCGTTTGTGGACATCGGTAACTTCCGAAGGCTGGGCGAAAATGAGAATATCAAAGCTGTTATTCGAAGCCCTTGAATGGGACTTCACCGCGTCAGCTACGAATAACGCCGGAATCAGCATTCGGCGATCGGTACAAAGGCAAACAGCGTTACGTGCAGCCTCTCGCTCAGTGCTTGGGGAAAAGTTATTCGAATTGCCGTTCACCGGGTTCTTTTTCATGATACATTTCTTAATTTTCTTTGCAGTTGATAAATTTTCGGATAGTTGTTCTTAAGAAAAGCAGCTGCCAGCAATGTGTATTTATTATACTTATAAAAATTTCGTATTTTGTAATGATAAAACTTATATGGATTATTTTTGTGCAAATTCTTTAAATAAAAATCGTATTGCGCCTCTTCCCGTTCACTCAATATTATTTCAGGTATTTGCGGATTCGCGATATCAATCAGGTCGGCTTTATCCAGATTCGATTTCCATTCGACATTCAAAGGGCTTGTCGGATACCAGGGCTTTCCTCCCGGGAAACAGGAATATGTGTGTAAAATAATCCCTTTCAAATCACCGGAAGCACACCCGGAATGATACATCTCATAACTGGGACAAACATTATAAACCTGAGAAAGCTCCTGCCACTTACCGTAAAAATGTATATTTAAAACCGTTTCTTCCGAAATAAAAAGTATTTCCTTGAAATACAAAAGAATATTTTTCAGATTTTGAAAATCATTTTCTGATATTATATCCGTATTGAACACCATTACACCGGAATTAAACGCGGGCCGACGCAAATTACATTTACTCTCCAGTTCTTTAAACAACCGCTTATTACTTCTGTTGCGATCCTGAAACTGCCCTTTCAGCGAGGTACGCAACATATTAAGAATTCTCGCCGCCGCAAATCCCTTCGTGTCAGCAAGCGTATCCAGAGCTCCCCGGACAATAATGTCGCCATCCAGAAACACAATATTTTTCCATTTTCTGAATTCAGGCGTGAACAGATAAAATTTGGAAAGAGTGGTTAAAGGGGCATGGCCGATGCGGGTTTCGGATTCCGTCAGTATCGGTTCGCATTCCCTCACCAGAATGCCTTTATCTCTGAACCACATCAGATCATTTTCTGGAATATCGTAAGCCAGCAGCATGTAGTCACCCTTCCATCCGGCATTCCAGTATACGCTGGAGAAAAGCTGTTGGGCCTGTTTGATGTAATTGCGGTCCGCTAAAGTCACCAGTATATTTTTTTTCATTTCACACGACTCGTCTCTTACGGAAGCAACAATATCCGCCGCCTTGATTTTTCGTTCTGTTTTCCGGAAATATTCAATTTAAAATCGGGCATAACCTCCCGCGCAGAAAAGCCCGGGAAAGCACGAACGCCATGTCAATTATTTCCTGGCAGGGTATAGAAAATAGCGGCGCTGATTTTTACCGCCGGGATATAAAAGATAATCATCCTCTGATTATTTTTTTGTTTTCTCTTCTTCAATTAAATCCTGCAGAATCTCCTGCAAATACGGCCGGTCTCTGTGTCCTGTGTACTTGGCTGGAAATTTGATCAGCCGGATTTCGGCATATTTGACGATTCCACCGGCCTTCAGATCTTCATAATCCTTAATAAGCCGCTTATCTATCCGGTCGCGAAACGAATTCAGATCCTTTGTAGCGACATACTTGG
>JAJFTS010000236.1 GCA_021372815.1 Deltaproteobacteria bacterium | reverse complement strand
ATCACTGCTGTTTAAGGATAATGTGCTTTGAAATGCCTCGATAGCCTTCTCCCACTGCCCTTTTTGATAGCAGTCCAAGCCGTGTGAAAAATTATTGATGGCATCCATGAGATTGGGAAAAGTTTCTTCGGTGTGGTGATCAAGTACTTCGTAAATGCTGACCGGTTCCGTTTTGCCTTTGACCACCACCCGGTCGACTTTCCGGACGCGATACGTGCCCTTAAGTTTGCGGTAGGTGTTGTCGGCAATCAGAATAGAGGCGTAATACTGCTTGCAGGCGGATTCCAGGCGTGAAGCCAGATTGACGCCGTCGCCGATGACCGTATAATCCGTGCGTTTCGGAGAACCGATGTTTCCGGAAACAATGGAATCCGTATTTAAACCAATCCCGATCCGAACCGGCTTTTTGCCGTCAACGGTTCGCACCTTGTTCCACTCATGGAGGGTTTTGACCATATTAATTGCAGCACGCACGGCACGATCCTCATCGTCGTCATGGGATAAGGGGATGCCAAAGGCGGCCATGATGGCGTCACCAATAAACTTATCCAGTATGCCGCCCTGTTTCTGGATGCAGTCCACCATCAGCGTAAAATATTCATTGAGCAGGGCAACCGTGCCTTGCGCCCCCAACTCTTCGGTCAATGTTGTAAATCCGCGAATATCGGAAAACAGGATGGCGGCTGTTATGTTTTTGCCTCTCATGAAGTCCTCGGTACAATCCATAATCTGATCCGTCAGTGCCGGGTCGATATACCGCGACATGGTCGACTTCATGCGCTTCTCATTGGAGATATCTTCGATGACAATCATCGTTCCCAGCTTTTTTTCTCTACGCTGAGCAGAGGAAGAATGGTCAGGTTGACGGAAAGCTTGGACCCTCCAAACACCAGGTCGGCATCCATAATGACATCCTGTGTCTGTGTCTTGCCGACTTTCTCGATCTTTTCCAGCACTCAGGCATTGTTGCCGCTGAGAAATTCCTCAACCTTGCGGTTCAGTATTTCCGATAGAGAAACCTTCATGATTCTCATGCCGGCCGTATTGCACGTGATAATCTTTCCGTCCTCGTTGAGCGTGATCACACCGTTGGACATGCTTTCCAGCATGCCTTCATTGTAATTCTTCATGTTCTGAACATCATCGAAGAGCTTGGCATTTTCCAGCGCAATGGCGACCTGAGCGGTGAAGGCTTTAAGACGCATTTCATCTTCCTTGGTAAAGGGCCCGCCCATTTTATTCAAAACCTGCGTGACGCCGATAATCTTCCCTGATTTATTGGTGACGGGGGTACACAGGATGGAACGGGTAAAGAAACCTGTTTTCTTGTCAAAGGAAGGATTGAATCTCAGGTCGGCATAGGCATGCGGGATATTAATGGCTTCGCCGGATTGAAAAACCGTTCCGGCAATCCCCACATCATTAGGAAAGCGAATTTCCGTTGACCCTAATCCCTCGCCGATCCGTGAGTAAAGTTCGCTGGTCTTTTCATCATTAAGAAAAAGGGTAGAGCGTTCAGCATCCATCATGCGCATGGCCTCCGACATGACTTTGTGAAGGAGAACGCCCAGATTGATTTCGGAAGTTGCTTCGGCAACCACGTCGAAAAATTCCATCTCCTTGGTGCGGAATATTTTCATCCGTTCGGTAAAGATGGTGCTTTGAAGGGCAATGGCCGCCTGTGTAGCGATGGCTTCGAGAAGCATGACGTCATCGTCCGTGAAGGGTCCATCTTTCTTATTTAAAACCTGAGCGACACCGATAATTTCCTGTTTGGCGGCCTTGATGGGAACACAGAGAATCGACTTTGTCATGTACCCTGTTTTTTCATCTACGGATTGATTGAAACGTTTATCGCGGTAGGCATCATTAATGATCAGACTATTTCCTGATTGAAAAACAGTTCCGGCGATGCCGCTGCTGTTCAGCACTCTGATTTCACGTTGAATATTTCCCTGTGCAACCCGGGAATACAATTCTCCGGTTTCCGGATCATTCAGGAAAATTCTGGTCATTGTCCGAAGGTTTTCCTGATAACTTGCTTCCCGGTGCTCCAGTTCATCCCGCAGGGTTACGATCGTATCATGAAGCTGTTTGGTTTTATCAATAGCGATTGCCGTCTCTTGCTGAAGGATGCAATCTTTTTCATAACAGGTTTTTTCCAGTTCTTCGCGCATGGCAGCAACAGCTGTCCGAAGCTGGGTGATTTCGCCCTGTACGGAATGCAGGGTATTTTGCACGGCCTCTTCCCGGGCAATCTCCATTTTCTCCAGTTGATCGCGCAGGGCGGCAATGCTTTGCTTCAAATGCAGATTTTCTTTTTGTAAAGAAAGAAGGTCTTTTTGTTGGTCTTCAGGTTTCATGTGTCACAAATGTGGATTCAATAATTTATGATTCAAAATCTAAAATATGATACGTAAATTTTAAAGAATATAGCATAATAATCCTGTAATTGAAAAAAAATGATTAGGGGAATCCTTTGTTGACAATTTGTATGACTCTGGCATAGTATCACCCGCAATTTTGATATTGGATGAAGTAACAATCAGTGGCTTGCAAAAAAGAGATGGAGATGGCGCATTATTCATTATTTTCTCAATCTTCAGATGATAGAAGATTGAGTTTGTCTTTTTTTATGAGCATATCCGCAGAAAAATACGTTAAAACTTTCAGCATCGTTATGCTGCTTACCGCTTTTGTGCTTGCGTGGACATTTCCGGGATATGGCCAGGAACCGGCAAAAAATCTTGTCCGGAAAATGACCGTGGCGGATGCGGTGTTTATTGCTCTGACCAACAATGTTACCTTGAGGGGCAGGTATCTTGACCGCTATCTTGATAGAATTAATCTGCAGGAAGCCGAAAGGCAATATTATCTGCCGACTGATCCGAAATTGACTCTTTCCCTCAATCGTGGATCAAAGTTTGCTGCACCCAACACGGCAAACTCGGTCCGGACAGATTATCTGGAAGGCAGCGGCAATTTCACGGCAACGCTGGCTATTCCCACCGGCGGCACAGTTGACTTTACCTGGAACAACAGTGGCGCTCGGCCTGACATGGACCAAGGTCTCAACAATTATTCTTCCGATTGGTCTGCCACGTTCACACAGCCACTCCTCAAGGGCGGCGGTCTGGATAATCAGGCCTACAAAGTTAGATTTGCCCGGATCACCGAAGAAAATAATATTTTGAGTCTAAAAAGTTTAATTACTGGAACGATAGGAACGGCCATAAGCGCCTTCCGGGCATACAAAGACGCTGAACGGTCTCTGGTCATTGCTGAAATGGGTCTGGTGCGGGCTAAGGCGCTTTATGAATACAATAAGGACATGATCGCGGCCGGCCGCCTGGCCGGGACGGAAATCGTCCAGGCTCAGGCCGACATCTCCTCGCAGGAATCATCCGTGATAAGGGCTAAAAACAGTTTGGACAGCGCCCGCCTTACCCTGGTTTCCGCCCTCTATATTGACAAGAATACCAAATTTGAAGCGGTGGATGAGAACCAGGAACTGGTATCACCACCCCCTCTGGAAGAAGCCCTTGCGCTGGCCTTTCAATACCGGACGGATTATCTTCAAGAAATAAAGAATATTGAAATCATAAAATTACAGCTGAAAAATGCGAAGCGTAACATGCTCTGGCAGCTTGATTTTACGGCGGGAACAACGGACGGCGCCGCCGGGACATTCTTTGATTCTTATGATGCAGCAGCCAGACGGGCCTTTCGCACAGCACAGGAAAGAGACTGGTACGCGGGGTTAAATTTGACCATTCCAATCGTTTATTACATGACATCGGATATAAAAAATTATCTTACAATAAAGAATAATTTGGAAAAGGCCAATCTAAACCTTGAAAAATTCAAGCTCGACATGGAAATCGAAGTGCAAAACGCCCTGCGCAACGTCGATTCCAGTTATCGGTCGCTGAAGAGCGCGACGCTGTCACGGGAGCTGTCCGAAAAGAAACTGCAAATCGAAAAAGAAAAGCTGGGCGCCGGCCGGACAACCAACTTTCAATTTGTCAGTTTTCAACGGGATTTGACACAAGCTCAGAGCGCTGAAGTGAAGGCCAGAACGGACTATCTGACTTCTTTGACCAGCCTCGACGCCACTCTGGGAACAACCCTGGCTACATGGAACATTGACGTGCGCAAAGAAGATGACCAGATCAAGCAGACTTCCGTAATAAACGAAACGAATCCATCAAAACCGTGAGAGTAAAAAATGGCAACTGATATCATATTCCGTAACATTCTTGAAAGCATGGGCGACGGTGTCATGACCATCGGCCTTGACGGCAAAATCCTGACGTTTAACCAGGCTGCGGAAGAAATTCTCGGTCTGAGTCACCAGGACGTGGTCGATAAACCCTTTGGAGAAATCTTTCTGGTTCGCGAGGAAAACGACCCGTTTAACCAGACGGTTCTCAATTCCATTTATGACGCTGATACGATCCATAATAAAATCGTTCCCTGGCATAAAGGGAACGAAATTATGAGCCTGGAAGTGACCACCTCATTTCTTTCAACCGTCGAAAACAACATCAAGAAAAACATCGCGGTCGTAGTTGTCTTTACGGATAAAACCGAGGTCGAAAGGCTTCAGGAATCTGAAAAGAATCTGACACAGGAGCTGAAGGAAAAGCATAATGAACTCCAGAAGTCTTACCTGGCAATGGAAGAAACCAACGATACCCTCAAGGCAACCCTGCGCAAGGTTCAGATTATTCGCGTGGCGGCCACGGGTTTTGTCATTATTTTATTTTTATCGATAGGGCTATTTACCTGGAGACAAACGCATCATCCATCCGGCATGACGGCGGGCGATGGGAAAAAGGGTGAGGCGGCAAGTGTCTATACGGTCACGCCCAGCGCCCTGACCGACAGCATTACACTCAAAGGCGTTCTGAAACCGATTCAGGTGGTCAATATCACCAGCCCGGCAGGCGGTATGGTGAAGGAAAAATTGTTCGAATACGGGCAGGCGGTGACCAAAGGACAAATCCTGCTCAAACTGGACAAGAACGAAACAGAAGTAAAGTACCGGGATGCAAAAACGGCGTATATTGAGGCGGCCCAGAAAGTAAAAGAGATGGAAATCTGGGAAAACAGCAATGAGATGGCCAAAGCAAGACAAAGCGTAACACGTTCCAAATTGAGTCTGGACGGTTACCAGAAGACCCTCAAGGAAACGGAACGTCTTTTCAAAAAGGAAATTGTTCCGGCAACGGAATATGACAGCGCAAGACAGCAGTTTACCACCGCCAAAATGGATTATGAATCATCACTTCGCGATTTGGAAGCCACCAAAGAAAAAGGAGCAGGTCAAAACCGGCATATTGCTGATCTCAAACTGCAGAATGCCCGGCAAAAGCTGCAGGATATTGAAATCCAGCTTCGTCATTCCGATATTGTCGCACCTGTTTCAGGTACCATTCTGCTTCCCGATCTGGCCGGTGAAAAAGAACAGAAAGGAAAAATTGTCGAACGGGGTGTTACCTTCTCACAGGGCGATATTCTGCTTTCCATCGGCAATACGGAAGGCCTGTCCATGACGGCGGGTGTGGATGAAATGGAAGTATTGAAAATTAAAGAAGGCCAGGATGTCAGAATTACCGTCGACGCTTTTGGCGAATCGATCAAGGGAAGGGTGGCCCACATCTCGTCGCAGGCTGTCAAAAGCAACGAAGGGAAAAAGACCGCCAATTTCGAGGTGTCTGTTGCCATGGACAGCCTGCCTGCCTCTTTGAAAGAAAAGCTCCGTCTGGGGATGTCGGCTAATATGGAAATTATGATGGTCAATAAGCCCAATGCCCTGATGGTTCCAATCCCGGCGGTTATGATCGAGGGGCCAGACCGTTTTATCAATGTGCGGGATAAAGCGACAAACAAAGTGAAAAAAGTGAAGGTGGAAACAGGGATTACCTCCATGGATGCGGTCGAAATCTTAAGCGGGCTTAAGGCCGGAGACGAGGTAACCTATTAATGAAATCCCTGATGCTGGATATTGAGGATATACGCAAGTCCTATCGCATTGGACCGACGGAAGTCAATGTTCTCAAGGGGATCAATCTATCCGTGGCGACAGGAGAGCTTCTGGCCATTATCGGACCTTCGGGCAGCGGCAAATCCACCCTGATGCATATGCTGGGGCTTCTGGAAAAACCCGATTCCGGAACTTACCGCATAGAAGGATCCAAAGTTCTTTATGACGACGACCGGGTTTTATCCACCTTAAGAAACCGGAAAATTGGGTTCGTTTTTCAGCAATATCACCTTCTGCCCAAATTGACGGCCCTGGAAAATGTAGGGGTTCCTCTGACCTATCGCGGTCTCAGTATGACGGAGATCAGACAAAAGAGCATCGAATTCCTGACCAAGGTGGACATCATGCAACGCGCCGACCATCGCCCCAGTGAAATGTCCGGCGGGCAGCAACAACGCGTCGCCATTGCACGGGCACTGGTCGGATCGCCGTCGATCATCCTGGCCGATGAACCGACAGGCGCCCTGGATGTGAAAACAGGTGAGGAGATTATGGAACTCTTCCAGCGGCTCAACCGGGATGAAGGGATTACAATCGTTATTATCACCCATAATCCGGAACTGGCTTCCCAATGCGGCCGGTCTGTTAAAATTATCGACGGGATGATTTATTCAGCATGAATCTATTAAAAATAAATTTTTATGAAGCGTTCAGAAGCCTCTGGAGTTCCAAGCAGCGAAGCCTTCTGGCTTTAATCGGCATTGTCATCGGCATCGGATCGGTCATTGCCATGGTGTCCATCGGTACGATTGTCCAGCAGGAATCCATCCGGCAATTTAAAGATATGGGTGTTGATATTGTCACCATCAGAAAAAGTTTCAGCGAGGGCGGTGCACAGGCCCAATTCAATGTGGATACACTGATGAAACTGCCTTCGGAAAAAAAGCATATTCTGGAAGTCGCGCCCTATGTGATCAGCGGAACGGAATATTATCGCGGGCGGGCCAAAACCAACATAGAGCAGATGGGTGTTACCGCTTCTTTTTTTTCAATTAACAAACTTAATATCCGCGAAGGCAGAATACTTTCGGAACTCGATCAGAACCGTTATTGCTGCGTGATCGGTAGCGAGCTGGCCGATTTTCTGAAGCAAAACGGAATGTCGCAGATTCTGGGCGGTCAGATCATGTCCAATGACCGGGCCTATACCATTATGGGTGTCCTTAATCAATCGGCGGAAGGGGGGCTTCGACCCTATGGAATCAACCGGGGGATGCTGGTTCCCCTGTCCACGGCCATCCGGTCATTCCAGAATGCGGACATCAATACCGTCATGGCCAGAGCGGAGTCCAATATTCCTATCGGGCAGATCAAGACCGATATTCAGGACTATTTTCAGAAAAAAGCCAGAGGCACGCAGGTGGAAATCACATCGGCGGAAGAACTGATTGAGAGGATGAAAAAGCAAATGCAAATGTTTTCTCTTCTTTTGGGCGCCATCGGCAGCATTGCTTTGATTGTGGGCGGGATAGGCGTCATGAATGTGATGCTTATTTCTGTGACGGAACGCAGAGGCGAAATCGGCCTGAGGCGATCCCTGGGAGCGCAGCAGAGCGACATCCAGAGCCAGTTTCTGATCGAATCGGTTATCCTCTGCCTGGTCGGGGGGATTATCGGGATCGTTCTGGGAATCGGCATATCATTTTTATTTGCCTATATATCGAAGTGGCAATTTGTGATGTCCTACTCGTCGATCATTCTGGGTTTTGGCGTATCGACGCTGGTGGGTGTCTTCTGCGGTTTCTACCCGGCCCGCACGGCGGCAAGGCTGGACCCCCTCAAGGCCTTGCGGTCGTGAAATATGGTGCGAAAGATGCGATCCATGCTGTGATTTAAATGCGTTATGTGTTCCCGCCTGCACGGGAATGACGGATGAGTGGAGTTGTTACGAGTTTATCAGTTATTTTAAAAAGATTCTTGCGTGAAGGGAATCTTTTTATGGACTTACATGATTTTACCTGTTTAATCAGTAAAAATAGTTTTTAATTAATGGTCATCTTTTTTATTGCAATAAAGGGAATTATCATTTACAGGAAAAGCGTAATTTGATTGGTTTTGTTGCAGTGCGCCGATGATCATCCGGATTGACATTTTAAATAATGAATATAGGATTCCAAAATCATCCAAAGGCGAGAGTGGCGGAATTGGCAGACGCACTGGACTTAGGATCCAGCGGGTAAAACCTTAGGAGTTCAAGTCTCCTCTCTCGCACCAGAATGAATGACCGTAATAATTAAAATATAAGGAGAAAAAAGTAGTGAGCGAGCTTTCCGTAAAACTAGAAGATATCAGTCAGGTTAAGAAAAAGATGTCATTTGAGGTGCCCTGGGCTTCTGTAAAAGATGAACTGGATAGTGTTTATCGTGATATTAGTAAAAAAGCCAAGATTAAAGGTTTCCGTCCGGGAAAAATCCCCCGCAAAGTGCTGGAAAATTATTTTAAAGCCGACGCGGAAGGGGAGGCGATCACCAACATCGTCAATAAATACTATTGGCA
>JAJFTS010000235.1 GCA_021372815.1 Deltaproteobacteria bacterium | reverse complement strand
CGCCAATACCAATCTGTTCAACCGGCTGATTAAAGATGTCGCCTTCCACTCTCAGGTTGTGATGATTACGCATAACAAAAGCACCATGGAAGTTGCCGATACGCTCTTTGGCGTGACCATGCAGAAGCAGGGGATATCGACGCTGGTTTCCGTCAACCTCAATTAATGCCATTCCTAAATCAAAGCGCTATTTTTGTTGGCGTCGTTGTCGGCTTCCTCAACGTATGTATAATACGCCTCGTCGCCTCCGCCTAGCCGCCTCAATATCATCTTTGATTTAGAAACGGCATAATACATAGCTTTACTTCTTTATCAAAAGCGGTTATTAATTAACGATTGCATAAGAAAGGTGTGTATATGGCAAAGTTAAACTTTTTTGAAAAAATAAAAGCAGGGCTGTCTAAAACGCGGGATGTTCTGACTATGGATTTGAATGACCTTTTCAGTAAAAAGGTCATCGATAAAGATCTTTATGATAAATTGGAAGAACTGCTGATTGCGGCTGATATGGGCCCTCAATTTACTTATGATTTAATTGATGATGTCAAGAAGAGGGTAAGCCGTCATGATCTGCAGAATGCGGATGAAATAAAAAAGGTTATGCAGGAAAGAATGAATGCGATTTTGCAAAAAATAGATAAACCTCTGCTCATTCCCCAAGGAAAGCCTTTTATCATTATGACTATCGGAGTAAACGGCAGCGGCAAGACAACCACCATCGGCAAATTGGCCGCTATGCTGAAAAGCGAAGGTCACGAGGTCATACTCGTTGCCGCCGATACGTTCCGGGCAGCGGCCGTCGAACAACTCGAAGTTTGGGGGACGCGTGTGGGCGCGCCGGTAATCAAACACAAAACAAACGCCGATCCGGCAGCGGTTGTTTTTGACGCCATGGCCAAAATCAAGGCCGGTTTCTCCGGCGTTGTTATCGTGGACACGGCCGGCCGGTTGCACACGCGGATAAATCTGATGGAAGAACTCAAAAAAGTAAAAAGAATAATCAACAAGGAATCGCCGGAATTGTCACCGGAAATATTGCTGATCCTCGACGCGACAACCGGACAGAACGCCGTTGTTCAGGCGAAAACTTTTAAAGAAGAAATCGGCGCGACCGGCATTGTGCTGACCAAACTCGACGGAACTTCCAAAGGCGGTGTGGTGGTGCGTATAGCCGGAGAACTTGCTCTGCCCGTTCGGTACATCGGCGTCGGCGAAGGAATCGATGATTTGCGCGTTTTTGACAGTGATAATTTTACCAAGGCGCTTTTGGATTAAAATTTTTGAAAATCCGGCGATCATTTATGAATAAAATCTTTGCCATAGGAGACATTCACGGCTGTCTGGAAAAACTAAGAGAGCTGATGGATCAAATCGGCATTGATTATACAAGAGACACGCTGGTTTTTATCGGCGATTACATTGATCGCGGCAGCTTCAGTAAAGAGGTTGTCGATTATATTCTCCGATTGAGAAGCGAGTATAAAAATATAATCTGCCTGCTGGGCAATCATGAACAAATGTTCCTGCGTTACCTGGAAGGCATTGATGAGGATTTGTATTTGATCAATGGCGGCGTCAACACTCTTCGTTCCTATGAAATCCTGCTTTCGGACGATACGGAAAAAAGAAAGAGCAGGATTCCCGCGGCGCATCGGCGGTTTTTCGAATCGTTGCTGCCTTATTACGAGACTGACGAATATATATTTGTTCACGCCGGTCTCCGGCCCGGATTGCCGCTGTCGGATCAGGAGTCGCATGACTTGCTGTGGATACGCTACGAGTTCATGGAATCGGAGCAGGACTTCGGTAAAACTGTCGTTTTCGGACATACGCCCTTAATGAGTCCTTTAATTGATAAAAATAAGATAGGCATAGATACCGGCGCGGTTTATGGCGGAAAACTTACCTGCATAGAATTGCCGGAAGTAAAAATTTATCAGGCGTAAAAATCACGGGTATGACCCCCAAAGCAAGCCGCTGTGGTTCCTGCAACAGTCCCACGTCGTCACGGATGCCCTTTAGGGTGCTTCGCTCCTGGGATAGTTTCCAATCCCGATTTATCGGGATTGGATAGTTCGACTTACAAATTTCATTACGCTGCACGTATGAAATTTGAGTCTCACTACGACTGACGCTTCAAACTTCACTCCGTTCGTTTTTAGCGAGTCTCATTAAATTGGAGTTTCAACAATGAAAATCATCGAATGCGTGCCGAATTTCAGCGAAGGGCGCGATCCCGGAAAAATCACCGAAATCGCCGAAGTTTTCAAATCATTTCCCGACGTGCGGTTGGCCGATTTCAGCGCTGATACCGATCATAACCGGAGCGTTTTTACTTTTCTCGGAAAGCCCGCTGATATGCTGGAAGCGGCGCTGGCGGCCTGCGGCAGAGCTCTGGAGTTGATTGATATGCGTCAACAGCACGGGGCGCACCCGAGATTGGGAGCGGTGGATGTCGTGCCTTTTATTCCCCTGGGTAAAGCAAAAATGAAAGACGCGGTTGACCTGGCCCATGCTTTCGGAAAACGATTGAGCGAGCGCTTTGGCGTTTCCGTATATTTCTACGGGTTCGCGGCGTTAAAGGACCAATGTGTCGAACTGCCGGATGTCCGTCGCGGCGGATATGAAGGACTGGTTGATAAAATGTCGAGCTCCAAAAATAAACCGGATGTGGGAGAAAAGGAATTCAACGCGCGTTCCGGCGCCACCGTTGTCGGCGCCAGAGAAATACTGGTCGCTTATAATATAAATCTGGCCAGCGACAACCTGCTTCTGGCGCGGCATATCGCTTCGCGAATCAGAGAAAAGGGCGGCGGCCTGAAACATGTGCGCGCCATCGGTGTCATGCTGAAAAGCAGGGGACTGGCGCAGGTATCAATCAACCTGACCAATTGTAAGGAAACGCCGCTGAAGACTGTTTTTGATCATGTGGAAACTATGGCGGCCGAAGGCGGAGTGCCGGTACTGGAGTCGGAATTAATCGGTTTGGCGCCTAAATGTGCCTTTAGTGGAACGACACCCCAATATCTGAAGCTGAAAGATTTTGACGAACACCGCCTCCTGGAAACCCATATCAAATATTTATCTCGATAGATTAACCTTTTTTCTTGGCTTCCTTCTTCTTTGCTTTGGCCATTGCTTTGAGGAGTTTTTTATCGATAATTTCCCCGGTTGGGGAGGGAGATGAAGGAGGGGGCACGGATGTTTCTTTTGAAGTATCCGGAGGGGTTTCTTTTTCCCTGCGGCGTGCGCGGATTTTCCCGGCAATTGCCTCTGCCGCCATCTTGCCGAACTGCCCGATAAATCCGGCAATAAGAACCAGCGCAATCCATTTTAAAACAGACCATGAGCTGATATATGAGAAAAAGTCCGCCATGATTAATTCAAAACCTAATTCAGTTTTAAAAGTTCCTGGGGATTATCAAAAAGGTAATCGGGCTCGGCGGCGGCCATCTTTTCTTTGCTGTGCCAGCCCCAGGTAACGCCTACCGTTTTGACTCCGGCCTGCTTTCCTTCCTTGATATCGCCTGTTGTGTCGCCGATGTAATAAATATCCTGAAGAACGACATTATATTTTTTCGCGGCGTAAAGGATTTTTTCTTTTTTGCTGAACATAAAATCGGAACCCAGAATGTCTTTGAAGTAATCGTCATATTTTAAATAATCCAGGGATTCCTTGATGGAGGCGTAATCGTTTGAGGAAATAACGATAAGACAATGCTTATTGTGCAGTTTTTCGATGACCTCCACGATGCCGGGGAAAGGCTTCATATCCCTGATTTTGACCTGCGCGAGAATATCAACGGAAGCTTTCATGAATTCGTCCAGGTCGATGCCTTTATGCTTCAGGGATTCATAAAAGTTGTCTTCGAAAAGTTCCAGAAATTCTTCCCGGGAACGGATCAACGGCTGCTTGATGTCTTTCAGACAATCGGTCACCGTCTTTTCATAAACTTCCAGAGAATCGACCAAAACGCCGTCAAAATCAAAAAGAAACAACTTCATGGATTCTTTTTACTCCTTTACTTAAGACCGGCAATGGCGATGTGGAAGGGTTTCTGTAAAATTCCTTTTTCCGTGATAATGGCCGTGATCAGTCGTGCGGGTGTTACATCAAACGCCGGATTATAAACTTTAATTTTTCCCGGCGCGCTGCACACGCCGCTGAAATGTGTGACCTCCTCACTTTTCCTTTCTTCAATGGGAATGCCTTCCCCTGTTTTTAAAGAAAAGTCAATGGTCGAAACGGGTGCGGCAATATAGAAGGGAATATGATGCGCCCGGGCCAAAACCGCCAGAGAATAGGTGCCGATTTTGTTGGCCGTGTCGCCGTTGGCGGCAATTCTGTCGGCGCCCACAATAATTTTGTCAATTTTACCCTGACACATGAGGAATCCTGCCATATTATCCGTGATCAAGGTGCAGGGGATTTTTTCTTTTTTTAATTCCCACGCAGTCAGCCGCGCTCCCTGCAAAACGGGTCTTGTCTCATCCGCGTAAACATGCAGCTTTTTCCCCTGTTCACAGGCCGCGCGAATAACACCCAGCGCCGTGCCGTATCCCGCCGTGGCCAGAGCGCCGGCGTTGCAATGCGTCAGAATGTTATCGCCGTCGGCAAAAAGCGGGCTGCCGTTTTTTCCCATTTTCCGGTTTATCTCTATATCTTCCGAACAAATACGTTTGGCTTCGGTAATCAGCGTTCTGACCAACTTGCTTTGACTTTCACCGTGTTTAAGATCAGCAACTTTTTTCATTCGTTCCAGCGCCCAGAAAAGATTGCGGGCCGTGGGACGCGCCTGGGCGATCTCATCGCAAATGGCGAAGAATTTCTGCCGGAATTTTTCTGGAGATAAAGAAGGGAGCTTCGAAGCCCCCAGCGCGGCACCCATGGCGGCGGCCACGCCGATAGCCGGCGCTCCGCGCACGGTTAAATCTTTTATACAGAAAATCACTTCTTTGTAGGATTTGCAGGCAACGTATCTTTCGGCAAGCGGAAGAGCGTTCTGATCAATTAAAACTACAGTGTCGTTTTTCCAGAAAATTGTTCTAATCATTGTGAAACTCCAATT
>JAJFTS010000211.1 GCA_021372815.1 Deltaproteobacteria bacterium | reverse complement strand
GTTTACAAATATATCCAAAAGGCATATTTTGAGAAATATTTTATGTGGCAAGAACTCTGAATAAAAATCAGGAGGAGTTGAAAATGAAAGTACTGGGCATTATGGGAAGTCCGCGTGTCGGCGGCAACAGCGATATTCTTCTGGATGACGCTTTGGCCGGCGCCAGAGAGGCGGGTGCGCAGGTGGAAAAGATCATCTTGGATAAAAAGAAAATTTCCGGCTGCAAAGACTGCAAGAAATGCAACGAAACCGGTCTTTGCGTCCTTAAGGACGATATGCCGGAGATACACAAAAAAATACTGGAGGCGGATGCCATCATCCATAGCGTGCCGGTTTACTTCTGGTCCATGACTGCGCAAATGAAAGCCTATCTGGACAGGTGGTGCGCCCTTTTCGACGCCAACTGGAGCTGGCAGAAGGATTACTATCCCCGGATGAAAGGCAAACGGATCGCCGTGATTACGGTTTGCGGAGATCCGAATGTGCATACAGCCGATCCTGTCGTACACAGTTTTAAATCAACTGTGGAGATGACCAAAATGAAGTGGATCGGCGCCGTCATGGCCTCCGCCGGTGATAAGGGCGACATCTTAAAAGACGAAAAGGCCAGAAAAAAGGCTTTTGATCTGGGCAAAAAAGCAGCTACGACCTGATACCTTCCGGAGTGAGACATTGAGCCTGCTTTTTAAGGATTTTGAGGAGGGAACCGAGGGGAGTGGCAGCTCCCCTCGGCCATCATAGAGGAGAAGGGTAGTTTTGAACCTACAGGAAGGATTGTCAAAAAACTTACGATGTTGGAACGGAAACCCTTATTTCTGTTCCTCATCGGATAGATCGAGTTTGGCGCCGGTTATCGGAAAAGAAACCTGTTGGAATACCTGTACGAACTGATCAGTGGGTGGCGACGAAAATGATCCGTGTTTCTGTGATACTGGAGACCTCGCCTGAGGGACACATTGAATTCTTCGTCTTCGGTTACCGCCGGACCGGTTTTAAGGTCTCTGTAATCGGATCAACAAGGCCAGCGGTTTTGGCGCCATAGCCAATCAGGATAGTGCCGATTTAATATCCGTCTCCTGATATAATCTTGGTAAGAGGAAATACAAACTTCATGTGCACCTCCTTGCAAGTGGTTTTGCATTAAATTTCTTGATAAACAGTTAACCACACTTTGCGCGGTGAGCATACCTGGAAGAGTACGGATGCTTTACCCATAAAGATTAGGGAAACTAGTAATTCTCTATTCCATAGCTTTGAGGAGGGAGCGAAGATTGGCCTTCTTGTTTTTAATACCGAATTTTTCGCGGATTTTTTCCCGGTGAAACTCGATGGTTTTGGGGGAAAGGTTCATAATCGCTGCGATTTCCTTGGTTGATTTGCCTTCTTTGATAAACATGGCGACCTGAAGAGCCGTGGGAGAAAGAGCGGATACTCCCGAGGTCAACTTCCGGGCCATGGGGGTGACGGCGTCGTTCAGGCTGAATTCAATCCGTTCGATGATGGAAAGCTGATGCTCATTCAAACCGCTCTGTTTAAGCTTTTCAACAAACGGCATGACCATGCCGGCAATAAAGGATCCCAGATCCTTACGGTAACTTTTTTTAAAGGATTCCTGTTGTTCCAGGAGCACCTTGACCGTGGTGCCGAGTTCATTGAGCTGACTGGCCTGCATCCTCACCATATCCTGCATATGAGCATGTTCGGACTTAAATTGCGTTTCCGCTTGCTTGCGGGCGGAAATGTCACGGGTGATGCCGATGGAATGCGTCGGCTTGCCGTTTTCTCCGCACAGATAGAAGATGTTCTCTTCCAGCCAGAGGCGCGACCCGTCTTTTCTCAAACCCTGATATTCATTGTATTCGGGCAGTAATGGTTTTTTCAGGACATTGTTCTGCGCCGCCTGGATATAGCGGGCGCCGATGTACTTGAGATGATCCGCCATGAACTCGGGAGCAATCAATTCGTTCCAGTGCAGCTTAAGGGCTTCTTGCGGCGTGTAGCCGTGAACCCTCTCTATAGAGGGGTTGAAATAGAGGAACCGGCTTTCCTTGATCAGCCAGACATGGGCGATATCTTCCATGTTTTCGATGATCATCTGAAATACCTCTTCTTGCACGTTCCTCACGATGGCCTGCCTCCTCAGACTATTTTCCCGATATCCGATTAAGATGTTTTCTGAAACGGAGAAAGCAAATATTTCTTGCTGATAATGTGTTGCTGTGAAAAGAATTATAAGCGGCAAGCAACTTGTAAGTCAAGGCAATATTGACCGCGAAACGCGGGAGGCGATATAATTCCGCGCCGGATACTTTCCCGCTATTCAATCAAATAGCGTTTTAATTTTATTAAATCAGCGAACAAGGGATTTAAAAAGTTTTTATTCTGAACTTCGCTTTATAAGCGCCTGATAGGCGTTTTCGTTGAAACTAGCTACGACAATACCACCTATAGGTTCCCATCCTTCTTGTATTAAAGCATTAACCTTTTTTTCTAATTCTTTTACTGCACTGTCCGGTGTCCATCCATTACCTGCAACAACTTTGTACTCCATAAACCGCTCCAATTGATTTGTTGTTTGACTGATAATATCCGAACTTCATCTTTTTTGAAAGAAAGAAAATACACCATCACATTTATTCCGGATTGAAATGTTAAGTATGCCGATGACTTGATAACGCTCAGTGGGCTTCGTCCCAGTTCCTGCCTGCTGCAATCTCCACTTTCAAAGGAACTTTGAGCTTAATGACTTCTTCCATTTCTCTTTTGACGAGCGCCATGACTTCTTCTTTTTCATTTGCCGGCGATTCGGCGACCAGTTCATCGTGCACCTGCATAATCAGACGGGCGGAGAACTTTTTCTTCTCCAGCAATTGCGCAATATTCACCATCGCGACTTTAATCAGATCGGCGGCCGTGCCCTGAATCGGCGTGTTGACGGCCATGCGTTCGGCAAACTGACGCACGGCAGGAATCTTGCTTTTCAGCTCCGGCAGGTAACGGCGGCGGTTCAGCAGCGTGCAGACAAAACCATCCCGGCGCGCGCCGTCCAGAATTCCATCCAGATACATGCGCACTTTCTTGTAGCGCCTGAAATATCCATCGATATATTCCTGGGCCATCTTTACGGAAATGCCCAGTTCTTTAGACAAGCCGAAAGCGCTCATCCCGTAGAGAATGCCGAAGTTGATGACTTTGGCCTGGCGGCGCATATCCGCATTGACCATTTGCGGAAAAACGCCGAAAACATCCGACGCCGTGCGGGTGTGAATATCCTCGTCGGAAGCAAAGGCGTCAATGAGCGCTTCATCTTCCGAAAGATGCGCCAGCACCCGCAGTTCGATTTGCGAATAATCGGCGGAGATCAAAAAACAATCCGGATCGGCGATAAAGGCCTGACGGATTCTTTTGCCTTCCAGCGTCCGAATGGGAATATTCTGCAAATTGGGATTGCTGCTGGACAATCTTCCCGTTGCCGTCACCGTCTGGTTATAGGAGGTGTGAATTCTGCCGGTTTGCGGATTGATTAACGCAGGCAGAGCGTCCACGTAAGTGGATTTGAGCTTGGCCAGAGAGCGGTAAGCCAGAATTTCCGCAGGCAGTTCGTGGCTGCGGGCCAGATCGGTGAGCACATCCACGTCGGTGGAAAAGCCTTCCTTGGTTTTCTTTCCGGCGGGCAGTTTGAGTTTTTCAAATAAAATGCTCTGCAACTGCTTGGGCGAATTGATGTTGAATTTTTCACCGGCAAGACGATGAATCTTTTGCTCGGATAAAGACAGCAATTGCGTCAGCTCCGCCGACATTTGTTTTAAAAGAGAAACATCCAACAGCACGCCTTTCTTCTCCATGTCGGCCAAAACATGCAGCAGCGGCATTTCCACTTTGTGGTAAAGCTCAAAGGCCTCTGTTTTCTTTAACTGCGCTTCCATGACCGGGGCCAGCTCAAAAATAGCGTCGGCGCGCTGTCCCGCGTAGGCGGTCATCTTATCCAGCGGAACCAAAGCCAGCAGATAAGTTTTCCCTTTTCCTCCGGCAACATCGTTGGGTGCGGGAATGCGCTCATGAAGATATTCCCAGACCACTTCATCCAGCTCATAGGAATTTTTTGCCGGATTGAGCAGATAAGCGGCCAACTGCAAATCCTCGCTGGACTGAACGTCAAATCCATCAAGTGAAACGAGCGCCGTTTTTAAATCATAAACATATTTTTTTATTGCGGTATTATGCAAGACAGAAGCAAGTGCAGAAAACACTTCTTTTACTGACAGTTGTTCTAAAACATTGGTGTGGCCGAGCGGAATGTAAAAAGCATCCTCGCCGGTACCCACGGCAATGCCGATTAAATGCGTCAGCTGATTTTTTTCGAAAATGACCTCCAGGGAAATTTCATGGCATTTTTTCAGATGAACGACAAGATCATGCAACGTCTTCGTTTCCACAATCTGTTTATATTCTTTAACCGGTTTTGCTTTATCCTGCCTGATTTCCTGCAAAAGTGACGAGAATTCAAATTCGCTGAACAATCCGGCAAGAGTTTCTTTGTCCGGTTCTTTGACTTCCGCATCGTGAAAATTGAAATCGATTTCAACATCTTTTCTGATGTTGGCGAGCTGACGGCTGAGTCGGGCCTGTTCGGCGTACTGTCGAAAACTCTCCCGCAGTTTGACGTTTTTTAAATTTTCCGAATTTTTTATAACTTCTTCGACGGAGCCGTATTCTTCAATGAGTCTCTGCGCCGTCTTCGGGCCGATGCCGGGCACGCCGGGAATGTTGTCGGATGTATCGCCCATCAATCCCAGAATCTCGACCACCTTGTCCGGTCCGACGCCGAATTTTTCTTTCACCGCCGCCGCATCATAGGTTTTGTCCTTCATGGTGTCGATCATCGAAACATTTTCATCGACAAGCTGCATCAAATCCTTGTCGCCGGAGATAATGGCTGTGCGCCAGCCTTTTTTGCCGGCCCGCACGGTAAGCGTTCCGATGATATCGTCCGCCTCAACACCCTGCTTTTCCAGAACGCAAATGGAAAAGCCGCGGACAACATCCTTGATAAAGGGAATCTGCGGAATGAGATCATCCGGCATGGGCTTGCGCGTTGCCTTGTAATCTTCAAACTCTTCATGACGTGTCGTCGGTCCTTTGAGATCGAACGTCACGACGATATAGTCCGGCTTTAGTTCTCGCCTGAGCTTCAACAACATGGTGGTAAAGCCGTAAATGGCGTTGGTGGGAAAACCCTTGGAATTGGTCAGAAGAGGCAGCGCGTAAAAGGCGCGGTAAATATAATTGCTGCCGTCAACAAGAACCAGAAGCGGAGTTTTACTTTTTTCAGTCATAAATTATAATTCCCATTTAAAAGACAATTACTGTTTTTAGTCACATTTTACTTGCTGGTACGTATTTGGAAGCATACCGACGACGATGCCAACAAAGGCAGGCAATCAAAGACGGGCCGGTAACTTACATATCAAAGGAAGCATTGATCTTAAAAGTCCTTACCGCTCGCATGTCCAGAATATCATTGATGCCGGTTTTTTCTTTAACCTCTTGAATAAACCTCTCCAGTTCTTCGGCGCTTGCGGCGCTGACCGTAAACCAGATGTTATACTCATGATCGCGCCGGTAATTATGCGTTACATTTTTATTGATGTTCACAACCTCAACGAAGCTGTCTATTTTTTCTTCCGGTACCCGGGCGGCGCAAAGCGTGCTGACACGACCGAGCTTTGCGCCCTCGAAAACAGCGCCGATCCGGCGGATGATTCCTTCATCCTTCATTTTTTGGACACGGCGGATTGTTTCATCCTCGCTGATGCCGCACCGCTCGCCGACAATCAAATACGGCTGCTCTTCCAGCGGAAATTCCTTCTGCAGAATATTTAATATTTTTTTATCGATCTCATCCATAATAATACACTACTTAATTTCCCCGCCCCCGGTGAACGGGGATTAAGGGGAGGGGGTATTAACTTGATTTCACCCTCCCTATGTCCCTCCCCTCAAGGGAGTGATTAATTATATGAAATACTTCCATCTAAAATACAATCGAAACTGTTTATCAAACAAATTACTATTTTGAAGACTGTTCAAAAGTGCCGGGATGCTAGGCGCGCAAGAATCACATCGCGAGGCGTATATTTTAATACGTTGAGCGATGGGATTTGCAGCGCAACAACGCAGATCGATACTTTTCAACAGCCTCTTGGTTGGTATAAGCACAACGGTTCTTCAGATAGATAATCCCCCGTCGCCTCATACGCCCGCGCCCGGCAGCCGCCGCAAACCTTGATAAACTCACAGCGGCCGCATTTGCCGCCGTATTGGCCGTAATCGCGTAGATTACGAAACACCTCCGAGTTTTCCCAGATATCGGCAAAGCTTTGTTTTTGCACGTTGCCGCAATCCAGTTCCAGATAGCCGCAGGGCTGAACCTGGCCGACGTGGGAAATAAAACAAAAAGTGATGCCGCCCAGGCAGCCTCTTGTCGATTCGTGAAAATGGCTTCCGGCTTTTTTCCTGGGCTCAATATTTTTGCCCTTGTTCTGATGCATGATGCGGAAATAGTGCGGCGCGCAGGTGGCCTTGAGCTGAATTTCACAGCTCAGGCTCTCCTGATGAAACCACCTCAGCGTTTCTTCATAATCGGCGGCGGTTATGGCCTGCGCGGCAAGATCTTTTCCGCGCCCGGTAGGCACCAGAAGAAATATGTGATGAGCCGCCGCACCGATGTTTTTTGTCAATT
>JAJFTS010000210.1 GCA_021372815.1 Deltaproteobacteria bacterium | reverse complement strand
TTCACTTGTTTCATTTCTGGCAAGTATGACAATAAAAAGTACTCCGTCCTCCCTGCTTAATTCGGTTAATTGTCCCGCCGCAAGTTGAACAATACTTGCCTTGCTGTCCATAAACTTTCAACTCTTTCTGATTTTCACCCTGAAGGCCATAAAGATCCCGCCAATCGGAAATAGAAGTGCCCCTGTTTTCGATTCCCTTTTTTAATATTCGCTTTGCAGAATCAAAAATCATCTTCCATTCCCTTATCGATAATGATGCTGCCTGACGCAACGGAGAAATCCCCGAACGATGTAAAATTTCACAGGCATAAATGTTGCCGATACCGGCAAGCGCTTTCTGATCCATGAGCAATGTTTTCAGGTTAATTTTCCGATTGGCCTGCTTCGCCAGAAACAATTTCTCATCAAAATCCGCCATCAGGTCATTTTTGATTTTTTCCGTCTTTGTCCGTTCTATTCTGATCGTTGCAAAACGGCGCGGATCAACGAGAAATATATTCCCCTTATCAAAACCCGCTCTCCAACGACTATGCCTCGGTCTTTCCGCGCTCTCCTGCCAAAGAAGCCGTCCGGTCATGCGCAGATGAATTACTATTGATCTGCCATCTTCAAGTCGGATACAAATTGTTTTGCCCTGACGTTCCACACCGGCCACTTTCCCCGCTTGGAAGTTTTTGATGCCGGTCAGTTTATCGTCGTAAACCTCTGTTGCCGATATTGCTCTGCCTGATATTTTCTTCTGCAGCTGACGATTTAAAGTTTCCACTTCGGGTAATTCGGGCATGACTGATCTCCGTCGTTGTACTGATAATTTCTTTTACTAAAAATTTTTCTTTTTGAATATTCCTTTTTCGATTTGAAAAATAATTGATCATGCTTTGGGCAAAGCTCTCTTCAGCCACCCGATTCGTTGTCCTTCGCTTCACCATCGCATCGATCAAGCCTTGCATCATGGCGATCAATATTTTTTTTCGACGACTATTTCGCGGAGCTGCATTTTCTCTTGTCATGATCCCGCGCTGATGCAGACTGTACGCGGGCTGGAACAACAGTGAAAATATTTTTTCCAAACTTAAAAACATACTTTCTTAATCCAATCATCTCAAAATAATCCGGTTGTCGCCAAAAATATTTTTTTGAAGGACGCTATCACTAAAATTTTTTTTACTTTTTTTAGACAAAAATGCAAAAAAGTGTTGACAAATATTTTTGTATGAGTACATTTCATAACCAAGAGTTATTTTTAACAAAAATACACGGGAGGGCTAGCCTCATAAAGGAGGAACAAATGGAAAGCGAGACCCTGTTTAAAGAGGAGGAAGAACCTCCTGGTCATTTGACCGGTCTTGTTAATGCTAAAAATAATGTCAGTGACTTTTTGTTATTCAAAGAAGAAATTTCGCAGCACCCGATTAAACAAAAGTCAGACAGTGTTTTATTTCCTTTTAAGGATTCCGCCCGCTCCCGTATTTTCCGAACACGATTTTATCCCGATATTACCCGCCTGGAATGGTTTGACTGGCACTGGCAGCTACTTAATGCCATCAGAGATGTCGATTCACTTTCCGCAATCATCAATCTTTCGGATAATGAACGTCAGGCCATGATGCATCATTCCGGAGCTCTGCCCGTTTCCATAACACCTTATTATGCCAGCCTGCTCAATCCCGACGAGCCTGCGGATCCTCTGCGCCGCTGCGTTGTTCCAGTGGTGGATGAATGTCTGCATACCGAAGGCGAAGAAGAAGATCCTCTTTGCGAGGATGTGGATTCTCCGGTGCCGGGCATTATTCATCGTTATCCGGACCGCGTTTTATTTCTGGTAACCGACAGCTGTTCCACTTATTGCCGTTACTGCACCCGCTCCCGCATCATTGAGCGCAGCAAGCATCATTTGATTAGTCTGGAAAAATGGGAAAAGGCCATCCAATACATCGCCGGCAATAAAAATGTCCGGGACGTGCTGCTTTCCGGCGGAGATCCTTTGACCCTATCCGATGAAAGGCTGGAATGGCTTCTGGCGCGGCTGCATAAAATTCGCCATGTCGAACTCATCAGAATCGGCACCAAAGTTCCCGTGGTGCTGCCCCAGAGAATCACCCCGGGCCTGACGGCCATGTTGAGAAAATATCATCCTTTATGGATGAGTATCCATATCACCCATCCCAAAGAACTGACACCGGAGATGAGCGCCGCCTGCATCCGTCTGGCCGATGCCGGTATTCCGCTGGGAAGCCAGACCGTTCTGCTGTCCGGTATCAATGACGACGTTGCCACCATGACCAGACTGGTGCATGGTCAACTGCAGATCAGAGTCCGGCCTTATTATCTGTATCAGTGCGATCCCATTCCCGGTTCTTCTCATTTCCGGACACCGATCAGCAAGGGTATTGAAATCATCCAGGGCATGCGCGGACACACCACCGGTTATGCGGTGCCCACTTACGTTGTTGACGCTCCCGGCGGCGGAGGCAAAATTCCTTTGCTTCCCGAATATGCCATCGGATGGGAAAACGGCGATTTGCTGCTGCGCAATTACGAAGGCAATACTTTCCGCTACCCCGACAACCACGCCAAGTCGAAGGACATACATTAAACCAACGGAATTTTATTGCAGGGGGTAGAGAATCCAACAGTGGGTCGCGTCAGTAAGAAACTCAAAATCGGTCTCACCTATGATCTGCGCGACGACTACCTGAAAGAAGGATACGGTCTCGAAGAAACCGCGGAATTTGATCTTCCCGATACAATCGAAGCAATAGAAAAAGTTATTTTAGACAACGGCTTTCAGGCCGACCGGATCGGTAATATTAAAGCGTTGACCCGTCGGCTGGCAAAAGGAGACCGCTGGGACCTTGTTTTCAACATTGCCGAAGGCATGTATGGTTTCGGCCGTGAAGCGCAGGTGCCCGCTCTTCTGGAAGCATACAACCTCCCCTATACTTTTTCCGATCCTTTGGGGAATGCCGTTACGTTGCACAAGGGGATTACCAAACAAATTATCCGCGACTTTGGCATACCCACTCCCGACTTTGCCGTGGTCAGCAGCGTCAAGGAAATTGAAAATATTCATCTTCCGTTTCCGCTTTTTGCCAAACCGGTGGCAGAGGGAACGGGTAAGGGAATAACCGCTCTTTCCAAAATAACCAGCCGGAAAAATCTGCAAAAGGTTTGCAAGGATCTTTTAAAAACTTTCCGGCAACCGGTTCTTGTAGAAACTTATCTTCCGGGAAGAGAATTTACCGTAGGTATTTTGGGAACAGGTCAAGATGCCCGTGCTTTGGGCGCACTGGAGGTGATTCTTAAACCGGACGCCGAAAAAAATGCTTATTCCTACGAAAACAAAGAGCACTATGACAAGCTGGTCGATTATGTACTAGTCCATGATGATGAAGCCCAAAAAGCCATGGAAATTTCCCTGATGGCCTGGCGGGCATTGGATTTAAAGGATGCCGGGCGCATAGACCTGCGCTCCAACGTTCATGGCGTTCCCCATTTTATGGAAGTCAATTCTCTGGCCGGGCTCAATCCGGTTCGCTCGGATTTACCCATCCTGTGTTCTAAAATAGGAATGAGCTATCATCGGTTAATCAGCGCCATCATTAAATCAGCTCTCAAGCGTGTGAAAGAATAATCTCCCGGAGACCGGAGAAAAGACGCTTTATGAAAAAAATAGTAATTCTGCACAGCGATATTGCGCCGGACGCCGGTCAGGACGAACTGGATTGCCTGCAACAGGCCGAATCAATTGCCGAGGCGATGCGCACACTTCCTTATGAACCCGTTCTCCTCCCTTTCGAACTCAATTTGAATCACACCATAACCATGCTGCAATCATTAAAACCGACTGCTGTGTTCAATATCGTGGAAACGCTGGACTCCAGGGGATGTCTGATTCATTTTGCTCCCGCCCTGCTCGATGCTCTGCAGATTCCTTATACCGGCTGCGGCACGCAGGCTGTTTTTCAAACATCCAATAAACCTCTGGCCAAGAAAATCATGCGCACCCACGGTATTGCCACCCCCGACTGGGTGGAACAGGACGGTTTCGTCTCACAGCATCACAACGCCGAAAAATATTTGATAAAATCTTCCTGGGAACACGCCTCTATCGGCCTGGATGAAAATTCGCTCGTTCATTACACTGACCAGGCGGATATCCTGAAAGAGATGAAAGTTCGTGAAGGAAGACTGGGCGGTTCCTGCTACGCCGAAGCCTATATAGAAGGCCGTGAATTCAACGTCGCCCTTATTTCAGACAAGTCCGGCGCTAAAGTACTGCCGATAGCGGAAATGCTCTTTCAGGATTACGCACCCGATAAACTGAAAATCGTCGATTATAAAGCGAAATGGAACGCTGATTCCTTCGAGTACAATAACACGATTCGAAAATTCGATGTTCAGGACGACGATTTACCATTAATATCCTCGCTGCGTGAAATCTCCCTGCAGTGCTGGAATATTTTTTCCCTGAGCGGTTACGCGCGTGTTGATTTCCGTATTGACATAAACGGCAAACCGTGGGTACTGGAGGTCAACACCAATCCCTGCCTGTCGCCGGACGCCGGTTTTGCCGCAGCGCTGGAACAGGCCGGAATAAAATATCACGAAGCTATCGGTTTGATAATTGATAACGCATTGAAAAAAAATTAAGGAGATTCTAATCCTGTGTTAAGAACCATTGTCATGCTTTTCTTTTCCAACTTATTTATGACATTCGCCTGGTACGGTCATTTGAAAAATTTCAACAACAAACCTTTATTGTTTGTCATATTTTTCAGCTGGAGCATCGCTTTCTTTGAATACGTTTTGCAGGTGCCCGCCAATCGGATCGGCTTTCAATATTACAGCCTGGGGCAGCTCAAGGTTATTCAGGAAGTGATCACCATGATTGTTTTCGCCGGTTTTGCGATTATGTACATGAAACAACCTTTGAAACTGGATTTTCTCTGGGCCGGACTTTGTCTGGTCGGAGCGGCCTATTTCATGTTCCGCGAAGGCCTGCCGCAAATTTGATTTTTTATGAAGAATTTTTATTTTCGTGATCAGATACAACCTTCCGATATCGAAGCCATTGCCGATATGGTGGAATCCAGCGGTTTCTTTTCCGATGAAGAACTGGAAATAGCGATAGAACTGGCCGAAGAAAAGCTCGACAGGCAGGAGGCCAGCTCCTACCGGTTTTTATTTGTCGAAGACGAAGAACATGTTGTCGGATATACGTGCTACGGGCTTATTCCCGCAACTCACTCAAGCTATGACATTTACTGGATTGTTGTATCACAGGATCTGCGAGGCTGCGGGCTCGGTAAACAGCTGATGGCTGAAACCGAAAATCTTATTTATCAGAACGGCGGCAGGCAGATATACGCGGAAACATCATCGCGGGACCAGTACAAACCAACCCATAAATTCTATGAAACCTGCGGTTATCGTCAGGCCGCCTTTTTAGAGAATTTTTACAATGAGGGCGACAGTAAAATTATTTACGCTAAGACCTTTAAATAACAGGTATTAATCCTGTTTTGCTTATTTTTTATAGTTTTAATCCTTGCATTTTTCCCCATAATTCGCTAGAGCACTGCCAGTATTTTTAGGACTTATTAACAACATTAATTTATTACGGACCGCAAGGAGGTTTATCCCATGCGCCTGTTCCCCAAAGAAGAAAATTTCTTTGAACTTTTTGATGAACTTGCCGATAAAATCGAAGAGGGCGGCAAGCTTTTTCTGGAAATGGCTCAAACCCGGGATTATTCCGATGTGAGAGTCGCCAAACTCAAAGAAATTGAGCACGAGGCCGACGGTATTACTCATAAAACATACGAGAAAATGCACAAGACTTTTCTCACACCCATTGATCGTGAAGATATTTACGCGCTGGTCAACAAAATGGACAGCATCATGGATGTGATTGAAGCCACCGGCGTCCGCATTTATCTTTACAAAGTCAAAAGAACCTCCGATGAGATCATCAAACAGGCGCAAATCCTGAATGACGCCATCAAAAAACTGAAAACCATCATCCAGGCAATGCGGAATATGAAAAACTCCGAAATGATTCTTGCCGGTTGCGTGGAAATCAACACCCTGGAAAATGCCGGTGACGTTACTTTAAGATCCATCATGGCCAATCTTTTCGAAACCGAGAAAGATGCGATTGAGCTTGTGAAATGGAAGGATATTTTTCAACTCCTGGAAGAAGCAATTGATGTTTGCGAAGATGTGTCCAACATTGTGGAAGGAATCGTCCTGAAGCATGCTTGATTCAATGGCATTTGTCGTTTTTCTGGTTGTTGTCGCGCTGGCGTTTGATTTTCTCAATGGTTTTCATGATTCATCAAACTCCATTTCGACAATCGTTTCTACTCGCGTACTTGCTCCCAAGTACGCGGTTATCTGGGCGGCCTTTTTTAATTTTGTAGCCGCCTTTTTTATTGGTACGGCCGTCGCGCATACCATCGGCAGGGGGATTATCCATATTGATGTTGTGGATAATTTAGTTATTCTATCCGCCCTTACCGGCGCCATTGTCTGGAACATCACCACCTGGTATTTCGGACTGCCCAGCAGCTCATCCCACGCTTTGATCGGCGGTTTGATCGGCGCGGGCATTGCCAAAGGCGGCCTCGGCACCCTGGTCTGGTCCGGCATCATTAAAACAACTGCTTTTATAGTCCTTTCCCCGATGATTGGTTTAATACTGGGTTATATATTTATGACCCTGTCTCTTTTCCTGAATCGCCATTCCAATGTAGGAAGAACGGACAAGATCTACCGTAAGTTACAATTTATTTCTTCCGCCATTTATTCTCTCGGACACGGCATGAACGACGCGCAAAAAACAATCGGCATCATCACAGTCGTATTATACAGCAAGGGTATCCTGACCAGCTTCACCATCCCTCCCTGGATCATTATTATGTGTTATACAACGATAGCCTTGGGAACGATGTTCGGCGGCTGGCGAATCGTAAAAACCATGGGAACGAAAATCACCAAGCTTCAGCCTATCGGCGGATTCAGCGCCGAAGCCGCCGCAGCCAGCGCCATTATCGGAGCCTCCATCGGCGGCATTCCCGTGAGTACAACCCATACCATCACCGGCGCGATTGTCGGTGTCGGCGCCAGCAAAAGACTTTCCGCCGTGCGCTGGGGCGTTGCGGGCAATATTATCTGGGCATG
This sequence comes from Deltaproteobacteria bacterium, assembly GCA_021372815.1. Lineage (GTDB taxonomy): Bacteria > Desulfobacterota > Syntrophia > Syntrophales > Smithellaceae > Smithella. The sequence continues at coordinate 11,806 of JAJFTS010000210.1, read as the reverse complement.
GATTTTAACCATACCCATTTCCGCGCTCATTTCCGCAGCGACTTACTTTTTCGTTTCCTATCTCATCCATTAATCGATAAGATTTTCTGCGCTTACGGAAAATATTATTGATAAATTTCCCGTTTTGCCGTAAATTTATTTTTACTTTTAATTTCGCATAAATTAAATTTTGTTAATCAGGGAGATTATCATGTCCCAAAAGACGCTGCCTTTTACGAAAGCGCAAATCGAAAAAATAATACAAAAATATCCGACGCCTTTTCACATTTATGATGAACAAGCCATCCGGGCAAACGCCCGCGATTTTAAAAATGCCTTTAACTGGAATGAAGGATTCAAAGAATTCTACGCCGTCAAGGCCGCCCCTAATCCCTATCTGATGAAACTATTGCATGCGGAGGGCTATGGCGCCGATTGCAGTTCGCTGGCCGAATTGATCATGTCACAAAAAACCGGCATCACCGGTGAAGAGATCATGTTTTCTTCCAACGACACACCGGGAGAAGACTTTCAACTGGCTAAAAAATTAAAGGCCATCATCAATCTGGACGATATCGGTCACATTGCCTATCTGGAAAAATGCGCCGGGATGCCTTCTTTGATTTGCTTCCGCTACAATCCCGGCAAGTTGAAAAAAGGCAATCATATTATCGGCCATCCCGAAGAGGCCAAGTACGGTTTTACCCGCGAACAGCTTTTCGAAGGCTATAAAATCTGCAAGGAAAAAGGAGTGAAACGGTTCGGCATTCATACCATGGTCGCTTCCAACGAACTCGACGCCTACTACTTTGTGGAAACAGCGGAAATACTGTTTAACCTGATTGCGGAAATTTCACAAAAGCTGAACATCAGATTTGAATTCGTCAACATCGGCGGCGGCGTGGGCATTCCCTACCGTCCGGAACAGAAACGCATCGACTTAAAAGCGATGAGCCGCGGGATCAGAAAAAAATTCAATGAAATTATCGTTGCCAACGGCCTTGCGCCGTTGAAGCTGTTCACCGAATGCGGCCGCTACATCACCGGCCCTTACGGCTATCTGGTGTCCCGCGTCCTGCATATCAAAGACACGTATAAAAAATTTGCCGGTCTCGATTCCTGCATGGCCAATCTGATGCGCCCCGCTCTTTACGGCGCTTACCATCATATTACGGTGATGGGCAAGGAACGCAAACCGCACAACTGCCTCTATGACGTAACCGGATCGCTTTGCGAAAACAACGACAAATTCGCCATCGACCGCAAACTGCCCAAACTGGAACGGGGCGATATCATTGTCATCCACGATGCCGGAGCGCACGGTTTCGCCATGGGCTTCAATTACAACGGCAAGCTCCGCTCGGCGGAACTGCTGCTGAGAGAAAACGGCGAAGTCGTTCAAATTCGCCGCGCGGAAACGGTGAAAGACTACCTGGCAACTTTGGATTTTAACGGATTAAATCGCTTTAAAGTGTAATCATAAGCAGAAAAAAAGGGCTTTTATCTTTAGTGATAAAGTATGAAGTTGTTAATATTATATTTTTCAGCCACAGGCATCACCAGAACAATCGCAAAAATAATCGGAGATAAATTCGCGGAAATCGGGTGTCAAGTCACCATATCTGACATTACCTCCTCTGCGGATCGGCAAAAGACTTTCGATTTTAATGCTTATCATGCGGTCGTGTTTGGAGTGCCTATTCATTCCTGGCGCGCGCCAAAAGCTGTGACAAAATGGATAAAAACTCTGAATGGTCAGGGCAAAAAATGTTCAACCTTCTTTACCTATGGCGGGTTTGGCGCTCACCCCACTCATTACTCCACCGGACAGTTATTAGGAAATCAGAACTTTATCGTTGTTTCCTCCGCGGAGTTCATGGGCTTTTATGCCTTCGACCGCCCCGGCCGGAAGGCGAGGGAAGATCGCATTGATGACTCCTTTTTTGAAGTAGCGTTAGAATATGCCGGGAAAACATACAAGCGATTTACCGGCGAAGACAATACCGTACTGGAAAAGACCAATTATACTGAAGAACAGCTTGATTCGATTGAATCGTTCAAATTTAACGTCATTACCCAACTCCCGACCAGAGAAGGAAAAAGCTGCAGTATGTGTTTGATTTGCGAGGAATCATGTCCCACCGAAGCAATGAAAGCCAAATACGGTGAAGCTGACCAGGAAAAATGTATCGCCTGCTTGGCCTGTGTCGACAATTGTCCCGAAAATGCTCTGAAGATCAAAGATATATCGGACAGCTGGTCGTTCAAGGTAGAAATAGAAAAACTTACCGGAGAAAGCATGAAAAAACAGAAAAGCAAATTATATCTGTAGAAATCATTTTTCGCACCGGACCGTTGTTTGCAGCACAGAAATAAAAATATAAGGAGATAATCGAGATGAAGATCAACAGGATGGTTATATTGGGAATCGCCATGGCTATTATAGCATTGACCGGTATTTCCTGGGCAGCAAATCCTGAAAAAGAACAAGGGGCTGTTACCGCCGCGGCGAAGTGGTTAACGCTTATCGATACGGGCAAATATTCCGAGAGCTGGCGGGAAGCAAACGCATATTTCAAACAATCGGTTAAACAGGATCAATGGGAAAAAATTATCCAGTCAGTCAGAACAAAAAGCGGAAAAGTCATTTCGCGAAAACTAAAAACCCAGAAAAACAAAACGGCTTTTTTGCCGGGTGAACCCAAAGGCCGATATATTATAGTCCAGTATGCAACCTCCTTTCAGAATAAGAAATCCGTCTGTGAAGAAGTGGTGGTGGTGCTGGAAAAAAATGGCCAGTGGAAGGTATCGGGCTATCACTTAAAATAATTGACCTGTTCTTTGGCAACAACAGATATATTTTTAAGGGTATATTGATTGGGGTCCATAAGACTTTATATACTTATGGAGAGTTGTACCGATGGTCGGGCCGCCATCTGATAATATTATCAGGTGGCGTTTTTTTATTAACGGAAATTTCAAATGATAGAAAAACTTACTAAACTTTTTACGGAATTTTTCGAAAGCGAAAAGACTTCGGGAATCATACTGATTTTCTGTACAATTTTTTCGATGGCGATCGCGAATTCCTCTTTCGGAAAAGACTACCTTGAATTTTGGCAGAATAAAATCGGCCTGGAGGGAGGCGGTATTGCTTTAAGATACAGCATTGAACACTGGATTAATGACGGTCTGATGACCATCTTTTTCCTGCTGATCGGCCTGGAAATTGAGAGAGAACTTTATGTCGGAGAACTGTCTGATATAAAAAACGCCTCTCTACCTGTTTTTGCCGCCATCGGCGGAATGGCCACCCCGGCTCTGATTCATTTCCTCATTAACCGGGGAATGGCAACTCAGGCCGGTTTCGGCATTCCCATAGCAACGGATATTGCGTTCGCATTGGGAGTTCTAGCGCTGTTGGGCAACAGGGTTCCGCTGTCGATAAAAATTTTTCTTGCTTCGCTGGCGATCATCGATGATCTGGGCTCAATTTTTATTATCGCCTTATTTTATATGAGCGACTTATCGATATTAAATCTTCTTTGGGCACTGGGCATTTTCGCCGGCCTGCTGATCATGAATCGGCTCCGTATCCACCGGCTGTCCTTATACCTGATCCCCGGGTTGTTGATGTGGTACTTCATGCTCCAATCCGGCATTCACCCCGCCATAACCGGCGTTTTGCTTGCTTTTGCCGTTCCCTTTGCCGGCGGCGATGAGAAATCGCCATCTTACAAACTCCAGCATTTCCTGCATAAACCGGTGGCTTTGATCATCATGCCGCTTTTCGCGCTTGCCAATACCTGCCTCCCTTTGACCGGAAAGTCTCCGGAAAGCTTATTGACATCAAACAGCTTCGGCATTTTCGCAGGCCTGTTTTTCGGAAAACCCATAGGGATTTTAGTATTTAGCCTGCTGGCAGTTAAACTGGGATTCGCTCAATTGCCGGGTTCCGTATCCTGGAAACATATCATTGGCGCAGGTTTTCTGGGCGGCATCGGATTTACAATGTCCATCTTTATCACGCTTTTAGCTTTCAGCAACGGAGAAATTATCCAGAGTTCCAAAATCACCATTTTGCTAAGTTCGCTGGCAGCGGCTACCGTCGGTTTTCTGATCCTGAGCAGACAAAAATCCGCTACATTGAACGACTCCGTTTAAAAAATACCGATAAGAAATCTTGCTATCTTTTGATGAGGTATGATAAACATTTTCCAATAAAATATTTGTCATTTCGAAGCGAATCGAGAAAGCCATGTCCCGAGTACAGGACGGAATCTTTAAGATTCCTCGCCCCGATAAATCGGGATTAACCCTGAATACCCTAAAGGGCACCATGGGGGCACTGCGCGGAATGACACGAAATAATTTTTTTCTCGTAATGAAAAACCAATGGATATAAAGACAAATCGTGCCATAGGCGTATTTGATTCCGGCATCGGCGGCCTGACGGTTGTTCGGGCGCTGATGGAACGCCTGCCTTTCGAAAACATCATTTATTTCGGCGATACCGCGCGTGTCCCCTACGGCGTAAAATCGGTGGACACAATCAACCGCTATGCGGCGCAGATCACCGAATTCCTGATTAAAAAAGACGTGAAGATGCTGATCGTTGCCTGCAACACCATGGCGGCGGTCGCCCATCAGACGATTGTCGATTTGGCCAATGTGCCTGTCGCGGCGGTCGCTTATCAAAAAATTGTCGAAGAGGTTCCCGTGCTGGAAGTCATTGAAGCCAGCGCCCGCATGGCCATACAACATTCTAAAACCAAATCGATCGGCGTCATCGGTACGCCGGCTACCATTAACAGCAACGCTTACGCCCGAGCCATTCATCTTTTGGACAAAGAGGCAAAAGTCTTCTCCCAGGCCTGCCCTCTTTTCGTGCCTCTGGTAGAAGAGGGATGGTTTGATCATCCGGCCACCAGGCTCATCGCTCAGGAATACTTAAAACAGGTTATCGCCGAACAGGTGGACACGCTTGTTCTGGGCTGTACCCATTATCCTCTTTTAAAACCATTATTGCAGGATATCATGGGCAAATCGGTACAGTTGATTGATTCGGCGGAAGCCATGGCCGATATCGCTGCGGATTTGATTGATCAACAAAACATCGGCAACAAAAACAGCACGCCGCCGGCGTATACTTTTTATGTCAGCGATGTGCCTTACCGCTTCCAGACCATCGGCGAGCGTTTTCTGGGCAGAACGCTGGGGCGTGTGGAACTCATAAGTCTTTAGTAAGTTAGAAATTATTTTCTGCGCTCTTCTGGCAGAAAATAATTTCGTTAACGCATTAGCAAGTTTGAATTTGCTTGCTACAAGCAAATTCATTAACGCGCTTATCCCACATGGGTGGGACTTATTCCGTTTATCGGGGTTAGGAATAATTTTATGAAAATTCTTCTTGCCGGCTACAATTTGGATTACGACCTGATTAATGAGCTGAAAAACAAAAGCGGACTGAAGCAGGATTTGACGCCCGAAACCATCTCGGCGGCCTACGCTCGCATCAGCCGCAGTCCCAAACAAGTCAACGAACTGCGTGAAATCGCCCGCGAGGAAGTGGACAAGGCCCGACAATCCAACCGGAACATCGTTTTTGATATGGGCCATAGCTCCGTCGCCGAACATGCCGTCTTCAATATTGATGTTATCGGCGTCTCCCGACGGCTGGTTGAAGAAATCGAAAAGTTCCGTCTGTGCTCCTATACGGAAAAATCGCAGCGTTACGTTTTGTTCAATAAAGATTTTGTCATTCCCGAAGAAATCAGGCAGGCCAACCTTACTGATTTGTTTGTTTCAACAGTCGAGACGCAAAACGATTATTATCAGTCGCTTTACGAAAAACTCCGACCGTACATTTTTACAAAACACAAAGCTCTTGCGGAGAACCCGGCCAACAAGTCCATGCTGGAAGGCTGGGCCAAGGAAGACGCTCGTTACGCGATATCGATGGCCACCCAGACGCAACTGGGCATGACCATCAACGCCCGGAATCTGGAACTCATGCTGAGGCGTCTGGCCGCGGTCCCTCTTGCCGAAGCCAGGGAATACAGCAAACAACTGTATGCTGCAACAAAAGAAATCGCACCTTCTCTGATCCGTTACACCCAGGCTACGAATTACGATAAATTCACCCGGGAAAATTTGCGCCGCCAGTGTGCCGACTTATCGGAAAAATACAGCACCGGCTCTAAAATATTATCCGACGTGCAACTGACTTATGCTTCACCCGCCGCCGACAACCGTATTGCCGCCGCTTTATTGTTCTCTTCTTCCAACATACCTTATGCCATGTGTCTGAACATGGCCGGCAAAATGACTCCACAGACAAAAAAGTCTTTTATTAAAACGGCTTTTGCGAATTTACAGGCTCATGACACGGTATTAAGGGAAATGGAAAATGTCGACCTGCAATTTGAGCTGATCCTGAGTTCCAGCTGCTTTGCCCAGTTAAAAAGACATCGCATGTCCACAATTATCACCCAGGATTATAATCCGCAATGGGGTGTAACCATACCGCCTTCCATCAAAGCTATCGGTCAGCAAAAGAGGTTCATGGAAATCATGCGCAAGACGCAAAACGCTTATGAGCAAATATATAAGCAAGCACCGCTCGCCGCCGATTATATTTTGACAAACGCACACCGCAAAAGGGTGCTGATGAAGTTTAACGCCCGTGAAATGTATCATCTGGCGCGGCTGCGTTCCGACGCGCATGCGCAGTGGGATATTCGCGATTTGACGAATAAAATACTCAAACAGGCAAAAAAGGTTATGCCTATGACGCTGATGATGGCCTGCGGCAAGGATAATTTTCCTGCACTCTTTAAAAAAAATTTTCCCGGTAAATGAAAACAGGAAACAATAAAAAACAATTCTGCATCCTTCTGGTTACAACACTTAGTTCTTTTCTGACGCCATTTATGGGTTCCGCGGTCAACGTCGCCCTGCCCGCCATCTCCAAAGAATTATCCATGACCGCCCTTTCTCTGAGCTGGGTGGCGACATCTTTTATCCTGGCCGCCGCCATCACGCTCATTCCTTTAGGCCGGCTGGCCGATATCTACGGCCGCCGGAAATTTTATATCTATGGAGCACTCATTTTTACCGTGGCTTCCTCGTTTTGTATCTGGTCCCCCACCCAATCTTTTTTAATTGCCGCCCGCGCCTTGCAGGGAATCGGCGGGGCCATGATTTTCAGCACCGGCACGGCGATGCTTGTTTTGGCTTATCCTACCGGTGAAAGAGGAAAAATCCTGGGAATAAACATAACCGCGGTTTATGTCGGTCTGACAGTTGGCCCCTTCATCGGCGGAATACTTACTCAATACCTGGGATGGAGATACATTTTTCTTTTTACCGTTTTTCTGGGCATTGCTATTTTTTACATTACCCTCACCAAGATTGAAAATGACACTTCCGTAAGCGAAAACGAAGGCTTTGATTTAACCGGTTCATTGATCTATGCCATTGCTCTTTTTGCCGTTATGTACGGATTTTCCCAATTACCGTCGTTGAATGCCGGATTTTTAATCGCCACGGGAGTTCTTTTTCTGGCTTTATTCATCGTCCAGCAATTGAAAAGCCCGTTCCCTCTGGTGGATGTACATCTGTTTTGGAATAACAAGGTTTTTGCTTTCTCCAATCTGGCCGCTCTGATTAACTACAGCGCCACCTTTGTCATTAATTTTTTACTAAGTCTTTATCTGCAAAACATCAAATTGCTGACACCCGCCGAGGCCGGATCGATTCTTGTTGCCGCGCCTGTCATGCAGGCGTTTATTTCACCGTTTGCCGGAAAACTTTCCGATCGTTTCGAACCGCAGATCATCGCCTCTATCGGCATGGCCATCACGGTAATCGGCCTTGTCCTGTTAATATTTCTTAACGGTTCCACAAGCATCGACTATATTTTGTTCTGTCTTATTTTGCTGGGCATCGGTTTCGCGCTTTTCTCTTCCCCCAATGTCAATGCCACCATGAGTTCGGTGAATAATAAATATTACGGCGTTGCCTCGGCCACGCTGGGCACGATGAGGCTGACCGGTCAAATGTTCAGCATGGGAATCACCATGCTGGTTTTTGCCGTTATTTTAGGAAATCATCCCATTTCGGAAGCTAATCACCAGCTTTTTTTAAAAAGTAATAAACTTATTTTTTCCATTTTGAGCGTCATCTGCTGTGGAGGAATTTTCGCATCGCTAGCCAGAGGAAAAATGCATAATGGCAACAACAATAATAACTAGTTTGTTTATTGGGTTGACTGCCGGAGCATTCGGCGGAATCCTGGGCATCGGCGGCGGCTTGATCATGATTCCGTTGATGGTTTCAATTTTAAAACTGACCCAGCATAAGGCGCACGGCACCAGCCTTTTGGCGCTGGTCTTTACGGGAATCGGCGGAGCGATAACCTACGCCGCAAACGGTTCCGTTGATTTTACCGGAGCCGCCCTTCTGGCCGTAACAGCGGTTCTTACCGCGCCGCTGGGCGCGCGTTACTGCAATGTTCTCACGGAAAAGAAGCTTAAAAAATATTTCGGAGCCTTTTTAATGGTCTGTTCGGTTCTTTTATTTTTAAAACCTTATCTGGCCAATTTTATCGGCACTGTTCCCGGTTACGCAAAAATAATTATTCTTTTGACAACCGGAGCTCTCACCGGCTTTCTTTCCGGTATGATGGGAGTCGGCGGCGGCACGGTCATGATTCCCGTGATGGTAATCCTGGCCGGCTTTACCCAGCATATGGCCCAGGGTACATCGCTCCTGGTCATGGTTCCCACCGGCGCCATCGGCGCCTTCACCCATTGGAAAATGGCCAATGTTGAAAAAACAATCCTCTGGGGTCTTATCCCCGGAATTATTTGCGGCACGTATCTCGGCGGCAACATCGCCTATCTCATTCCGAACGACTCCCTGCGCCTGATATTCGCCGGAATGCTGATTTTTGTCGGTGTTCGCTATTTCAGAACTTCATCCCCTGAATAGCAGGGGCTGCTCAAAAACACTCATCTGCTGTGTTGCGCTCCGTTCGCGTCGCTGCGACCTACAAAAAAGTAGGCCTCACTCCACGATACTCGCGCGCCTTGCACCTGAGCATTTTTGAACAGCCCCTGATTTCTTGTTTTCTAAATTATTAATTTTATGTTAAGAAACAAAAATTAATCCTTAATATTTTTGAAAGTGATATAAAAAGTAAATTTCAGCGCGAGCGGGCATACCGCACATTTGCGGTGTTTGCTATATTAATACAAACCTATATAAACAATATTATTTTATAGAAGCTACGGAATACTAATAATGAAAGCAAGATTATCTATATTTCTGATGCTTATTCCGCTGTTTCTGACGGCGTCAGCTGGTAGCTTACATGGTAAGCAAAAACCTAATGATGATGAAGTCGGTCTTTATTCCAGAGGAGTTGAAATACCTCTAAACAAAATCCTGTTGATCCGTAAAGATAATCAATACTGTGCCTTGAAGTTCATCCGAACCTGGATTGAAATGGATAAAGAAAGATTAAAGACGTACGCTGATCTAAAAAAGGGCCGCATTCTTGATGATGTTGATAGAGAAGCGGCAATGAAAAAGTACGCTTATTATGCAAGCTATTACAATAAGGATGGATCCCCTAACTTTACCGGTAAGAGCACTCAACGAAAAGAAGGAACCGCTTCACTATTGCCTCTTCAAGGACCCGTTCGGCCGTTTGTTTACCAACCTGGCAATGGTTGCATTGAATGCGGTCGCCTAAAACTTCTATGGTTTTATAAAACAGCTGTAACTTTTATCCCTTTAGGAAAAAGTTCAAAGATGAAAGACTATGATATTGAACTTGCCCCAACACCATGGACAGATATCAAGGAAGTAAATGTATTTGATCCTCGAGTCAAATGGTTAAGATATAATGCAAGAAGAAAAAACGAATTCATTTCCATTGATAAGTTATGGTCTGAACTTTACAGGGACCATAGCAATGACGTATTAGTTGGTGGTAACGGTGTAGAAGTTCCCTTAGGGCGAATTCTACTGATCCGCAATAATTCAAACTACTGCGCTTTAAAATTTAAAAAGTATTGGAGCAATAGCAATGGGAAAGAAATTCACGCATCCTATGAATCATATTATCCAGAAGAAGGCGGGGAAGATTTTACAATAAAAATGCATAAAGCGACTGAAAATAGTGTTTATCTTATGTCCGCGCAAGAAGAATCTAATCCGGTAAAAAGGCCAGATAATGAACAAATCAAATGCGGGCCCACAAGTTTATATTGGGAAGGTAACGGGTTTGTATCATTTTTCTATAATGGATGGGACCATGATTATCCCTATTTTCGTTATCCTGTGGAACTAGCTCCAACTCCCTGGACAGATTTCTCCCAAATTAATGTTCATGACATTCGCCTAAAATGGTACAAGAACGACTTCAATCGAAAGAACGTGTATGTTCCCGAAAACAAACTTTGGGAACATGATAAGTAACAAGCACTTGAATCGTCATAGACCATATAAATTGATTGAGCCGACGCCATACAGTCGAACATTATCACAGTGTTAAACTTTTTTAATCTTTAAGCAGAAATAAAAAAGCCGGAGTTGGTCTCCGGCTTTTTTATTTATTCAATCTTAGACCTTTCTAAATCAAAGATGACTTTACAGCTCCAAGATTAGGAGCTGTTCAAAAATGCTTAGATGCAAGGCACGCGAGCCATGAGGAATGAGACGTATTTTGTGCATACGTCGCAATGACGAAATGCGATGCGCAACGCAGCAGATGAGTGTTTTTCAACAGCTCCTCTAGCCGAGCATTTTGGTTTGCACGCTTTTTAAAATATCTTCCGTTTCTTTCATTATCCCCTGCACCAGATCATTTACTGTGGGCATGTCATTGATGCGTTGAGCCGCTTCGCCGGCGGCCAGAAGCGCCTTCTCCTTGTCACCTTCATAGGCGGCCTTCATAGAGTCAAGCTCAAACATAATCAACGACATATCTATCGTCGCCATATCATCGGGCGTTCCCAAAAAACATCCGGGTGATTTCTGGAGTGTGTTTTTGGCGTGCTCTTCACTGCGCGGATTTTTAATCCAGCGTGCCGGTCCGACAAAACCTCTCGCCACCAGAGTTCCCCTGTCGCCTGCATCGACAACGCCTTGTCTCCAAATCCGGGGGAAATCACTTTCCTGTGTTGCCAGGAAACGCGTGCCCATCTGCACGCCGTCCGCGCCCATGACCAGCGCCGCCGCCAGAGTTTTCCCGTCGCAGAAGCCGCCGGCTCCGCAGACCAGGGTTTTTTCATCGGAAACCGCTTCCACCACGGCGGGTAAAAGTATCATGGAATGAACCGGTTCCCACGATGTGTGGAATCCGCCTTCATGGCCGGACGCCACGATGACATCGACGCCCGCTTTTTTGCACCGAAGCGCGCCTTTCACGGAAGGCACGACATGCATCCAGGTAAAACCCGCTCCCTTGATCTTTTCACGCCAGGGCACCGGATCGCCTGCGGAGGTGAAGATAACCTTGAAATGTTTTTCCATGCCCGGAGTCGCCGCCCGCACCCGAATGGCCGTATCAATAATGATCTGTGCCTGAAAGAGCAACTCTGCGGACACCATCACATTGATGCCGAATACACCGTTTTTATCTTTGGTCAATCGATAGGCTTTCTTCAGCAATTTTTCGATCGCAACCGTAATGTCGTCTTCCGGATTGGCCTCGGCGCTCTTGATCCAGTCATCATAAACAAATGGCAAAAAATCCTTATTGCAGAGCCCGCTCGTGGAAAAAAGGCCCAGCACACCGGCGTTGGCCGCGGCTACA